>MEOF01000036.1 GCA_001769505.1 Bacteroidetes bacterium GWF2_33_38
CATATTTGTCGTTTCGCTCTCTTTTGTTTCCATAACTCAACCCGTTTTTTAACTGTTATGACTCTTGCAAAAGCGTATTATTGCCTTGCTGGTAACTGTTTATACCCGTAATAAATGTAAGCAAATACAAGCAAATTTTCTTGTATAACCCAAACTTTTGTTACGTTTTATTTTTTAAAGATAAAAAAGAAATCTTTATAAATTATCAAAACCCGATTTTATATTTTGTAGCTTAATGAACATTAATTTGTTGATAAAAACGAAAAAACTTGTTTAAAAGTAGCCACTATTTATAAAATTCTAAAGGTACAATATCGTAACTTTGCCATTTACACAAAAATATACACGAAATTATAGAAATGGCTAAAATCATTGCAATTGCCAATCAAAAGGGAGGAGTTGGTAAAACAACTACAGCAATTAACTTTGCAGCAAGCTTGTCGGTGCTCGAACATAAAGTATTACTTGTTGATGCCGATCCTCAGGCAAATGCGACTTCGGGATTAGGCTTTGACCTTAAAAATATTAAAACTAGTATTTACGAGTGCATTATCGATGGCGTAAATCCCAAAGATATTATCCTTAATACTGAAGTTGAACATCTTGATTTATTACCCTCTCATATCGACTTGGTGGGTGCCGAAATAGAAATGATCAATCTTCCGAATCGTGAAAAAATGATGAAATTCATTTTGGAAAAAGTTAACGATTTATACGATTTTATCATCATCGACTGCTCTCCTTCGTTGGGGCTAATTACGGTTAATTCATTGGTTGCTGCAAATTCAATTATAATTCCGGTTCAGTGCGAATATTTTGCCTTGGAAGGACTCGGAAAATTATTAAACACAATTAAATTTATTCAAAATCGTTTAAATCCTGAATTGGAAATAGAAGGATTTTTATTAACCATGTACGATTCAAGATTACGGCTTGCTAATCAGGTTGTTGAAGAGGTTACGCATCATTTTCAACAAATGGTTTTTGAAACCATTATTCAGCGAAATGTTAAACTGGCAGAAGCTCCTAGTCATGGAAATCCGATTTTGATGTATGATATCAACTCAAGCGGAGCAACCAATTATTTGAATTTAGCTCGCGAGTTTTTACAAAAACATAATTTAACAAAGATTGATAACGAAGAAAAAATTATAGAAAATAAATAAGCAATTGTTTTCTGTATAAAATATTTACCCAATGAATGCAAAAAAAAATTCTTTAGGACGAGGTTTAGGAGCTCTTATCGAAAATGCCGGAGAAGAAACCCTAAGTTATAATTCAACAAACGAAATTGAAATCGATAAAATCGAAGTTAATCCGTTTCAACCGCGAAAGCAATTCGACGACGAATTACTATACGAATTATCAGAATCGATAAAAAAATTAGGGATTATTCAGCCGATAACTGTCCGAAAAAAAGATGCCGACACTTACCAACTTATTACCGGAGAACGTAGATATAGAGCGTCAAAACTTGCGGGTTTAAAAAAAATCCCAGCATACATCCGCGAAGCCGACGACCAAGGAATGCTCGAAATGGCATTGGTCGAGAATATCCAACGCGAGGAATTAAATCCGATAGAAATTTCGATTTCGTACCAACGATTAGTCGAAGAATGTAATTTAACGCAAGAAATTTTAAGCGAACGAGTTGGCAAAAAACGCTCAACTGTTGCAAATTATCTTCGTTTATTAAAACTACCTGCCGAAATACAATTAGGACTTCGAAATCGAAAAATATCAATGGGACACGCACGAGCATTGATTAATATTGAAGAAGCCGAAACACAATTGTTGATTTATGAGCGAATTTTAAAATACGATTTTTCGGTTCGAAAAGTTGAGGAAGTCGCACGAGAATTAAAACCCGAACATCGTGAAATAAAACAAAAAAAATTGTTTAACGACCCCGAAGAATACAATCAATTAAAAACACATCTGTCAAAGTTTTTTCAAACATCGGTTGATTTTAAAAGAAACAAAAAAGGTGCAGGGAAAATCGTTATTTCGTTTAATTCTGACGACGATTTGGAACGAATTGTCGAAGTGCTTGATAAATTAAATAATTAATGGATTTTGCTACAAATCAAAATTTTACATATAAAATATATTCTTGTCGCACAAATATTATGCGTGCTTCTTGTAAATCCTATTTTTAGCTTTGCTCAAGACGATACGTTAACGCACAAAATGCCACCACTGCAAAATGATACATCCCTTGTCGTAAAAAAGAAACACTCGCCCACAACAGCATCGTTGCTTTCGACTGTTGTGCCAGGACTAGGGCAGGCTTACAACAAAAAATATTGGAAAATACCTATTATTTATGGTGGAATGGGAGTATTAGGATATTATTCAATTAAGCAAAACGACAGTTACCAAAAATATAAAGAAGCCTATATTTATAGAACAGATACATCGGCGGCAACAGTTGCTTTAGCCGTTTTCGACACGTATACCGATTCGGATTTAGAAAATATTATGAACCAATATAGAAGAGCCCGCGACTTCAATTATGTTGTAATGGGGGTTATATACATTTTCAATATTATTGATGCAAGCGTCGATGCACATTTGTTCGATTATGATGTCAGCGACGATTTATCGCTAAAAATAAACCCCAATTACATGGTTTATAATAATCGAGGAGATAATTATGTTGGACTTAGCTTAACTTTTACATTTAAATAAAAAAATTATGCAGATAAAGCAATACGTATTCACTTTACTCTTTTTGAGTTTTTCGCTTTTTAAGGTTACAGCCAATAACGATAATCATAAAAATGATGATACTATATCGGTTCACCGAGATGGAGTTATAATTGAAAACGATTTCGACAGTTTGCTTAATCTGTGGTATGTTCAACAAGAAAATAATTCCGATTTACTCGATTTTTCGGTACTCGATTCGTTGGATTCAAACACAGTTAAAATTCCTATGTTTTCGGATTCAATTTATGAAGCCAGATTAAAACAAATTCCGTCCTTAATTGAATTACCTTATAACGAAAAAGTTAGAGCTTTTATCGAATTATATACCATGCGTAAACGCGAACAAGTTGAGCGTATGCTTGGCTTGTCGGAATATTATTTTCCGATTTTTGAAGAGATTCTCGACATGAAAAAAATGCCTGTTGAACTAAGATATTTACCAGTAATTGAATCTGCATTGAATCCGAATGCTGTATCTAAAATGGGGGCAACCGGCTTGTGGCAGTTTATGTTCCGCACCGGACGAATGTATAAATTAGAAATTAATTCCTTTGTAGATGAACGTCGCGATCCAATAAAAGCATCGTATGCCGCCGCAAGTTTTTTAAGCGATTTGTATAATATTTATCACGATTGGATTTTAGTAATTGCTGCGTATAACTGCGGTCCTGGCAATGTTAATAAAGCAATAAAACGCTCAGGTGGCGTAAAAAATTATTGGAAAATATATTATAATTTACCTCGCGAAACTCGTGGTTATGTTCCTGCATTTATTGCTGCAACTTACGCATTGACCTATTACAAAGAACACAATTTGGTTCCCCGAAAATTAGAAATGCCTTTAGCAATTGATACTATTATGGTCGATGAAGAATTACATTTGAGTCAAGTTGCCGAAATGCTTACGCTACCAATTGAATTATTGAGAAATCTGAACCCAGAATACATAAAAGATATTCTTCCGGCAAAAACTAAAACCTATTCGTTGAAGCTACCTGTTGAGTACACCACCCGATTTATTGAAAGAAGCGATACGATATTTGCTCATAAAGATTCACTATTTTTTGGTACACAAATAGCCGAAATTCCTAAATTAGGAACATGTGGAACTGTCGCCTCGTCATCATCAGAACCTCCTACTAGTAATCATACAGCTATTTATTACACCGTAAAATCAGGCGATAATATTGGATATATATCGAGTTGGTTCAGCGTCTCTATTAATCAAATTCGTACGTGGAATCATATTCGACGAAACTTAATTAGAAGTGGTCAAAAGTTATTGATTTATGTTCCGAGCAATAAAGAAAGTTTTTACAAAAAAGTAAATTCAATGTCATTTGCCGAAAAACAAAAAATTATTGGAAAAGACATCATCGAGCAATCTGAAGTGGTTTCAAACATGAATACTAATAATTCTAATTCTACCGAAGAATATATTTATTACACCGTAAAATCGGGCGACAATCTTTTACGGATTGCCAGCAAGTTTGAAGGAGTAACCTATAGCGAAATTATGCAACTGAACGGGATAAGCAATGCTAAATCACTTTCTCCTGGGCAAGTTTTAAAAATTAAAAAGAAAAGCTAGTATATTTTTAATGAAGCATAAATGAAACCCTATAAAACATTACTGTTTTTAACGTCGGTATTTGTTGTTTTATTGACGATTTCATTTACTTTTCCGAGAAATGGCATTAAAATAAACGATGATTTTACAATCCAATTTGTAAAAATTGACGATTTGCTCAATTTTGAAAAAACACAGTATGCCGATATTACAAATATTATCGAAAAAATTTCTTTACTCGACGATACCACTAATTCTAATGCAAAAAAATCCTTAAATGTTTCTTTAGTAGATTCGTTAACATCAGATATTGATAGCACTCAGGAATCGCTGACGTTGGAAATAGAACAATTATCAAACCCTGAAAAAATTCGCCATCTTGAATTTCCTAATGGAGATGCTTCGATGTTGAAAAATGTTTTTACTTCCTTGTCAAATGCAAAAAGAAAAAAAGAGTTGGTACGAATACTACATTATGGGGATTCTCAAATAGAAGGTGATCGAATTACAGCTTTAATTCGTTATAAACTTCAAACAAAATTCGGAGGTAGTGGCGTTGGCTTGCTACCTGCAACTCAAGCTTTTGATTACTCAGTTTCGATTAAGCAAACAGCTTCGGATAATTGGAACAGATATACAATTATTGATAAAACCAACGCATTTTCACATAAGAGATTTGGACTCGTTTCCATTATGTCGAAATTTACCAGCGATGAGCAACAAAACGATAGCACAATTCACGAATCGTGGATAAAATTTCAGAAATCGAAATTTACGTATGCCACCAACCAAAAGTTTGTTCAATGCAAATTATTGTACGGTTATAATCAAAGTCCAGTAATTGCCGAGTTGTATTGTGGCAATAAATTAACAAAGGTTCAAACTCTACTTTCGAATAATACATTTAATAGCGTTGCTTGGGATTTGGATAACTCAGTTGACGAACTTTCGATTAAGTTTGCCGGAAAAGAGAGTCCCGAAATATACGGAATAGCATTTGACGATAAAAGTGGCGTTGCCGTCGATAATTTGGCGATAAGAGGAAGCTCTGGACTTGATTTTACAAAAAACGACCCTGCTCTTTTAAAACAAATGTTTAAGCAACTGAACGTAAAAATGTTGATTCTTGAATATGGAATTAACATTGTTTCGCAAAAGAAGGCAAATTACGAATTTTACGAAAATTGGTTTTACAGTCAATTAGACTTTTTAAAAAAAATGTCCCCTGATTTAACCATAATTGTAATTGGCGTATCAGATATATCCTACAACAACAATGGTGTTTACGAAACAACCCCTCAACTCGAACAAATCAGAGATGCTCAAAAAAATGCAGCATTTAAGGCGGGTTGTGCTTTTTGGGATTTGTACGAAGCAATGGGCGGGAAAAATTCTATGCCAAGCTGGGCAACGGCTAATCCGCCCTTAGCTGCAAAAGATTATTCGCATTTTAGCTATCAAGGAGCAAAAATTGTTGCTCAAATGTTTTATGAATCATTTATTTACGAATACAATCAATACGTTTTGCTTGCCAATGAACAAAAGTAAATTATATATATTCTTGTTTTTGCTACAACTTTCGTTTGTTGGCTGTTCACAAAATTACGACACGCTAACGTACGATTTGTCGAAATTTGATTTTATTCGACTTTCTCAAAACCGCTTTTTATTTGCCGAAAACAATACTTCGTTAACATCTTTTTTCAAAAATCTAAATCAAATTATCAATAATAAATCGCAGAAAATAAGCATATTGCATATTGGCGATTCACATATTCAAGGAAATCTTTTTACTAATCGTATTCGTAAAAATATTTCGAGAGTGTTTAAATTAGAAGTAGGACGAGGAATTATGTTTCCATATTCGATTGCCGGAACAAATGATTGTTACGATTATTCAACAGTTTTTACCGGAAATTGGCAAAAATGTAGAAATATTGAAAGCGACAAAGATTGCAAACTCGGACTGACCGGATACAGCGTTACAACACAAGATAATTTAGCGGCGTTTTATTTCAAATATAGAAATGATTCGTTGGCGTTTTCTGAAGATTTTAAGCTTCGATTGTGGTACAAAAAAAACGAAAATTATACCGCTACAGTTGAGGGAAAACCATCAATTCATGTAAACGAATTGGCGAATGATTTATGTATCGCAGAGTATAAAGTAACCGGAATAAATAAAGATTCTATTTGTGTGAAGTTTTCAAGAACAACTAATCAGGCAAATACATTTACTTTATATGGTTTTGAAATTATAAATGACAATGAAATGATTGATTATCATTCAGTTGGCGTAAACGGAGCAGATGTTACAGCATGGAATAACTCAAGCCAGTTGATATCTCAAATCGAAATAATTCAAGCTAATTTAATTATCATTTCGCTCGGAGCAAATGACGGCTATAAAAAAATGTTTGACGAAAAGCTATTTTTTGATTCATACAATCAATTTATCGAAAAAATTAGAACCTCGTTTCCGAATGTTGCAATATTGCTCACAACTCCTGGCGATAGCTATCAATATAAAAAACAGGTAAATCCAAATAATGAAAAAATTAGAAATATTACGATTGCACTTGCAAAAAAACACGATTGTGTAGTTTGGGATTTTTACGAAATTATGGGAGGATTAAATTCAATTAAAAAATGGAACGAAAACGGATTAAGCTCTAGTGATTTATTGCATTTAAGCCCAACAGGTTACCTTTTGCAGGGCGATTTGTTTTTTCAAGCATTTATGTCTGAATTTGAAAAATATTAAGTTAAAAAATAGATTATTAAAAATGATTTAAAATTCATCATTAACAATTCATCATTAATAAAGTGGATTACATAGCAATACTCAAGCACATTTTTTTATACAACGAAAAAGAGCCAATGCTCTTTAGTCAGTTGTATTTTTGGGGCTTCTTTGCCGTTGTTCTCGCAGTATATTCTATTATTTACAAAAAAAATCATCTTCGAAACGGATTTCTCTTTTTCGTAAGCTTGTTTTTTTACTACAAATCGGGAGGCTATTTTTTTTCGCTTTTAATTTTATCTACACTAATCGATTATACCGCAGGATTGCTAATTTATAATTCGCAAAAAAAGATTTATAAAAAGCTATTTATTAGCCTAAGTATTCTCTCAAATTTAGGATTATTGGCATATTTTAAATACACTTATTTTTTAACAGACATCATAAATCAAGTCTTTCACACAAATATTCATGCATATAATATTTTAGCCGATGTTACGAATAAACTTACTGGCTCTGGTTTTGATATTTCGGCAATCATTCTTCCAGTTGGGATTTCGTTTTATACGTTTCAAACTATAAGTTATACGGTTGATGTTTACAGAGGAAAACTTGCTCCAGTTCGAAATATTATTGATTTTGGATTTTACGTTTCGTTTTTCCCGCAGTTGGTTGCCGGGCCTATTGTGCGTGCAGCTGAATTTATTCCGCAGCTATACCAAGAGTATAAACTCACGATTCAAGGCATGGGGCACGCTACGTTTTTGATTCTTAGCGGTCTCATTAAAAAAATGTTGATTTCCGATTATATTTCTGTAAATTTTGTTGACCGAATTTTCGATTCGCCACTTTCGTATTCGGGGTTTGAAAATTTGCTGGCGGCTTATGGCTATTCGATTCAAATATATTGCGATTTCTCGGGCTACACCGATATTGCAATAGGAGTTGCCTTACTTATGGGTTTTCGTTTGCCGGTAAATTTCAATTCTCCATATAAAGCACTGAATATTAGCGATTTTTGGCGTCGGTGGCATATCTCACTTTCCACATGGTTGCGAGATTATTTATATATTCCATTAGGAGGCAGCAAAAAAGGAATAATCAGAACCAATATTAATTTACTGATTACTATGATACTCGGTGGATTATGGCATGGTGCTAATCTCCGATTTATTGTTTGGGGTGCAATTCACGGACTCTCATTGGTTACTCATAAAATTTGGATTCGTATTTTTAAGCCGAAAGAAAAGATTTCAATTGTTCGACGATTTTTTGCAATCCTATTTACCTTTCACACAGTAACCTTTAGCTGGATTTTTTTCAGAGCAGAAAACATGAATGTTGCTAATCAAATGTTTGAGCAAATTTTAAAACATTTTCAACCACAACTATTTTTTGATATTTTAGAAGCATATAGATTGGTACTGATACTTATGGCGCTTGGACTAATTGGACACTGGCTCCCTTCGATGTGGAAAGAGAAAATAAGAGGTTGGTTTATTAAATCGCATATTGTCGTAAAACTGATTGTCGTTGTGTTGTTCGTGTTGGTAGCTTATCAAATAAAATCTTCGGCCATTCAGCCCTTTATTTATTTTCAGTTTTAATTTTACAGGTTGTTGCTAGTTGAATTGTCTGTATTTCAATACATTGTAGTTTGATGCCAATTCTATTTCCATATGATACATATGTGATTTTTTAGATTCCCTTTTTCAAGGGAATGTGCCTCAAAAATTACCACATACCCGCAAAAGCGGGTGTCTTATTTTTATATTGTGCCGGTTACATTGAATCGTAATTGGTATGATATATAGAAAGCGATTACATACAGCTTAGGTATATAGAACTTCGATAGAAATTGAAACTGAATTTAACAAATTGAAAAATGTTCCATATTTCTTATGTTTTTTGTCCTCATTTTTGTTGCAATTCCATGACAAAGGTCATAAAAAAAACAAAACAATATATCTAATTTCATCGTCTTAAATTTTATTAAAATCAATATGCACAAAATCAATTCGCATCCAATTTTAGATGTTGAAAATCAAGAGAAAATCTCGTTTACATTTAATGGAAAAAAAATTACCGGAGACCTTGGTTTTACCATTGCAGCTGCCTTGCATCAAGCCGGATATCCTGTTCATAGTCACAGTTTGCACAATCGAAATAGGAGTGTAGAGTGCGGAATTGGTAAATGTGGTGCTTGCGAAATGTTGGTTGATGGTAAAATAAAACGAATTTGCATTACAAAAGTTGATGGCGTTAGCGAAGTTCGTGAAATTCCAAAAGATTATCAACCAACCGTTGATATAAAAGCACTTGATTCACACATAAGCGTTTACAAAACCGATGTTGTGATTATTGGAGCAGGCCCAGCTGGACTTGCAGCAAGAGAAGTTCTTATTCAGAACAATATTTCTAATATTGTAGTTGATAATAACGATAAAATTGGGGGCCAGTTTTTAATGCAAACTCATCAATTTTTCTTTTTCGAAAAAGAAAAAAAATTCGGAGGAATGCGAGGTTTTGACATTGCAAAAACATTAGCTGGAGACAGCCACGAAGGAATTATGTTAAACTCTACCGTTTGGGACATCCTTGACGGAAAAAGACTTGCTGTAAAAAATATTCAATCGGAAGAAATTTATTACATCGAAGCAAATCATATGATTGTTGCTACAGGTGCAGTTCCATTTATGCCAACATTCGAGAACGACGATATTCCCGGCGTTTATACAGCTGCGGTGATTCAAAAAATGATGAACAGCGAACTTACTTTGTTGGGAAAAAATATATTGACTGTCGGAGCAGGAAACATTGGATATTTGACTTCGTACCAATTAATGCAAGCAGGAGCAAATGTTAAGGCAATAATCGAAGCTCAAAATAAAGAAGGCGGATTTCCTGTTCAAGCAAACAGAGTTCGCCGTTTGGGTATTCCTGTAATCTTGTCGCACATTCTGTTAGAAGCAATTCCAAACGAAGATTATACGGGTGTTGTTGGAGCAGTAATCGCCGAGTGCGAAAACTTTAAAGCCATTCCCGGCACCGAAAAAGTAATAACCGGAATCGACGCCATAAATGTTTGTACCGGCTTAGTTCCCGACGACCAGCTTTTGATAAAAGGGTACGAAGTCTTTGGACGCAATTGCCATGGAATTGGTGATGCAATTAGAATTGGAGAGGGAACAAGTGCTGTTCTCAGAGGAAAACAAGCTGCGTTTGAAATTCTCGATAACATCAAAGCTCGTTACAATTACAACGATTATTTAAACGTATCGAAAGAATATATTGACTCGCAACAACATCCCATTCGAATTATTCAAGAACCTTACACTCCAACCAAAGAAAGAGCTTTTGACAAACCTTTTGTCCAAATCGACTGTCTTTATGGATTTGCGTGTAATCCTTGCGAATTTGCTTGCCGTTACGGTGCAATTACCAAAACATCAACCAGTACGGTTCCGAGCATCGATTTCGACAAGTGTGTGGGTTGCATGGAATGCGTTTACCAATGCCCAGGGTTGGCAATTTTTGGATATAATTTGAAAAAAGATTGGTTATTCTTACCCATCGAATTCGACAAAAAAGAAGGAAGTGAAGTCTTTTTGGTCAATAACAATGGAGAAAAAATAGGAGAAGGAATCATTGAAAAGATTCTCAAAAAGCAAAATAAAACTCATATTGCCCGAGTTAAATCGCTCGATGTAAAAGGCGAAGATTTAATGAAGATTCGCGGATTTATTGTAAAAACAGAATATCCCGAAAAACTCGAATTTGAAAAAAACGACAAAGTTTTTGAAACCAAAACCTACGTTTGCCATTGCGACGATGTGCAAATGGACGAAATTCTTGAAACCATTGGCGACCGCAAATTTATTTCGATTGACGAAATAAAACATACCACTCGTCTGGGAATGGGAGCATGCCGTGGAAAACGCTGCATAAAACGATTAAAACAAGCAATTGCATCGGAAGGAATTACTATAGTTGGAGAAGCTACACCTCGCGGTCCGCTGTCGAATCAAGTTGGAATGGGCGAATTGTATCCTAAAAATGTGAAAGAAAAAATTATTACAAACATTTCGGGAAAAGCAAACAAGATTATCAAAGTTAAATCACTAATTGCAGGGGGAGGAATTGGCGGAAGTGCTTTGTTTCGCTACATGTCGGAAGCAGGACTTGAGCCAATATTATTAAATTACGGACGTGGAGCATCATGGAGAAATATTGCAGGTGGTCGCCCAAATTTTAGTTTACCCGAACTTTCTGAAATAGCCGTTAACAATTTGGCAATTTTCAAAGATTTGCACAAAATCAGAAATATTGACTTTCATCCAATCAATTATGTAACTTTCGCTCACGATGACGAAATGTACAAAGCGTTGGAAGCTTCGATGGCATGGTCTGATGCCTACATGATTTCGCCAAAAGATTTTCAAAAAGAGATTTCACCAAAATTCAATTCAAAATTAACAACCTATAAATCGGCTCTAATTACCAAAAATTGTTGGCAAGCAACGCCGGGAAAAGTTGTTGATGCAATTCGACAAATTGGTATTGAAAACGGAGGGACTGTACTTGAAGACTCTCGATTGATTGATTTAGAAAAAGTTGGAAATACTTACAAGGCATTGGTTCACACACACAACAACGAATATATTGAATATCACACCGATATTTTTGTAAATGCACTTGGCGAAGAAGGTAATAAATTTGCCTTAAAAGTTGGAGTTGAAACTGGATTGTTTCCCGTAAAACACCAAGCATTTATCACACGCCGCTTACCAATGTTGGGCAAAAACGGAGCTCCGCTTTCGATGGTAATTGACCGTCGCAAATACAAAGGATTTTCGGCTGTTTACGGACAACAATTAGCAGAAACAGGTCAAATTATTGGCTGTGCGTCACCATTGAACGAATATTTGGAAGCCGATAAAAATGTAAAAATCAACTCGAAAGAATTTTTAGAAATTGTTTCTGAAATTTTTGTCGATTGGATTCCGGAGCTTTCATCGGTAGGATTTCAGGCTGTTTGGTCGGGATATTACATCGAACCCCGAATGGTTATTGACCCCGCAAGCGGTCTGTTTATCGGATTGCGAGGACAAGGATTTATGCTTGGACAGTATTTGGCAAAACTTTATGTTGACAAACTAACCGGAAAGCAAGTGCCCGAGTATTTCTCTCGCCTCAGCCCAACCGGCGATGGATTGCTAGAGAAAGCTTTTAAATAAGCTTTTAAATCGTCATTGCGAGTAAAACGAAGCAATTCCTGCCTCTGTATGGTGTTTTCACCATACAGCTTTTGTGTCTTGTGAAAACACATTACACAGGCAAAGTCTTTTTATAATTTGTGCAGAGCATTGCTGTTGTATTGACTTAATAATCTCTTGTAATAAAAGTAGTATCAATATTTTCAATATAAATTTTTTCTTCAAAATAATTTCTTGAGCAAGAATCACATTCCCAAAGATATAGCCTAAGTGTAAAAGTGTCTTCTGGAACAGCATTGTCAATAATAAATGTGTTATCCAAGAATTCATATTTACTACAACAACCCTTATTACTTATATATTTGTAAGTCCCTGTTGTGTTTTTTACATTCACATTAAGATATCTATATGGTTTTATGCCAATACTGAATTCATTTACAGGCTCGTTTTTGTCAATATTATGTTCAAAACTAACATATTCATCATTTCCTTCAGATAATAAATGATATTCAATATAAAATTTTGATTCAGCAAAAAACATACATATAACTTGTCCTAATGAATCTGTTTCAATTGTTTCAATAGAATAGTCAGCCATCATACTAAAAAGAAGATTGGTTTCTTTAATTATTTCTATTTTATAGTTTGGAATAGGAGCGTTGGTGTAATAATCATGAATATCTCCTTTGATAAAAACAGGAGCTTCTTCTTCTTTACTGCAACTTTGCAAGCAAAAGAATAAAGTAATCAGAAGAAAAAAAAACTCTAATTTGTTCATTGTGCTCTATGAATATTTAATGTATGTAAGACGTAAATTATATGATAGGGTTGTATGTGAAAGTGGTCTGTTTTTTAGCCTTTGTTGGAATCCTTTCCAACAAACATTATAATTTTTTCTTTCCACCCCGTCCTTCGGACACCCCTCCACAGGAGGGGAATTTGTTGTTTAGCAATTTTTATGTTTGGGTAGAAATCGGTTGAATATATTCAACTCTAAATTCTCCTCCTTTGGAGGAGTGGTCTGTAAGACCGAGGTGGTGTTTTTCAGCCTTTGTAGGAATCGTTTACAACAAACACGGTTAACTTGTCCTTTCAAATCTCCAAGTACAAACGCAAAGAGAACTCATTTCCAGCAGAGTTTCAATTCCTTTGAACTCTGCGTTCAATTACGCAGCGTCCCTTTCAGGAGAAACTGCTGGGAATTAAACTCATTTATTTACTATAAATAATGCATTTATAAGTATCAGCAAGTTTAGAGTTAAAATAATTTTTCATTACATATCCCGATAATTTGTTGTTTTCAGAATAAGAAAATGAATATTCTTCTCTTAGCTCACTATCATATCCCTGAATAATTTTGATCGAGGATGTTAAATTTCCTTTCAAATCATAGTTGTTGTTTTTTTCTGATTCTGTTGTCCAGCTTCCTTCAAATTCATCCAACATAGTCCATTTTTGTAATAATTCATTTGTAATGCAATTTTTTTCATTATAAGAATAGTTTGTCTGACTGTAATCATCCCAACCTTCATTAGAACCAATAAATTGTTCAATTTTACTCAATATACGACCTAAACTATCATAAGAGTAAACGTATTTTGTGTAGTTTTTCCAGCTGTTGTAAATATATTGCAACGTAATTTCATTTTCTAGTTTTTGTTTCTCGTTATATGAGTTGGTGTATTTATAATTATAAATTGTATCCGAATAAATACCATCTCTTTTATTTGTTCCATTCAAATCCAATGTGAATGAATTTTGCATATAATTTCTAGCATCATAAGCATAAAAGGTTTTCTGTTTTCCGATTTTCATATAAGCAGGATAAATTCTAATATGTGGTTCTTCGTCAAAACTTTGCTTAACTTCTGGAATACTGTCCCACGTTTGAGTGAGAATTTCCTTTACCAGGTTTTTAGAATCGTATGTATAAATGTTTGTTTGCTTGTGCGATATTCCATTATTTTGATAGGAGTAATCCATATTCTGGTTAAACCAATATTGACTTTCCTCTTTAATTAGTAAGTTTTTTTCAGAATACTCAAACGAAACTTTTAATACTGTTTTGAATGCATTTGAAGTTAAATCTAATTTTTGCAACACTAGACTGTCAATTATTTGTGATTGAGATGTTTTATTTAATTCAATCGCAATTGGACACTCAGAGCAGTGAATGATGTTAGGAAAAGAAATGTTTTGTGAAAAACAGATGCTTATTTGTAACATAAAAAAGATAATAAGGCTGAGAATTGAAATTGATTTTGGAGGTAATATTAACATATATTTTGATTTTAAAAATGTTTTGACTCAGTTCGGTAAAGAATTTTCTACGCCATTTTTAATTTGTAGCTTAAGCTACTTTTATTATTAAAACGAAGCAAATGCTTCGCCAAACGAAAAAAGTTCTAATTTCCAACCTCTAATTTCCAATTTCTATTTTAAATCTTCTGTATTCTGACTTCTAATATTCTAACTTCCAATTTCTATTTTCCCACAACCTTTGCCCAAGTATCTTTTAAACCAACAGTTTTATTAAAAATCAATTTTTCGGTGGTTGCGTCTTTATCTAAACAGAAATAACCAATTCGTTCAAATTGAAATTTGTCCATTGCTTTAAAAGTTTTTGCAAATGGTTCAACAAAACATTCCGAAATTGTTAAAGAATTTGGGTTCATATTGTCTTTAAAATCGCCACCTTCAGGCACATCGTCAGGATTTTCAACAGAGAAAAGTCTATCGTACAAACGAGTTTCTGCTTTCACAGCGTGTTGAGCCGAAACCCAATGAATTGTTCCTTTTACTTTTCTTCCGTCAGGAGATTTTCCGCCTTTGCTTTCTGGGTCGTAAGTGCAATGAATTTCGGTAATTTTGCCAGTTTCGTCTTTCACAATATTTGTACATTTTACAAAATATGCATATCGCAAACGAACTTCTTGCCCAACTGTTAAACGGAAATAATTTTTGGGTGCATCTTCCATAAAATCATCTTGTTCAATAAACAATTCGCGTGAAAATGGAACATTGTGTTTTCCCATTGTTTCATCTTCTGGATTGTTTGTTGCGTCCAAATCTTCTGATTTTCCTTCAGGATAATTTGTGATTACCATTTTCAACGGGTTCATCACAGCCATTAAGCGTTGTGTGATTTTATTTAAATCTTCACGAACAAAAAATTCTAACAACGAAATATCGATAATATTTTCACGTTTTGCAACGCCAATTCTATCAGCAAAATTTCTCAAAGCCAAAGCAGTGTAGCCACGGCGACGCATTCCGCAAATGGTTGGCATTCGTGGGTCGTCCCATCCGTTAACGTAATTTTCTTTAACTAATTGAAGCAATTTTCGTTTACTCATCACGGTAAACGTAATATTTAAACGAGCAAATTCGATTTGTCGAGATGGAAAAATTCCTAATTCTTGAATATACCAATTGTACAACGGACGGTGATTTTCGAATTCTAAAGTACAAATTGAATGTGTAATTCCTTCAATAGAATCGCTTTGTCCGTGAGCAAAATCGTACATTGGATAAATGCACCATTTGTCGCCAGTGCGGTGATGATGTGCGTGTTTTATACGGTACATAACTGGGTCACGCATTTGCATATTTGGCGAATCCATTCCAGTTTTTGCACGTAAAGTTTTAGTTCCGTCGGCAAATTCGCCATTTTTCATTCTTTCGAATAAATCGAGATTTTCGGCAACAGTTCTATTTCTGTAAGGACTTTCATTTCCTGCTTGGTTTGGAGTTCCACGAGTTGCACTCACTTCTTCGCCAGACATTTCGCAAACGAAAGCTTTTCCGTCTTTTATAAGTTTTATTGCAAATTCGTAAATTTGGTCGAAATAATCGGAAGCATAAAATTCTCTATCGCCCCAATCAAAACCTAACCAACGAACATCTTCACGAATTGAATCAACATACTCAACATCTTCAACAACAGGATTTGTATCGTCGAAACGCAAATTGCACAAACCATTGTATTTCAACGCTAAACCAAAGTTTAAACAAATAGATTTTGCGTGTCCAATGTGTAAATATCCGTTTGGTTCGGGAGGAAATCGAGTGTGAATTCGCCCAGCGTGTTTTTGGTTTTTTATATCATCTTCAACAAATTCTTCAATAAAATTCAACGATTTTACTTCTTCTGTTTCTTTCGAAAGATGTTCTTTTTCAGTCATTTTGTGTAAAAAATTGTTTTTAAGTACGACTTACAAAGTAACTAAATATAGAATGAAAAACGAAACAAAAATATAATTAACTTTGCTTTTCAAATGTTTATAGGTTGATAAGTTTATAAGTTGAAATGTTTAAGAAATTTAATTCTTCACTTTTCACTTTTCACTTTTCACTTTTCACTTAAATAAGATGGCAATAATACACATTGAAGGAATGGAATTTTACGCTTATCACGGATGTTTTCGTGAAGAGCAATTGGTTGGGAATAAATTTTTGGTTGATTTAAGAATCGAAACAGATGTTGAAAAAGCGGCTTTGAGCGATAATTTAAACGACGCATTAAATTACCAACTTGCATATAATTTGGTAAAAGAACAAATTATGATTGAATCAAAGTTGCTCGAAAATGTTGCAAAACGCATAATGAATGTATTAACTGAGCGATTTCCAGAAATTATCGACGCATCGGTTAAGGTTAGCAAAATGAATCCTCCATTGGGTGGAAAAGTTGAAAAAGTGAGTGTTGAATACTTTTATCCGGTAGAATAAGCAATTTTTTTTGCAATACATTCTGATTTAATTAATATTTTATTAAATTTGCACTCTGTAAAAAGGTCTCTTGGCCGAGTGGCTAGGCACCGGTCTGCAAAACCGTCTACTCCAGTTCGAATCTGGAAGAGACCTCTTGAACAAGAAAAGCCATGTAATATTTTTATTAGGTGGCTTTTGTTTTTAGGCACGTCAGGCAATACTAGGTTCAAAAGTATAAGCTAAATTCACAGTTTTATCGGAACACTTCATATTAAATTTTATCTTAGACAACTTCAGGTTTATAAATAAAAACACACATATAATTTGGAATATTTCTAAATAGCTTTTATCTTTGCTTAAGTTAAGTGGAATGATTTGATTGTTGCAACCACGTTTCCAAAGTGCTAACTCTCTGTTGTTACATCCAATCGAATTACTCCCAGCATATTTTAATAATTTAAATTTAAATAAAATGGGATATTTATTTACCTCCGAATCAGTATCAGAAGGACATCCTGACAAAGTTTCAGATCAAATTTCTGATGCATTATTAGACGAGTTTCTTCGTCAAGACCCTGATTCAAAAGTTGCTTGTGAAACACTCGTAACAACAGGATTAATTGTTTTAAGTGGCGAAGTAAAAACAAAAGGTTATATTGATGTGCAAAAAGTTGCACGCGATGTTGTTCGAAACATTGGATACACAAAATCTGATTACAAATTCGACAGCGAATCTTGCGGTGTTATTTCTGCAATTCACGAACAATCACCCGATATTAATCAAGGTGTAGTTCGCGAAACCGAAGATGAACAAGGAGCCGGAGACCAAGGAATGATGTTTGGTTACGCATGTACCGAAATGGATAATTTGATGCCATTATCAATCGAATTAAGCCATATATTATTACAAGAATTAGCTGAAATCCGTCGCGAAGGAAAAGTAATGAAATACTTACGCCCTGATGCTAAATCGCAGGTTACAATTGAGTACGATAATAATAATATGCCTAAAAAAATCGACACTATTGTTATTTCAACACAACACGACGAATTTGTATTACCGGCAGATGCTTCGGTAAAAGAAAAAAGATTGGCTGAAAACGAAATGATTAAAAAAATTCAAGCTGACGTTGTTAAATATTTATTTCCTCGAGCCAAAAAATCATTGCCAAATAAGTACAAAAAACTTCTTAATGAAGAGGTAAAACTATTGGTAAATCCTACAGGAAAATTCGTAATCGGAGGACCACACGGAGATACGGGACTTACTGGACGAAAAATTATCGTTGATACTTACGGAGGAAAGGGAGCTCATGGTGGAGGTGCTTTTTCAGGAAAAGACTCATCAAAAGTTGACCGTTCGGCAGCTTACGCAATGCGTCATATCGCAAAAAATATTGTAGCTTCGGGTTTAGCAAAAGAAGTTTTAGTTCAAGTTGCTTATGCAATCGGCGTTGCACAGCCTGTGGGTTTGTACGTAAATACATATGGAACTGTTCAAGTTAAGGGCGAAGATGGAAAGAAAATGAAAGATGGCGATATTTCGACAAAAATTGCAAAAGTTTTCGATTTAAGACCAGCTGCGATTGTCAAACGATTTGGTTTGAAAAATCCTATTTTCCTCCCAACAGCAAGTTATGGACATTTTGGAAGAGATCATTTTTCGAAAGAAATATCTGTATTTTACAACGGTGTTGAAATCAAAAAAGAAGTTGAATTTTTTGGATGGGAAAAACTCGACTATGTTGATAAAATCAAAAAAGAATTTGGATTGTAAAAGATCAAAAAGAGTGCTTAAGTTTGGCATAGTACTGAAAAATGGTTGACATAACCTTTTGAAAGTATTACTGTTATTGAAATACGAGAAAGTTTTATGAATTTAGTTTCATAAAACTTTCTTATTAAATGAAAAAGTCAAAAAAAGCGATGTTTGAGTTGTGATACCGATTAAACATCAAAATGTCGCATACTTTCACTTCGTTCTGTATGCTTGTTTTGCTTTAATATCGGCATTAACCATTGTTGTTCCAAAATTTCTTTAACAATCATTTTGAAACACAATTGGTATGATACCAATTCTATTTCCATATGACACATATGTGATTTTTTTAGATTCCCTTTTTCAAGGGAATGTGCCTCAAAAAATTACCACATACCCGCAAAAGCGGGTATCTTATTTTTAAATTGTGTCGGTCACATTGAATCGTAATTGGTATGAAAGGTTATAATTAATAAACAGGAATTCTCAATATAGATGACACATCAGGAATAGCATAGATTCCGACCTATTATTGGTTTGGAATGAGTCTTTCACTGTAAAAAAAAGACATACTTTAACTTGAAATCAATTTCTATATGCGTTTTTTTAAAAGAATTAATCTTAATATTTCTCCGCTAATTTGTTATCCAACACATATAGACCAATTTGTTTTGCTCCGACTTTTGAATACCCGAATTTTTTCATCATGTTTTTAATAAGTCGTTCAATATCACGCTTTAGGCGGCTATCATACGTATTAAAAGCTAGTGTGTCGTAAGCAGCAATGGCTCTTCGGAAATTTTCGTTGACAACAAATGGAGCCAATGCATTTTCCTTCAAGCTATTAACATATTTTTCGAACAAATTTTTATATTGGTCGGTTTCGTGTATTTTGAGATTATTTACACGAATTTCTTGCGATAATGTTCGAGTAACATATTCGTTCATGGTATCATTTCTAAATGATTTTCGCTCTTTTATGGTGCTGGTTGAACCAATAAAAATTGCTTCTAGATTTTTGAAAAAGTCCTCTTCTAATTTTATTACATCGCCTGTGTATTCGCATTTAACGGTATCGCCAATTTCAAAATTTATGCAATATAAATAGTTAAGTACATCGGTCGAAATTTGCTTTTCGTTGAAATAATAAATGGCTTCTTTAACTTCTTGTAAAATATTAAAATTGTACAAATGTTCGAGTGAATCGATAAAGCCTTCAGGAATTTCTTCGTTGCTGAAATCTTTCGATTCGGCGAAGAAATCTTTCACGTTTTTCATCGTAATCAGCTTGTTTTCTTTTGAATATTCTAAATAAAACGAGTTGAAAATATTCAACGATTGTCGCCCCGAATATCCTTTGCTTCCTTCAACTTCCGACTCTTCAATAATGTTTTTTCTTCGTTCTTTTGTAAAATTTTTAAGATCGTCTTCGCCAATCCAATCGGGTATTTTGCCTGAATAAATTTCCATTTTCAATAATAACATATCTTTGTCGATGTGTCGATTATATTTTTCGTGGTTTATCCAACTTTTGATGGTTTTGGTATCTTTATCTAAACGAGTTGAAATAATAATTTTCGAAAAATTATCAAGTATTCGAGGCAAGAAAACCTTATTTATTTCTTTACCAATATTGTTTTTGTAAATTGCACTTTCGGTCTTATAATCAAGTATATATGGAACATTTACCGTAATGACTCTATCTTTAAACGAACGAATATTTTCGTAATGACTCTTGTCTTCGGGGTTAACAATTCCTACAAATAGAGAATTAATATGCTCTTCGACAAACTCAACTTTGTGAACTCCGTCGCTGATAATTCCGTGCAATGATTTTAGACGGTCAACATTGCTTTCTTTGATATCCATAAGAGCTAAAATCCCATTATTCGTAAAAGCGAGGTCAGAATAAACGTATTTTATTTCGTCGGTTTTCAACAGTTCATTTATAAGATTTTGAAGTGTTGGGTTTGTAATTGGGCGAACAGTTCGCTGGTCCCCAGGATTGTAAACGCTTATGCCTTTTCCAAACTGACGACTGAAAACTTGTTTTCGAGCATACATCATATTGTAAACATCAAGCGGATTCCCGATTTTGTCGAGTAGGGTATTGTAAATCGAACTGCAAATGCTACATGCATTTCCTTTTAGTACCCATTCGAATTCTTTATCGTATTTCAATCGTCGTAAAAAACTTTTGTCATCGATAAGTTCTTCCAAAAACTTTTCGCGATATTCTTTAGGAATAATCAGTATAGGGTGGTCGTTGTTCGGACAGGTAATTTCCAAACATTTTTGCTGATATTTTTTTTGAAACGGAAGAGCCAACAGTTGTTTCCCAAAATCGTCGTTATCGCTTTCTTCGGCAATTCTATTCAATCGGTCTTCATAAAAATCGAATCCACCAAGTTTTTCGATGTCGAGCTTCCAATGCATAGTGTAAGCAGCACCTTCAGTGGTTTTAGAGTAGTCTTCAAATTTATTGAGTAAATTGTTCAAAAATGTACTTTTTCCACTGCCTGGAGGCCCTTCGAACAAATAAATTCGGTTACTTTGAACTCCTTTTTTAAATCCGTTGATAAGATTCATAAAACGATTGGCAAAAAGTCTATCGGCAAAAAACGGATTGTCGCATTTGGTAATAAACAAATCGGAACAATCGTATTTTACAAAACCTATGCTATCGTTCGAAACCACATAATCGTCTTTGCCTTCGCCAACATAGTATTTTACCATGTCGTGAAATTGCTGAAAAATATTTCTAAAAATAATTTCAGGGTTTTCCGAAATCAAAAACAAAAAATCGTTGAAAGTAATCGCTCTGCGTTGTTCTTTTTCACGCAACTCGTTGCTAATATCAATCAAGGCTTCGAGTTTTCGTGCTTTATCTTGAACTATGTCGATGGTTGGCTTAATATTGTTTTTTCGTTTCATGCTGAAAATTTTTACAAGTTGTGTTTTGTAACTTTTCGGTCTTTAATGGTGTACAAAACTTTTCGATTTTCGAATATTTGTTCTCCATCGTTGTTTTTTTTGCTTACAATTTCGGTTGTTTCTACATTCACACTTCCACCCCAAAGAAACTCAATTCCGACCATTGTTTCTGGAATAAAATCTTTGATAAGTTGTTTGCCCTCAAATTTATGAACCAAATATAGATTATCTTCGCTCGTTTTATCCACATCAACCTCGATGATTGGCGGATGATACAACGAATCAATCAGCATTTTTTGATAATCGTATCCTTTTCGACTTTTTACATAATATTGATAAACTCCTCGTTGCTGGTCAAGTCGTTTGCCAACCACAAACAGATTGTGATTATCGACAAAATCTTGATCAACAAAAGTACTAATTAACATAAAATCGGAAAAATTAGACCGAATGTTAAAAATAGCATCTTTTCCTTGATTTGTGTTCGTGTTAAATTTTTCACGTTCTTCGATATTGCTAATTTTTTGAAAATTGTAACTAAGTTTTCCTTTATTAGCTCTGTCCTCAATATCTTGGATCAATCGAAGTCCTATTGCATATGGATTAAGTCCAACTCTTGAAATTGACGTAACGCCGGCATTAATTTTCGAATAAGCTACTTCGTTTCCTTTTATTCGGTTGTCGGCTCTAAAAAGTTTGTCGTGCCAATAACTTGCCCAACCTTCGTTAGTAATTTTCGTTCTAATCTGTGGTTGAAAATACATTGATGTATTTCGAATAATCGAAATTACCGATTTCATCCACAGGTTTTTTTCACGATTCAAAAAAGTTGAGTTATTCATCACAAATTCAATAACATCGCTATGTTTATGTTCAACAATATCTTGTTGTTTCTCGAAAATTGCTTGAAATTCGGGATGTTTTTTTCGAACCTCCGAAAAGAAAAGCGATTCAGCAACATTTTTGTTTTGGCTTACAAGTTTGTTGTACCTTTCGATTTCTTTAAAAAACTCATGTTCAGGAGCTTTAACGATTTCTTGTAAAAATGTGTCGAAATAAAAAGCAACTTTTTTGGTTGGATTAATGTTATCGTAATAAGCATAGCTTGCCATTTTGCCGAAATATCCAACCAAATTGTCGATGGCTCGACTAAATTCTATAATGTAATCAACCCAACGTCCTTGTTCGGTTCTGAGGTTTGCAATCATGCGTTTATCGGCAAGAGCTTTCCCCACAAAATCGTCGTTCCAAGTATCTTGAAACATAATGTTGTTTTGAAAAAAGTCGATGTGTCCCAACACATGATAAAAAATCATAATATTGAGCCAGTCGGGATTGTTATCGTTGTAAAACGAAATAGCCGGGCGGGAATTTATAACCGTTTCGTAGGGATTATTTGGATAAAGTTTATATTTCCCCTGTTTTTGAAGTACCTCTACATCGTGTACCCAATAATCGTATAAAGTTGGAATCATAACTTTTGGCGAAAGTTCGAGCATATCTTTGTTGGTAACAATATATTCGAGTGTTTCGTCGCCAAAAACCAAGCCTGCATCTCGTGCACGAACTTTACACTCTTCCATTATCTTTTTTGTATGTTGGCTAATAAGTTCCATGTTGCAATTTTTTATTGGTGTAAGTGCTTAGCTCACAATATTTTTAATTCCTTCTATTATTCGTTCTTCACTTGCTCCGTCGGCAGTAAATACATCTAAACGAATCAAATCGCTTTTATTTTTTAACAATCCTGACGATTCCATTGTTTTTTCGATGGTAGTTGCATTTGACGAACTCCACGAATTTTTGGCTACAGTAATTCCAACCCGATTTGCATAAAGCAACATTTTTTCGAGTTCGTCTTGCAGGGCTTTTCCGTCGCTGTCCCAGTCGTCGCCGTCGGTTCCGTGAAACACATAAATATTATTGTCGGTAGCCAGATTTTCTTCTGCAACAATTTTGTTTACTAATTGAAATGCAGGGGCAACTCTAGTTCCACCTGCAACCTGCGATTTATAGTAAGTATAAAAATCGGCAACTTCTTTTGCTTCAGTATCGTGTAAAATAAATCGTGTTTGAACATTGTTTTGATATTGAAACATAAGCCAACTGTAAATCAGCAAATGCTGAGTTCCAATTACTTCGGTAGGAGAACCTTGCATTGAGCCAGAATAATCTCTCAAAAAGAAAACAACAGCCTGCGATTCAAAATCTTTTTCTTTTGAAAGAATTCGATAAATTTCGTCGTTCGGATTTATGATTAAATCAGCGGGATTAAAATCGTGTTGCGGTTTAATATTTTCCAAGACAATATTAGTTCCTATGATTTTTTTCATGGTCGCTTTCTTGTCCAAGACTTGCCCAAATCGACGATTTCTATCGGTTAAATCGTAGGTATATTTAGTGAAAGAACGCTTATTTCCTTTTGTTTTTAGATTTGGAAGTTCAAATTTTTCGGTAATAATTCGACCTAAATCAAAAGCATCGGAACTTATATCGTGACCTGCACTTTGACCTTCTCCTGCACCTTGTCCCTCACCCTCACCTTCTTCGGGTTGTGCTTGTTGTTCGCCAATTACATCGCCTTCTTCGCCATCACCTGAGCCACCAGTATTTTCTTCTCCGTCTTCGGTAATTGAATCGTCGTGATAAAACTTTGGTTCGTTGGTCGATGGAACAACTACAACCTTCGCCTTGTTGTCTTTGGTTGGTTTAACTATTTTTCCTATTCTTATTTTTCGAGGGAATCCATCGGCTTCGCGTTTTTTATCCTGCTCAAGAAGTTCGTCGAGTGTTTTTAAATACGAAAAAGCATCTCTTTCGGGACTTGAAAGGTTCATAAAATTTTCAAAATCAGTATCGTCGTATAAACCTTTTTCTCGGGTCGAGGAATAGTGAATTGATGACTTATGATTAAGTTCTCGGGTGATTAGTTCTTCTTGCTCGGCCGATAATCCTTTTTGTTTTAGCTGTTGATACAACTCAGTTAGTTTTTTATTCATGCTTGCGAAGAGTTATAATATTAAGTCTTATCAAATTTAACGAATTAAATTGACATTTCACAAAAAACAAAGATGGTTATTTTTTCCTATTTTCGTAGTCCGATGCAACAAAAGCAAAAAATTGTATTTTTGTTTGATAAAAAAACAGATGAACAAAGAATTATGTCCACTTTGTGGTGGAAAATCAAGCGAATATTTTAAGGGTAAAACAAAGTCCTATTTTTTATGTTCTAACTGCAAAGGGATTTTTGTAGAGAAAAAATATTTACCCGACCGAAACACTGAACTTTCAAGATACAATTTGCATAACAATAACATAGCTGATGTCGGATATCAAAATTTTGTCAGCCCGATCGTAAACGAAATTCTTGCAAATCACAATTCTAAAGAAATAGGTCTGGACTTTGGTGCTGGAAATAGTTCTGTGATTTCGAAAACCTTGCAAGATAAAGGTTTTACGATTCGACAATACGATCCTTTTTTTCACAATTTCCCCGAATTGCTTCAACAACAGTACGATTACATTGTTTGCTGCGAAGTTATTGAGCATTTTCACAATCCAGCTCAGGAATTCGCTCTGTTGAATAAATTACTCCGCAAAAACGGAAAACTTTACTGTATGACAAACATCTACAATGAAGCTATTGATTTCAGCAAGTGGTGGTATAAAAACGACCTAACACACGTATTTTTCTATCAAGTTGAAACGCTAAATTACATTCGCGAAAATTTTAACTTTTCTAACCTATACATTCAAGGTAATTTAATTGTTTTGTCGGCATAAATTGAATTTTTCGCGTTTGTTGGTGTTATCAACGATAAGGGCAAAAATTATATATTTATTTGATGTTTTATAAGAATAAAATAAATATATTTGAATAAAATAAACAGATGGATATATTGAAAATACCCGCATATTGCGGGTATGCATATGTTAGCAGCAAGCTATGAAAAAAAATAAAATACTACTGCTTTTTACACTTGGACTCTTTTCGGTGTCGACAAGTGCTCAAGTGGACGAACAGACTAAATTCCAAATGTTCTGTTCCGCATTAAACAATTTTAGTACAGCTCCAAATATTTTAGTGGTGACAGTTAAAAATAAGAATACCGGAGAAACTAAAGAAATTTGTACGGAAGCACCATTTTTGAAACAGTCAGTTAATCGAGACAATGGCATTAAAATAAATCCATCAGACTGCGAAAAATATAAGGACAGATACTTTGAATTTTCCATGGACAGTGCTTTATGGAACATAGGTTATAACCTTTATACAATAGCAGAACTTGACAGTTTTGCTAAAACAATTAACTTAGAAAGGATTATAAGAAAAGTAAAAAAAGGTAAATTGACAAGTAAAACATTCATGGGACCCAGAAAAGAACAAAGAATGTTCGCTCACTTGATGTTCAACAATGGAGTAATGATGACAAGGGGATGTATGGGTGGAAATCAATGTAGTCTTAGTTATTATAAGAAAGAATAAAATAGCCAGCCGCTAACAGCGCCCAGCTCCCGCAAGGCTCTGCCTTGTGGTTTTATTATATTTAAACATATCTTTACAAAAACCTTTTGGGTTAACAAAATTATCTAAATTATAAATTTTATAATTACTGCTCATTACACAAATATAAACTTTTATTTACCACAAGGCAGAGCCTTGCGGTAGCTTAGGTTATTTGTTGTTGCTTATATTTATAACATCTTTCAAATTAATATACCTATAGTTATACTTTTTATAGGAATTAATATTTCTAAACAAAGGTCCACCTCCTAATGAATCAAATAAATAATAAAGTTTTCTATCACTAAATATAAAAGGAGAAACTTCTTTATTTCCATTCCAATCAAAAAAGAATGTTATATCACTTGCTTTAGTACATGACAAAACATATAACATGCTGATAAACAACTAATTAGGCTCTTTGAAAATTTGGTTAACACCTTGATATTCAGTATCTTACATAAG
>MEOF01000037.1 GCA_001769505.1 Bacteroidetes bacterium GWF2_33_38
CATTACATTTAACGATTCATTGGCAAGCGGCTTAAGTGCCGGCACCTACGATGTAACCGTAACCGATGTCATGGGAGCGAGCAATAGCATAAGCGTAACGATAGTAGAACCAACCGCCTTAGTAGCGAGCATAAGTGGAATAACCAGCACCGATTGTTTTGGAAGTAGTGATGGAAGCATCAGTGCAAGTGCCATAGGAGGCACCTTACCATACAGCTATGCATGGCCAAGCGGAGCAGGAGCTACCTCAAGCGGATTAATATCAGGTACATATGAAGTCACGGTAACCGATGGTAATGGATGTACTTCAACCGCATCGGATTTTGTACCGGAACCGACCGACATAACCGCAAGCGTAACGACTACAGATGTGTTGTGTAACGGAGGAAATACAGGCTCTGCAACGGTAATTGCAAGCGGAGGAACAGGAACCTTAGAATACTTGTGGGATGATGCCGATGCACAAGATGTTTCAACAGCATCAAATGTAATAGCTGGAACATATAATGTAATTGTAACCGATGCGAATGGTTGTACTGAAACAGCTTCGGGAGTTGTAGGCGAGCCCACAGTTTTATCAATATCGGTTTCATTGATAGACGATGTAAGTTGTAATGGCGGTTCTGACGGTCAAACAACGGTATCTGCTTCGGGAGGAATAAGCCCATATACGTATTCATGGGATGCAGGAAGCACTAACGACACCTTGTTAACAGCTATGGAAGGAACACAATTTGTTACTATTACCGATAGTAACTTATGTACAATTTCAGGTTCTGTTTTAGTTTCTGAACCTTTACAGCTTTCAACTTCGTTTGTTGTAACCGATGCTCATTGCGAATTAGCTGACGGAGAGCTTGAGGTAAATGTGGTTGGAGGAGTTACTCCTTATGTTTATGCTTGGAGTAATGGACAATCAACCGATATAGCTTCAAGTATATTTGCAGGTACACACATTATAACTATAACAGATGCCAATTTATGTACTTTTGTTGATACTGCAACAGTTCTCGATTTACCGGGTGTTACATCTGTAATTTCAACAGTAAACAATGCAAATTGCTATGCTGCTTGTGATGGAACAGCTTTGGTTGTTGGTAGTGTTGGGGATATTCCTTATACATATTCATGGGATAATGGTCAAACAACAGCCTTGGCAACTGGCTTATGTGCTGGATCTTATTCTGTTACTGTAACCGATGTTAATGGTTGTACTCACGATACCATTGCAATTGTTGGACAGCCCGATTCTGTTGATGTAAGCATTTCTGCAAGTACCGATGTGCTATGTTTTGGTCAGAACAATGGAACAGCAACAGCAACAACTATTGGAGGAACTTCGCCGTACAATTACGTATGGAATGGAGGAAGTACACCAACAGTAGCAACAACAACCGGATTAATGGCTGGAACTTATTTTGTTACCGCAACCGATTCAAAAGGTTGTACCGATACAGCTTCGGTTAATATCTACGAACCAACAAGCATAGCTTTAGTAATGTCAAGTGTTGATGAGAATTGTGGACAAGCAAATGGAGAGGGCTCTGTGCTTGTTTCTGGCGGAACTTCTCCATACTCATATAGTTGGAATGGAGGAACAACTGCTACGTCTTCAACAACGATTGGTTTATCACAAGGAACATACACCGTAAATGTTACCGATGATAATGGTTGTACAGCAAGCAACACCGTTTCTATTACAAATATTACTGCAGGAACAGCAAGCATATCCTCCTCTCAAGATGTTTCTTGTTTTGGTTTATGCGATGGCACTGCGGTGGTTTCAATAGGAGGTGGTGCAAGTCCATATAGTTATTCATGGAGCAGTGGTTCAACAACCACAACCGCAAGTAATTTATGTGCAGGAGACTATGATGTAAGCATTACCGATGCAAACAATTGTATAGTCATTGTTGATGTTACTATTTCAGCACCAAGTCAGTTAAGTGTAAGTTTGAACTCTGACCAAGTAACCTGTTTTGGAGGAAGTGATGGTTCTGCAGAAGCAATTCCATCTGGAGGAGAATCTCCATATACTTATCAATGGGACGATTTATTGTTACAAACAACACAAACTGCTTCTGGGTTAATGATAGGAACATATCACGTAACCGTTGAAGATGACAATGGTTGTGAAGTATATGATGAAGTTACATTGGTACAACCACCGAAAATTACTTTCTCTGATATTGTTTCAGATGCAAGTTGTGGACAAGCTGATGGAGCAATTGATTTAACGGTTACCGGAGGAGTTGCTCCATACGTTTACAGTTGGAACAATGGAGTTTATAGCACACAGGATATTACCAATATCGTTGCAGGTACATACACTGTTTCTATTATTGATAACAAAAACTGCAGAGAGGACACAACTATTCAGGTTAATAATATCTTAGGCCCGACAGTTACAATTTCTTCATTTACAAATGCAAGTTGTAATGGGGTTTGTGATGGAACGGCTACGGTATCTGTATCTCAGGGAACATCACCATTCTCTTATGAATGGGATAATTCTCAAGTATCTACAATTGCAACAAATCTATGTGACGGCTTACATTCTGTTACGGTTACTGATGCTAACGGCTGCGAAGCATCTGCTTCAAAAACCATTACCGAACCATTTGCTATTGCTCTGTCAACATCGTTTACTGAACCGTTGTGTAACGATAGTTGTAATGGATCTGCAAGTGTTATTTCGGTCGGAGGAACTTCTCCTTACTCTTATCAATGGGACGGAAGTTCTGATACAACGAGTACTGTTAGGGATATGTGTTCAGGAACTTACTATGTAACGGTTACCGATAGCCATGGTTGCGAAGAAATAGCCGATGTCGTAATTTCACAACCTACTATTTTAACTTTTGATATTAGTTCTGTTAAAACATTCTGTTATGGTTCATGCGATGGAACGGCAACGGTATCTCCTTACGGAGGAACAGCTCCTTACACACAAGAATGGCAAGGTGGTCAGACCTCAATTACAGCTATAGGATTGTGTGCAGGAATGGTAGATGTAACGGTAACTGACGATAATGGTTGTACGGTTTCAGGAGATGTGGAGGTATTATCGCCGACTCAATTGGTTGTTTCAATCGACAACTTTCAACATGTTGATTGTTATGGAGATTCTTCGGGTTATGCCGTTCCTACTATCAATGGAGGAACACCAGGATATTCGTATTCGTGGAGCAATTCAACAAGTTCGGGTTCGTTGTTAGATATTAGTGCAGGCTTGTACAATTTAACCGTAACGGATTCTAAATTATGTCAAGATACAGCAAGTGTATTGATAACTCAACCGCCTGTTCTAAACATTACGTTATTCTCAGTTGATGAAACTTGTTATGAATACGAAGACGGTTCGATAAACTCAACTATTACAGGAGGAGTATTGCCATATAGTTATGCTTGGTCAACAGCTCAAGGAACCGAAGATGTTGCCGATTTGGCTTGTGGTACATATATTTTGACAGTAATTGATGCAAATGGATGTAGAAAAGTAGCTCGAGATACAATCTTGTGTGCGAACCAACTTATCGTTAGCGAGCAATCGGTAACACCTGCGAATTGTGGATTGGCAACAGGAGGAGCTCAAGTTGGAGTCATTGGTGGAGAACTTCCTTATACATCATCCATGTGGGAAACAGGAACTACAGGAACGATACTTAGTTATGTTGCATCAGGTCAATATACCTTTACGGTAGTAGATGCCAAAGGTTGTGTTGATTCGTTGGTTGTCGGAATTAATGACTTAGAAGCTCCTTATATTACTTTATTGGACCCAACAGATGTTTTATGTAATGGCGACAGTGATGGTTCTATAAACATGGAATTCGCACAAGCTATTATAGATGCTCCATTTGAAATTGAGTGGTCAACAAGCTTTATCGAAACAGTTACAAATCCAATGAGTTCAAGCATTTCCGCTTTATCGGCTACTGAGTATTTCGTAACCATTACCGATGCAAGTGGTTGCCATGAGTATGGTAATGTTGTAGTATCTGAACCCGCTCAGTTGCATGCTATTGCTAACAGTATTATTCCAGCAACATGTAACGGATATTCCGATGGTCAAATTAATATTATTACTGCCGGAGGAACACCTGCATATTCATATTTATGGACTAATGGAAATCTAACATCGCATCCAAATAATTTATCGGCAAACTTTACTCAATTTGTAACGATTACCGATGCAAATGGATGTCAAATAATATTGGATACCATTATTCCGCAACCCGACCCACTTACAATGACTGCTACAGTTGTTGATGCATTGTGTTATGGTTCAGATGAAGGAAGTAGTATTGATATTTCGGCTGTGGGAGGGAATGGTATTTTCACTTACAACTGGAATCCTTCACAAGGAAGTACTGAGCCTGTTTACAATGTTATGGCTGGTGATTATTATGTAACTGTAACCGACCATAAAGGTTGTAGAGCCGATGATATGTTCACAGTTGGCGAGCCAACACAGATTCAGCTCACTACTGATAATATACCAACAACTTGTAAATTAAACAACGGAACTGCTATTGTCAATGCACTTGGAGGAACCGGGACTCATTATTCGTATAGTTGGATTCCTAACTTAGGAGCATATGAAAATGAAATGGATAGCGTTACCGAAGGTTGGTATAATGTAGTGGTGTACGACGAAAACAATTGTAGTGAAAGCACACAAGTGAAAGTTGATATGGTGCCTCTACCAGTAATCGAATCAGTTGTAATTACCGATGCAACATGTAATGGCTACGATGACGGGTTTGTTGTTGTGAATCCAAGCTTTGGAACTCATCCAAGCTCATACACCTTAAATCCAGTTTCTGCTACTGAATATTGGTTGTCTGATTCGGCATATACATTTACTGGCTTAATCGCTGGTCAGTACGTTACTACATTGATTGATGTTAATGGTTGCGAAGTTCAACGAACATTTGATGTCGATGAACCAAATGCAATTACAGCTTTTGTTAGTGGAGGAAACAACACGCTTTGTATAGGTCAGCAAATACAGTTATCTGCTTATGGTTTGGGCGGAACACCTGACCCATTAAATGGATATAATTATGAGTGGACTACTTTTGGAGAACCAAGTGTAATTTCTCAAAATTATATACTTGAAGCAAAAGATACCGTTACATATCAAGTATTGATTTCAGACATGAATCATTGCGAAGGCTCGACATCGATAACCGTGAACGTATTTCCTGAAATTACAATTGAAGTGTCGCCATCTGATACAACTATTTGTCAAGGCGAAACCATAACATTGATTGTTGATGCCGATGGTGGAGACGGAAGCTCGTATTCATATTATTGGACCGATTTAGGTGTCCCAACATCTATGTTCAGTCGGGTAGTGAGTCCAGTTGTAGGAACAACATATTTTGTTTCGGTAACTGACGAGTGCAATTCTCCAAGCGATACTTTTGCAGTAAATGTTAATGTTCATCCTATTCCGCAATTACAGTTGGTAGGAGACACAATCGCATCTTGTCCACCGTTGACGACTACGTTTAGTAATTTGTTTAACGATTCGACATATACTTATGAGTGGAATTTCGGTGATGGTTCTTCAGATGATACTTCAGAAGAGATAGCTCCTTCACACGAATTTCTATACACTGGAACTTATAGTGTTTATGTTACGGTAACCGATACAACTTCTGGTTGTTATTACGAAACGGTTTACAGCGATTATATTGAAGTTTACCCAGAACCAATCGCAGCTATGTATATTTATCCAAGCACGGTAAATGTATTCGACGGGGGTGTAAATTTCTACAACGAATCAATCGGTTCTGATGCCGTAGTTTGGAATTTTGGAGATAACGAAGTTTCAACAATCGAAAATCCAGAACATCAATATACGCAACCTGGAGAATTTGAAGTATTGTTAACAGCTATGACACAGCAAGGTTGTTTGGATACTGTAGTTGGCAACGTAATTGTAAACGAAGGCTTTACATTTTATGCACCAAATGCATTTACACCTGAAAGCAATAGGAATGATTATTTCTTCTTTAAAGGAATTGGTATAGACCCAGATAATTTCTATTATGCTGTTTATGACCGTTGGGGCGAGTTAATTTTCGAAACCGATGTCTTCTACAACCCAGAATCAGGATATACCGACGTCAAAGGAGCTTGGGACGGAACGGTTCACAATTCAGGAGCATTAGTAGAGATGGGAGTTTATACTTGGCGAGTGGTATTAAAAGAAGTTACAGGTAAATCGCATGAAATCGCAGGAACTGTAACCGTAATCAGATAATAATTTTAGCCCTAAAAAAATAGGCTGAAAAGAATTCTTTTCAGCCTATTTTTTTCTCCTGAAGGAGGTCGAAAGACTATGGAACGAACTTATAACCAACGCCTTTAATCGTAACAATGTGTTCATCGCCAATTTTTTCGCGAAGCCTTCTTATATGAACATCGATTGTGCGGTCACCAACAAAACTATTATCGTCCCAAACTTTAGCCATTATTTCATCTCTGGTAAATACTCGTTCGGGTTTTGATGATAGATAAATCAATAGTTCAAATTCTTTTTTTGGTAAAATAATTTCCTCAGCTCCTCTGCTTATGGTATATCTTTCGTGATTAATAATTAATTTTTCATTATTCGAAATCTCGATTTCGGCGATTTCTTTTTCCGAGAAGTCTTTTGATTTTCGTTTCAACAAGGCATTTATTCTAGAAATAAGCAATCGTGGTTTAATGGGCTTAACTACATAATCGTCGGCTCCAGCGTCAAAACCAGCAACTTGCGAATAATCTTCACCGCGTGCCGATAAAAATAAAATAAGCGTTTGTTCAAGCTTTGAATTCGCTCTTAAGTTTTCACAGGTTTCAATCCCATCCATTTCAGGCATCATTACATCAAGAATAATTAAATCGGGAATTACTCTAGTTGCAATTTCAATCGCAGATAAACCATTTGATGCTGTATATACATTATATCCAGCCTCCTTTAAATTATAACTTAGAAAATCGAGAATATCTTCTTCGTCATCAACAAGTAGTATTTTAAATTTTTTATTCGTCATTTTCTTTGTTTTTGTATAAGCTAATTCCCATCAAATGTGGGGGATTCTACATTTCGAAATTAATCTTCAATTCTTACGTGAATGTTACGAATACATTAAATTTTAACCCCTTGTGATAACAAAAACTTAACAAAAACATAATTTATCATTCATTGCCTAGTAATATCCTAAGACTTATTTTGCATTGTCGAAAAAGCAAATTTTAATTTAACAACTAATAAAAATGGAAAAAAATTATTTAAAAATCACAGCTTTGATTTTAATCAGTGCCTTAATTGGTTTAAGTTCTTGTCAAAAAGAAGGTTGCACCGATTCGGAAGCAACAAACTTCGACTCAAAAGCTAAAAAGGACGACGGAACATGTGTTTATGATACAACCTCTGACGAACATAATATTACCGACGATGGAAGTGGAGTTGGTACAACTACTTGGAAATCTGGCGAAACGTATATTCTAGAAGGACTTGTTTTTGTTAACGATGGTCAAGTTTTAACGATTGAACCAGGAACGATTATAAAAGGTAAAGACGGACAAGGAGAAGATGCTAGTGCACTTATCGTTGCTCGAGGTGGTAAAATTATGGCAGAAGGTACAGCAGACGACCCAATTATTTTTACTGCAGAATCTGACGACTTAAATGGTTCGCTTTCAATTACTGACAGAGGTTTGTGGGGTGGCTTGATTATTCTAGGAAAAGCACAATTGAATTCAACTCCAGGCGAATCGGCAATCGAAGGAATCCCAACAAACGAAACACGTGGAATATACGGAGGAACAGATGACACTGATGATTCAGGAATACTAAAATATATTTCAATTCGCCACGGAGGAACCGATATAGGCGAAGGTAATGAAATAAATGGATTGACTCTTGGCGGAGTTGGAAGCGGAACAACCCTAGAATACATCGAAGTTATTGCAAACAAGGACGATGGAATCGAATTTTTTGGAGGTACTCCACAAATAAAATATGTTGTTGTATCAAATTGTGGTGACGATAGTTTCGATTACGATGAAGGTTTTAGAGGGAAAGGTCAATTTTGGTTAGCAGTTCAAGACGAAAATGCAGGCGACCGTTGTGGCGAACACGATGGTGGTACTGACCCTGAAACAGCATCTCCTTATGCAACCCCAGAGATTTACAATGTTACATACATTGGAAGAGGAACTGGTCAAGGTTCAAGAATATTAACTTTCAGAGACAATGCAGGAGGAACTTATGCAAACTCAATTTTTGTCAACCAAGAGAAAGGTATTGATATCGAATTATTAGAAGGCGAAGGAACGTACGACCGTTTTCAAGCAGGAGAATTGAACTTAGAAGGCAATGTATTTTATAATGTAGCTGATGGAACTGCAGAAAGTATATTCAAAATATCTTTTGGTGGTGGAGCTTCGGCAAATCCTGATTCAGCAAATGCTGCTTCAACTTTTGCAGCTTACTTTACAACAGCAAATAATTCGGTTGAAAATCCCGAAATCGATTCAGTTGACCCAATTCCAGCAAATCCTCAAACCGATAATTTAGCAACATATCCATCATCGTTGTTTTTTGAAACGGTTAGTTATAAAGGAGCTTTTGACTCAGAAAATTGGGCAGAAGGATGGACATTATTGTACTAAAAAATAAAGCCATTACAATAAAGGGGCTGGTAGCAAATTGCTATTAGCCTTTTACTGTTTATTAAACAAATAATTATTTTAAGCATGAAAATCAACAAGTTAATATCGACCAGCTTATTCCTCTTTGCATTTGTAAGTTTTGTTTCTGCACAAAAAGCAAGTATTAATGGTCGTGTAATAGACAAAAACACAAAGGAAGAGCTAATCGGGGTTAATATATTAATTCAAGGAACACATATTGGAACAATAACTGATTTTAATGGAAATTTTAGCATTCAAAATATTGAACCAGGAACATACAATATTCAATGTTCATACATTTCGTATGAGCCACAAGTGTATAATAATCTTGTATTGAAAGCAAATGATGTTTCAACTCTTAATTTTGACATGGAAGAGGCTATGCTTGGAATTAAAGAAGTTACCATTGCAGCCAAAACTGTACGAAAAACCGAATCAGCAGTCTTAGCCATGCAAAAAAAATCGGTAGTACTAACTAATGGAATTTCTGCTCAGCAAATGTCGAAACAAGGAGACAATACAGCAGCTGGAGCCTTGAAGCGAGTTACGGGTTTGTCGATTGAAGGAGGGAAATATGTTTACGTAAGAGGCTTGGGAGATAGATACAGCAAAACAGCTCTTAATAATGCTAGTGTACCAGGCTTAGATCCAAACCGAAATTCGGTACAAATGGATATTTTCCCGAGTAATATTATTGAAAACATGGTTGTTTATAAAACTTTTTCGCCCGAATTACCCGGCGATTTTTCAGGAGGATTTATCAATATCGAAACCAAAGATTTTCCCGAAAAGCTCCTATTTCAGTATTCATCATCACTTGGGTACAATACTCAAGCTTCGTTAAATGCAGATTTTTTAACGTATACTGGAGGCAAATACGATTGGCTTGGCTTCGATGATGGTTCTCGAAGTGTTCCAGAAGGAATGATTCTAGAAGATATTCCATATTATAACAACAATACAAAGCCGACCTTGGATTCAATTACACAATTGTTCAATAAAAATATGTCGCCCGAAAAGAAAAAATCATTTTTAAATCAAAGCCATTCAATATCGTTTGGAAATAAATTCAATTTGTTTGGAAAGCCTCTCGGTTTTATAACAAGTTTAAGCTACACAAATCAAAATACTTTTTACGAAGAGGGAGAAGTGAGTTATTATAAATTAACCGAAAACAATGCTCAAAACTTAAATAAAGAGTACTCTTACAGCGATACACAAGGCGAAAACGAAGTTTTGATTGGAGCATTAATGAGCATGAACTATAAATTTTCAGATAATCATACGATTGGAATGAGTGTTTTTCGTAATCAAAGCGGAAATAAATCAGCACGATACATGTACGGAGAAAAGCCATCTGACGAGATAGGAATGTATATCGAAACCCGAACGTTACAATATATTCAGCGAGCATTGACGTCAACTCAATTACAAGGAAATCACACGTTTAAAAACTTGGCTGATTTGAATATTAAATGGCTAAGTTCATTTACTTCTTCATCTCAAGACGAACCCGATTTACGATATTTTACCAATAGTCATTACCCCGAATACGAAAATACTTCGCAAGAATACGAATTAACTCCATCGAAATACAAAGTACCGACTCGATATTTTCGCGATATGTCGGAAATAAATTTCGATAATAAAATAGACATTACACGACCATTCAAATATTTGGGAGCCGATTCAGAATTTAAGTTCGGAGCTGCATTTTTGTACAAATATCGTATGTTTAATGAGCAACGAATTAGTTATATACAACAGCAAGATAATTTTAATGGTAGTATTTCTGATTATTTTTCCGACGATAATCTTGGCTATAACGCCGATCAATCCGCTTTTAATGTTTATGTTCAAGATGCTACCGATGTAAAAAACAGCTATCAAGCCGACCAAAATGTTACCGCAGGTTATGGAATGGTTAATTTACCTATAAACGAAAAAATAAAAATAAGCACAGGTATTCGGGTTGAAAATACAAACATTTGGATTGCAAGTATGGATCGAAAATACAATCCTGGAACCTTGTCAAATATCGATTTACTTCCAGCAATAAATTTAACATACAGCAAAAGTAGCGATATAAAATTTCGGTTAGCCTATTCTAAAACGGTTGCTCGCCCAACATTCAGAGAGCTTGCTCCGTATGCATCTGAAGATTTTCAAGGGGGTATTACTTATATTGGAAACTCAGAACTCCAACGTACACAAATCGACAATTTCGACATTCGTTGGGAACAATATCTGAAACCCGGCGAATTGATTTCAATTAGCACGTTTATCAAATATTTTAAAAATCCGATTGAGTTAGTCGATAATCCAGTTGCTGTAAATCCTGAACTGACTTGGCAAAATGTTGATAATGCAAAACTTTACGGCATAGAACTGGAACTACGAAAAAATCTTGATTTTATACATTTTCTTCGTAATATAAGCATTGCAGGAAATTACACCTTTGTAAAATCAGTCGTTTCGATTGATTCGCTTGAGCTAAGTTCAATTCACGCAACCGACCCCGACCATGCTAGCAATAGGGTTATGTTTGGACAGTCGCCGTATGTAATTAACGGGCTATTAAGTTACAAAAACGACAGCATTGGTTTATCGGCAAATCTTAGTTATAATGTTACCGGAAAAAAATTGGTTGTGATAATCAAAAATGGAACTCCTGACATTTACGAGCAACCCCGTCACCAACTTGATTTTAATATTACCAAAGAATTTGGCGAACGAATAAAATTGAAATTTTCGATTGGAAATATTTTAAATTCTGCATACAAAAAGACATACACTTACAACGATGAAGAATACATTTTTAACAATAAATATTTAGGACAAACATTTTCGATTAGTTTTAATTACACGATTGAATAATTGATTCGTCGTAATGAGAAAAAATTAATTCAGTTGAATATGAGAATTATAACATAATCAATTAATTTATTACGATATGTCATCATCTCAAAAACTTTATTCCGAAATCCTTTCTGGGATTCATTCAAACGAATCGAATTTAAAAAATGAGTATATAAAACTTTTTGAGGAAAACAAACTTATGAAAGACAGTTTTGTATATGCTAGCGTACTTCAAAAAGGCATTCTTGCAAAGCAACGACATTTCGAAAGAGTGTTTTCCGATTCGTTTATTCTGTACAAACCCTTACATTATATTAGTGGCGATTTTTATTGGTTGTCGAAAAACGAAAATTTTATATATTTTGCCGCAGCCGATTCAACCGGACATGGCGTTCCAGGAGCGATGCTCTCGATGCTCGGACACGGCTTGTTGAACTACGCCATCCTTGACAAAGGTCTTAAAAAATCGAATCAGATTCTAAAAGAAATGGACAAGCGATTGATTGAGTCATTTTCGTTTGAAAATAATAATCTTGTTGTAAACAACGATTGGATTGATATTGCACTATGTGTTTACGACGAAAAATCACAAATATTGTCTTTTTCAGGAGCAAGAAGAGATTTACTTTTGATTCGAAATAATAAACTATTTCACTACAAAGGAGTTCGTTACCCGATTGGTGGTTGGCAACTTGAATCGAACCGTTCTTTTAAAGTTCATAAAATTAAAATTGTAAAAGGCGATAAAGTTTATTTAGGTTCTGATGGTTATCAAGATCAATTTGGAGGAGAGCAGAATAGAAAATTCGGCTCTAAAAATTTGCACAATCTTCTTTTTTCAATTCACCATAAAACAATGTCGGAGCAAAAGCAAATTCTAGACGAAACACTTAATCTGTGGAAACAAAATCACGAACAAACCGACGATATTTGTTTAATGGGCGTTCAATTATAAGTCTTTCAGTATATACTCAAATTAATTAGAAACCCGAAAAATTTGTTTATTTGCATATTTGTTGATAATCAGATAAACAAATTCCCCAATAACCAAAAATAAAACCGAAACGCAATTTGCAAAGAGTACATTAAAGTAATTTTTTTTAAGTTGCTTCTTAAAAAAAGAGAAATTGCCTGCGATTATACCAATTCTATTTCTATATGACACATATGTGATTTTTTAGATTCCCTTTTTCAAGGGAATGTGCCTCAAAAAATTATCACATACTCGCAAAAGCGGGTGTCTTATTTTTAAATTGCGTCGGTCACATTGAATCGTAATTGGGATTAATCCGTTTATGAAAAATCATAATCATAATTATATTTGAACAGAATCGCTTTTATTCTTAAGTTTGCAAAAAAACGACTGATGAATATATTGCTTATCGGAAATGGAGGTCGAGAACATGCAATGGCATGGAAAATATCTCAAAGCAAAAAGCTTACAAAATTGTATATCGCTCCGGGTAATGCTGGAACTTCATTTGTTGGCGAAAACATTAACATTAACCCATTGGATTTTGTTGCGGTTAAAAATACGGTTCTTGAAAAAAACATACAATTGGTAATTGTAGGACCCGAAGAGCCTTTGGTAAAAGGAATTCACGACTTTTTTCTTAACGACCACGAATTAAAGAACATTCCTATAATCGGACCTCGAAAAATTGCGGCACAGCTCGAAGGAAGCAAAGATTTTGCTAAAGAGTTTATGCAACGACATAACATTCCAACAGCTAAATATTTTACCGTTTACAAAAATAATTTTAACGAAGGAATTTCATTCCTCGAAACGATGAACCCGCCGTATGTATTAAAAGCAGATGGATTAGCCGCAGGGAAAGGAGTTTTAATTATTAACTCACTTTTAGAGGCAAAAACATCGTTAAAAGAAATGCTTGATGGTCAGTTTGGTGAAGCGAGCAAAAAAGTTGTTATCGAAGAATTTTTAAAAGGCATTGAGTTGTCGGTTTTTGTACTAACCGATGGTAATTCATACATTACCTTGCCCGAAGCAAAAGATTATAAAAGAATCGGTGAAAACGACTCAGGATTAAATACCGGTGGCATGGGAGCTGTTTCGCCTGTTTCGTTTGCCACAAAAGAATTTATGTCGAAAATTGATATTAACATAATTCAACCAACCATAAACGGACTAAAAAAAGATAACATTCCATATAAAGGATTTATATTTTTTGGTTTAATAAATGTTGAGGGCGAACCTTTTGTGATTGAGTATAATGTTAGAATGGGAGATCCCGAAACCGAAGCGGTTATTCCGAGAATCAAATCGGATATTGTCGAATTATTCGAAGCCGTGGCAAACAATAAAATTCACGAAAAAAGTATCGAAATTTCAACGGAATATTGTACAACGGTTATGCTTGTTTCGAAAGGATATCCCGAAACTTACGAAAAAGGACACGAGATAAGGCTTAATGAAAAAATTAATGATTCTCTAGTTTTTCATGCAGGAACAACATTAGCGAATGGTAAAATAATTACAAGCGGAGGACGAGTAATCGCTGTAAGTTCGTTAGGAAAATCAAAGAGCGAAGCATTGGCTAAATCGTATGCAAATGCTAATAATATTTTATTCGAAGGTAAAAATTTTAGAAAAGATATTGGGTTTGACTTATTATAATTATATATGCTTTTAAGACTTTTTAAATCAAAACAACCCGTATTATTGTTTTTAGTTCCCGTAATAGCTTTAGCCTTATGGTTAAAAACTATAATTATAACATCGCACTCGACTTTACAGCCAAAAGCATCTCAATTACCTTTAAGTAATTTACTTAACTTTTTGTTTCAATACAATTTGCATTTAATTACAATTGTATCGCTTATATTCATTGTATTACTTGGGTACTTGCTTATTAAATTGAATTCGGAGTTTATCAATATTGATGCGAGAGTATCTTTGCCCGCCTTGTTTTATTTGCTAATCATTGGGAATAATATCGAACTTCAGCTAAAGTCTGACATGGTATTTCCAACTATTTTTTTATCTCTTTCACTGATTCAGGTTTTTCGAACCTATAAACTCGAATATGCATTTTCGTATTTGTTTAATGCTGGGTTTTTTATGGCTGTCGGAAGTCTATTTTATGCTAAAATCATTTTCTTTTTTCCAATTTTATGGATTGGCGTAGGAATTATCAGAACCTATAATTGGCGTGAATGGTCGGTTATGCTTGTTGGTTTTTTGATTCCCTTTTTGATTGCCAGTTCTTATTTTTATATAAGCGATGAATTAGCAATGTATTCGAAAGGATTTGCCGATGATTTATTTTACAGAAATGCTGTTTTTCAGATTAAACTCCCCGATATTATCTTCTTTTCGTATCTTTTCATAATCAGTCTTGTTTCTATACTTTACTTCTTTATGGGATATGATGTGAAAAAAATCAGTACTCGAAATAATCTTTTAATCCTTTTCTGGTTTGTAATACTATCGTTGATTATTTTTTTTGCATTACAAACGAATTCTTTTGAGCTTTTATACTTTTTATCAATTCCTCTTTCCATATTTTTTACAAACTATTTTATGACCGAGAGAGATAGTTGGATAAAGGAAGTATTATTCACGATTTTCTTAGCTATTACAGTTTATTCTCAAATTATCGACTAAATTCCATCACATAAAAATAAATGAAAAATAAAAAGTTGAGTTATTTGTAACAAGATAAGAATGGCAACTACAGCAACATACCCAGAAACACTCCATCTTGATTATGTAGCGTCCCTGACGGAGACACTACTGAAAAGAAAAAGTCGAAGATTTAAGCTGTAATTTTAAATTGCAAAGTTTAACTTTTTTACAAATACCTCAACCTTTCCTTATCATTTTTCACACACAACAGTTTTTTTGTGGGCGTTTAATCAATAATACTCGCCAGCTTTTAACCACAACCCTTATGAGACCTTTAAAATGTAATCTATAATTTGATTTGTGGTATAAATATTCTCAATATTTGCCAGTTTAATTGCCGATTTTGGCATCGTATTTACCTGACATTCTTGAGGGTCTTGAGAGATTGCTATTCCGCCGAAATCGTTAATCATTTTCATCCCACAAGCTCCATCGCTGTTGGCTCCCGACAAAATAATTCCAATAACTCGGTCTCTGTAAACACTTGCCGCCGATGTAAACGTAACATCAATTGAGGGTCTGGAATGATTTATTGGTTCTTCTGTTGTGAGCGAAAATGTTAAATCAGGTGAGATATACAAATGATAATTTGCCGGAGCTAGATACACGTTTCCATGTTGAATTTTTTCTTTGTCGTTGGGTTCAATAATCGGATTTTTTGAAATAATCGATAATGCTTCTGCGAACCCATGACGAACGTGTTTTAATCTATGCATACACAAAATAATAGGCGTGTTGTAATTTTTAGGTAATAACGATAATATTTTTGTTACCACCGAAAAACTTCCTGCTGAACCTCCAATTATGATTATTTTGTCAGACATATAAAAATTACTTTTTAATATAAATTTGTTCGTTTTCGTTATATATTTTAAAATCGGGTCTTGTTTCCGAAATGCTTTCTTTAATTCCAATTGCCAAAAAACCTCCTTTGTTTAAACTAGCTGAGTAAACATTTAGCAGCTTTTCTTTGCACTCCGAAGTGTAGTACAAGAATTTATTTCTGCAAATAACGACATCAATATTTTTTGGGCTTTTACTGGGGATAGAGTTCAATAGCAACAATTCAGTATTTGTTTTTAAATCGGCATTCATTTGATATTTGTTTCCAATATCATTACAATATGACATAAAATCGGTCTCAAACCCCTTGTATCTAAAATAATTTTGTTTGTTATGTTCCATTTTTTTAGGGGTGTAAATACCATCTTTAATAGAACTTAAATTTAATTCGCTATTTGAAGATACAATTACATTAACTCTGTTGTTAAATGATTTTTCGTATAAAATAATGGCTAACGAATAAAAATCTTCTCCGCTTGTACTTTCGGGCATCCAAATGGTAATTTTTTCTTTTCGCGATAATAAATCAATTAAAATATTATTGGCAAAGAAAATCCAAAATTCAGGATCTCGAAACATCTCTGTTTCTTCAACGGTTATATCTTTCAAAAAGAATTTAAGCAATTTATTTTCTTTTTCAAGTCGTTGTAAGAAATCGCTTGTATCTTCAATGTTATGATTTGCAAAAAACACATTTATTCTTCGCTGAAACGACATCGTTGAATAGCCGGAGAGGTCAACAGTAAATCGACGCTTTATTCCATCGATTAATAGTTTTGTATCTGTATTTGACAAAAAATCAACTGACATTTTCTCTTGCACTATACGTTTCTTTTTTGGTAATACAATTGTTTTTTATCAAATCGACTTGAGAATGGACCCAAAATGCTTTCGTGCAATCCAATTACTAAATAGCTTTTATCTTTCAGAGAATTATGAAATAACTCAAAAACTCTGTTTTGCAATAGTGTATTGAAATAAATTAACACATTCCTGCAAATTATGATATCGAAATTCATGTCAAATTTATTTTTTTCGTTAACTAAATCGTGTTTTCTAAAAATTGCCTTTCCGGTAATTAACGATTTGGCGACCATTGTATCTTTAGTCTTGTTAATGTCGAAATATTTTTCAAAATCAAGTGGCGATTTTCTTTTCTTTATTTCTTCTTCGGTATTGAAAATGGCATCAAAATTTTCGATATATATTTTATTAAAAGTGTATTTATAAACCCCTTTTCGGGCTTCATCTAATACGGTTGTATTCAAGTCGGTTCCTAAAATATTTGCTTTATGCAATAAATTAAGTTCGTTGAGTAAAATCATCATCGAATACACTTCTTGACCCGACGAACATCCTGCATGCCAAATATTTATCATTTCTTTATCCTGAAATTCAGGAAGAATTTTATCCTTTAGCATAATCCAAACATTCGGGTCGCGAAGTAACTCTGTAGTATTGACAGTAATATCGCGAACCATTTTTTCAAGAAAATCGTCGTCTTTTTCCATTTTTCTGACCAACTCATTAACCGTTAGTCTATTGTCGGCAACAACTTTTTCAATTCTGCGTTTGAATGACTTTTCGGTATATTCAGAAAAATCGTAAGCGGAGTTCGATTTCACGGTTTCAATAAACAGTCGAATATCCTCGTCAATAATTTCCATTTTTGTTACAGTAATGTGAATTTTATAGTTTACCAAATATAATGATTAATCCATTATTTTCAAGTTCGAATCCACTTTTATTAAAAACATGTTGTAAAAAGCTATTTTTCGGCATCAAAAAATGAAAAATTATACAATATTGCATATCTTTGAAAAACAATTTTAAAACAATTTCTCATGAAGTTTGGAGTAGTAATTTTTCCTGGATCGAATTGCGATGAAGATATGATTTATGTTCTTGAATCAGTTATGGAACAGGAAGTTGTAAGATTATGGCACAAAGATACTGATTTGCAACATGTCGATGGAATATTTCTTCCGGGTGGATTTTCGTTTGGCGATTATTTACGTTCAGGAGCAATTGCAAAATTTTCCCCTATCATGAAAAGTGTAATTGAGTTTGCTAACAAGGGCGGTTTTGTTTTTGGGGTCTGCAATGGTTTTCAGGTTCTTTGCGAGTCAGGATTGTTGCCAGGTGCTCTTTTGCATAACGATAATCAAAAATTTATTTGCAAAAATATTTTCATAAAACCCGACAACAATACTTCAGCATTAACGAATTTGATTCCTGAAAAAGCAACGCTGAAAATTCCAATTGCTCATGGCGAAGGACGCTATTATGCCGATGTCGAAACGCTTAAAAATATGCGACTTAACAAACAAATTTTGTTTAGATATTGTAACGAAGATGGAAGTATTAATTTAGAGTCGAATCCAAACGGTTCAGTCGAAAATATTGCAGGAGTTTGTAACGAAAAACGAAATGTTTATGGAATGATGCCACATCCCGAAAGAGCATCGGACGATGAGCTTGGAAATACCGACGGACGAATTATTTTCGAATCAATCTTGAAATCTTTTATCGGATAATTTTCCTTGTGTAGCAATTTGCTTTGATTTTCTGAACATTATTAGGGAAATCTAATCTTTTTTATCACTAAACGCATTGATATTTTCAAGCTTAGACTCTTATTCGATGTCTCTGTATTAACTTCAAACCTGAAAAATTGCGTCTTTTTTTGAAATCATACCAATTCTATTTCCATATGACACATATGTGATTTTTTAGATTCCCTTTTTCAAGGGAATGTGCCTCAAAAAATTACCACATACCCGCAAAAGCGGGTATCTTATTTTTAAATTGTGTCGGTCACATTGAATCGTAATAGGTGTCAAATCACCAAAAATAAAACCGAAGGGCTATTTATATTTGGCTTGATTTTTCTCATCGATTTTAAAATCTTATTCTTTTTGCTTAAATTTGAGATGAATAAAAATCAATTATACCATGAGAACAAAATTACTTCTTTTATCAATGCTTATTTCCATAAATTTATTTTCGCAAAACGAAGATTACGATTTTGCATATAGAGCCGAATCCGAAGGATATTTCACAAATCTTGCACAAAGTTCAAAAGGTCTTGTGTATACCGACAATTATGCTTCGAAACTATATTTGCTCGAAAATGGAGTTTCGCAAGTATTAGTTTCTTCGCCAGGTTGTGGTAGATACTACAACATTTCGCCCGATAAATCTAAAATAGGATACAAACATATTACCGAAACAGGACTCCAAGCTCCTGCTATTTACGATTTGAATACTGGAGATATAAAGTTATTGCATCAACCCGTTAAACTTTGCGGGCAAGTATTTTTTGCCCAAAATGGAACTATTGTTTATACTATCGGGACAAAACTTCAAATTTTACAAGATAAGAAAACAAAAGAAGTTGAACTTGGAATTTATGTAAATTATACGCCTATTTCGTCTGATGGAAAATATGTTGTTGTAAATTCAATCGACGATCAGCTTTCAATATTAAATCTTTCAAGCCTAGAGAAAATACAATTTACAAACAACCTAACTGGATATGTGTATCCTAAATGGTCGCCCGATAACAAAAAAATTATGTTTTCATCACTAGATGGTAATTTATATGTGTTCGATTTGCTTGAAAATGCAACGTATGACTTAGGAAGGGGCGGAAACGCAAATTGGGATAATAACTCGAAAAAAATTTTATTTCAAGAAATATTTTCACAAGATTTTAAATTTTTAGGTTCTGAAATAGTTCGCATTAAATATAATGGAACAGAAAAACATTACTTAACACAGACTCCTGAAATCAACGAAATGAATCCGATTATTGGAAACAATAATGAAATATTTTATCACACTTACAATCAACGAAAACTTGTGAAAGCAAATCTTAACGCCGATAAATCGGGTCTACTTTCAGAAACGGTTTTGTTTCACGAATCCAATCCGCTTGAAATAGCGTTTTTCAACACAAATGCATATCAACAAACCAAAGACGAAGTTATCATTCGTATTCCAGGAGAGGTGCCATATGTTCATCAGGTTTATGACACTCCAACTTGGCATGCCGGCTGGGGCTCATGTGCTCCAACAACATCGGTAATGGCATTTGCATATTTTAATCGCTTACCAAAATGGCCTACCGAAGTTGACCATGGTCAATCGTGGGATCCACATACAAACGACTATGGCTCATACGTTGCCGATAGATATCGTTTTCGTGAGGTTTATTACGAATCAACCGAAGATGCTTATGGAACAACTGCTTACGGCGGATATGGTTACATGTGGACAGGCTCTTATTCGCCAAATTCTCGTATGCGTCAATACATCGAAAACCATGGAATTACATCGAATCAGCTTTGGACATCAAGTTGTACATATTCATATACCACAACAGAAATTGATTTAGGTTACCCACATCCGCTTTGTAATTATCTTACATCATCGGGGCATTTAACTCTTGCTATCGGATATTTTCAAGATCAACACACATTAGTATTCAACGATCCTTACGGAAATAAAAATACTCCGGGCTATCCTAGTTACGACGGGCAAGATTCATATTACGATTGGCCTGGCTATAGCAATGGATATCAAAATTTAGATAACGATGGAAGCCATGGAGGAATTGCATGGACAGTTCGTGCCCGCACTACTGAAAAGGCTTATAACGACACCCTGATTGACGACAACGACTACGAACATGGGTTTTATATTCACAATCAAACCCCTTCGCACCAGCGATATTTTAGATCACAACTGATTGGTTATGGTGGTCAGATGTGGTGGACAGGTTCTATGTCAACAGGTTCAGATGTTTGCTATGTTACTTGGACTCCAACCTTGGACGAAGCCGCAGATTATGAAGTATTTGCATATATTCCTTCCAATTATGCAACAGCACAAGATTGTCGATATAAAATTCATTTTAATGGAGGAGACACAACTGTAATTGTTGACCAAGGATTATATTCCGACGAGTGGGTTTCTTTAGGAATTTTCCCTTTTTTACAAGGACAAGAAAGCTCTGTTTATCTTGGCGACTATAATGGCTACGATGGCGAATATATGGCTTTTGATGCGATTAAGTTTAGTAAAATTCCAAACCAAATTCAATTTGAAGTTACAAATGTTTCATGTCATGGCGGTTCAGATGGGCAGGTTATAGTAAATATTGCAGGAGGACAATCTCCATATACTTATTCTTGGGATACAACAGGGACTCGTGATGGGTCAACAGTTATAAATGGCTTATCAGCAGGAACATATTCTGTAACTGTAACCGATGCAAATTTGCTTGAATATATTGCTTCTGTAACTGTTTTACAACCAGACCCTCTTGAAATTACTTTTTCAACATCCGACCCATTAACAATTGGAGGGAGCAATGGATACATTAATGTTACTGTAAATGGAGGTACTCCTCCTTACACTTACATATGGTCGAATGGAGAGATAACACATAATTTGATAACTCTAATGGCTGGATATTATGAATTGACTGTCATAGATATGAATGGTTGTCAGAAAATACAAGGCACTGAACTTTTTGATCCAACTTGCAACACTCCAAGTTCTTTGTTGGCGTCTGAAATTAGTCAATCTTCGGTAGAACTAAGTTGGAGCGACGAAAATACGGAATATGGATATCTTTTAATGTATCAAATCGATGGAAGCTCTGAGTGGGACAGCCTTAATGTTAATACAAACAACAGTTTTTTAGCGGGTTTAGCAGTAAGCACTTTATACAATTGGCAAATTGCGAGCATTTGTAACAACGATACTTCGGTTTTTGCAACTTCAAATTTCACAACTTCGGCATTGTTGCCAAGCTATACCTCAACCGCTTGTATAGGAAAGTTTACCGATACTGGTGGCGAAAACAATTTGTACGACCACAACGAAGATTATACATTTACGATTGCACCAACAGGGGCTACTAAAATCAGCATTTCTTTTTCACAATTCGACTGTGAAGCAGGATACGACACTTTGTGGGTTTACGATGGATCAAACACATCTTCTCCTCTAATTGGAGCATTCAACGGAACAGTATCGCCAGGAACAATTGTTTCAAGCGGAGGTAGCTTAACTTTTTATTTTTGGTCAGACTATGCAACCGTAACCGATGGTTGGGTAGCAAATTGGATTTCAATAGGTGGAAATTGTAACATAAATCCAACAACCGAAATTGCAAGCCTAGAAGATTGGCAAACAGATAATTTTACAGTCGATTTTACAGACACTGATTTTGAAGGAGAAGGTATAAAGAGCAGTTTCTATAATCTAGCTTTTTCTAGCGATACAAATTGGATTTCAAACCCATTAAATGGATTTTTGTATGATGACTTTGAAGACAATTCGATTACAGATTGGACAAGCTTTTCGGGTACATGGAACACAAATAGTGGTGTTTTGTCTCAGGCTGACGCAGCGGTTCTAAATACAAATTTGTATATTCCGATAAATCAAGATAGTTTGACCGACTATTTATACAGTTTTAAAATGAAAATTTACAACGATGCAAGCTCTACAACGGAAAGAGCCGGCTTACATTTTTTTGTCGATAGTCCGGAAGGATTAGAACGAGGAAACTCTTATTTAGCATGGTTTAGACCTAATGAAAACAGATTGCAAATTTGGGAAAATATTAACAATGTAGATTATTTAAAAACAAATGATTATGTGCCATTTGCTTTCGATATTTGGCACGATATTAAATTTTATTACAGCTCAAATAGTGGAGAAATTTCCGTTTATGTTGACGATATTTTATCTTCATCATGGATTGATGAAAATCCATTTAAAGCTGGACAATACATTTCGCTCAGAACTCGCTATTGCAAAGCAGACTTCGATAATTTTGTTGTTTACGAATCAAGAAGTATCGACTCGGAAGTAAGTGTCGGAGAAAATATATCAGACGATATTATGGCTCAAAATCTAAGCCCTGAAAATCCATCATGCAAAATAAGTTCGATTGTTTTAAGTGAGTTGAACTATTTTTCAGCGACCGACGTCAAAAATCAAAATATTGATTGGTCTTCGCCTTCAAATACCATGATGGTTATTGATGGATTGGCAGCAGATATTGACACATCAAATTCAAACAATATATTGTCAGCATGGTGGTTCTCATCAACCGATGCAAATTCGGATATTAAAAAGTATCATTATGCTATTGGAACAAGTCCAGGAAACAACGATGTTCAAGATTGGCTCGAAAATGGACTTGACACAACTGTAACGGTATCGGGTTTATTGTCTCTTCAGAATGGAATGCGATATTATTTTTCGGTTAAAACCGAAAACAATGCAGGATTATTCTCAAACATTGTTTCGTCTGATGGGCAAATTGCAATTTTATTACCATCGATTACTTTTGGTGCTGATAATTACGATATTTGTGCAAACGAATCGGTTTCTTTTATTAATATGACAGAAAATGCAAGTTCGTACCAATGGATTTTTGAAGGAGGAACTCCTAACACAAGTACCGAAGAATCTCCAATTATTCAATATAATTCATCAGGAACATTTACAGTTACATTAATTGCAATTGGAAATGCAGGGACCGATACTCTAATTCAAGAAAACTATATCAATGTTAACCCGCTAACGGTATCTTCGTTCGATATATATGACGATACTCTCATCATTTCAAATCCGACAGGAATTTTTTCAAATAATTCCAGCAATAGTATTTCATATTTATGGAGCTTTGGTGATGGCACAACGTCAACCGACCAAAATCCATATCATATATACACAAACGTGGGAGAATATGCCGTACAATTAATTGCCTACAGCGAAAATTGTGAAAACGATACTAGCGAAAGTATTATACATGTATTGAATACTGATGGAATAAATGATTTTAATATCACAAACTTGAATATTTATCCTAACCCATTTAGTATTTCAACAAATGTAAGATTTGAGAACCCGAATGGTTTCCCGTATATGTTAAGAATATTTGATATTACAGGAAAAGAATTGCGTGTAATTTCTGATATTAGAACAAACCAATACTCTCTAAATCGAGAAAATCTAGTTAATGGAGTTTATTTTATCGAACTTATTGGCGATAAGTTATATCGTGGAGTTTTGATTGTTCAAGAGTAAAGAAAATAAAAAAGGCGATTTTTATCGCCTTTTTTTATAAAGCACTATTATTTAACAGATTGCTTCACTACGTTCGCAATGACGTAACTTGCAGACAACTAGTCGCTTTGTCATTGCGAGGAACGAAGCAATCTCAAAATATACAGGACTATATTATTATGAAATGTTGTAAAATTATCGATATAAACACAAGTAGCTGGTGTCTCCATCGATTTTTAATTGGAATTTTTGATTTGCTTCAACAATAAATGTTTCATTATCGTTAAATACTTTCCAATCGCTTGAGTTTGGAAGTTTAACCGTCATTTTTCCCGATGTTACGGTCATAAATTCTTTTTGCGAAGTGCCAAATTCGTATTCGCCTTTTGCCATTACACCCACTGTTGCACTTCCTTCTGGCATTTCAAATGCGATTGACTTCACTTTTCCGTCGAAATATTCGTTTACTTTATACATAATACATTTCTTTTAAATTTTTGGTAAAATTAAAAATAATCAGCAATAGAAATCGATTTTTTATCTTGATTTCAGACGAATATGTTTTATATTACCTTAATATGTATCAAACTGTTTCGATTTTTTATATGTATGAATAATTATTTTTTTATATTTGCACATTAAGAAATTGACTAATAATTATAAATAACTAAAATTTAAATTTTCTAAAACATGAAAAAACTATTTGGATTTATTGCTATTTTTGGAATGTTAACTATCGGATTGTCTAGCATTTATGCTCAAAATACCGAATCAACTCCAGTAGAAAAAGAATCAGCTACACCAACAACAGCACCTGCTGCTGACAAAGTTGAAGCCGTTGCTGCAGGCGAAATCGAAGCAGCTCCAGCAGCCGAAGAAGCTTCTTTTCACCAACAATTAAAACAAAAATTTATCGAAGGTGGTGCTTTATGGATGACCCCGATTTTACTTTGTTTAATTGTAGGATTGGCATTAGCTATCGAAAGAGTTATTTATTTAAACCTTGCAACTACCAACACCGAAAAACTTTTAAATAAAGTTGAAAAAGCGTTGAATGAAGGTGGTGTTGAACAAGCAAAAGAAGTTTGCCGTAACACTAGAGGTCCAATTGCAGGTATTTTCTATCAAGGTCTTGACCGATCTAAAGAAGGAATCGACGTAGTTGAAAAAACAGTTGTATCTTACGGAAGCGTTCAAATGGGATTATTAGAATCGGGATTAACTTGGATTTCGTTGTTTATCGCACTTGCACCGATGTTGGGTTTCTTGGGAACAGTTGTTGGTATGATTCAAGCATTCGATGCTATTCAAGCAGCTGGTGACATTTCTCCAACTCTTGTTGCTTCAGGTATTAAAGTTGCGTTAATCACAACCGTATTCGGACTTGTTGTTGCAATTATACTACAAATACTTTACAATTACTTATTATCTAAAATCGACGGAATTGTTAATTCAATGGAAGATGCTTCGATTTCGTTAATCGACATTATTGTTAAATCATCTAAAAAATAGATATTTATGTTTAATTTATCAAAATTTTCATCAATTCTGTTATATGCATTGATGATATTATCGGTATTAGTTTTTGTGCTTTATGGCTTCGACGTTATTGACGAGGGCTCAATGCTGATTTGGTCATACATACTAATATTTATCGCAGCAGCAACTTCAATTTTATTTCCAATCGGATATTTTATAGCAAATCCGAAAAAAGCGAAAACAGCATTAATCGGCATAGGTGCTTTTGTTATACTTGGAGGTATTGCATATGTAATGGCAGAAGATACCATTCCTACATTTCTTGGTGCAGAAGCATTTGAAATTGATCATAGTTCATCGAAAAATATAAGCACGAGTTTAATCACAACTTATTTGTTGTCGGCAGTTACACTTGGGGTAATTTTATATGCTGAAATTGCAAAATATTTTAAATAATCATAAACTATGGCTAGAAGTAAAAGAGCAATTCCTGAAATTAATGCCGGTTCAATGGCAGACATTGCTTTTTTGTTACTGATTTTCTTTTTGGTAACAACAACAATGGATGTCGATTCGGGTTTAACTAGAATGTTGCCACCTCCTGCTGATGCAAATCAAGAGCAAAATGATGAAGTAAAAGAACGTAACGTTTTTGTGGTATTATTAAACAAAGACAATCGTTTGTTAGTTGAAGGTGAGCCAATGAGTGTAAAACAGTTAAAGGAAAAAACTAAAGATTTTATAGCAAATCCGAAAAATCTTGAAAATTTACCCGAAAAGAAAGTCTCGGATATTCCGTTTTTCGGGAAGTATGAGGTTTCGAAACAAATTATCTCGTTGCAAAACGACCGAGGAACTTCATATGGAATGTACATAGAAGTCCAGAATGAATTAATTGCAGCCTATAACGAGCTTAGAGATGAGCTTGCTAATCAAAAATTTGGTAAAGATTTCGATAATTTGAATAAAGAGCAGGCTGATGCAGTGAAGGATATTTTTCCACAGCGAATTTCAGAAGCAGAACCTAAAAATATTGGAGGAACTGAATAATGTCAAAATTTAAAAAGAAAACTGGTTCGGGCTCACAACAGTTGAGCACAGCCTCGTTGCCCGATATTGTTTTTATGCTTTTATTCTTTTTCATGGTAACAACAGTTATGCGTGAAACCGAATTGTTTGTAATTAACAAATTACCGGGAGCAACCGAAATTAAAAAGTTGGAGAAAAAATCCTTGGTTAGTTATATTTATGTAGGAGCTCCACGACCTGCATTCCAAACAACCTATGGAACAGAACCAAAAATTCAATTGAACGATCAATTTGCTAAAGTTAGCGACATTAAAGAATATATTTCGCAAGAACGAGATGCTCGTGACGAAAGCGAAGTTCCTTTAATGACAACATCGTTAAAAGTAGATGAAAAAACCAAAATGGGGATAGTTACTGAAATTAAACAAGAGTTGAGACAGTGTAATGCCTTAAAAATTAACTATTCTGCTAGAAAGACTGTTAAAGATTAGTTTTCCTTATCTTAACAAAAAATAAAATTTGATTTTTATATCAAGAGTGGTCGGAAGAAAAATCCGACCACTCTTTTTTTATCCTATTTATCCATTATTCGGTCAATTTTTACAAAGGGTTCGTTATACCAATTGCCAATAGTATAAAGATTAGAAATAAGCCTCTAACTTTGTTTAGCAGTAAATAAGCCTAAAATACAAATTTGCAATCAATTAATTATCAGTCGGTTATGCTTGAGTTAGATAGATTCTATTTCCATAAGACACATATGTTATTTTTTAGATTCCCTTTTTCAAGCGAATGTGCCTCAAAAAATTACCACATACCCTCAAAAGCGGGTATCTTATTTTTAAATTGTGTCCGTCACATCGAATCGTAATACCAATTGCCAATAGTATAAAGATTAGAAATAAGCCTCTAACTTTGTTTAGCAGTAAATAAGCCAAAAACACAAAATCGCAATCAATTAATTATCAGTCGGTTATGCTTGAGTTAGATAGATTGTGTTTCAAAATGATTGTTAAAGAAATTTTGGAACAACAATGGTTAATGCCGATATTAAAGCAAAACAAGCATACAGAACGATGTGAAAGTATGCGACATTTTGATGTTTAATCGGTATAATTGGTATTATTCGCACGATTCATCGAGTTGAATCAAAATCGCAAATATCTAAAAAACAACACGTTTTCATTTCGGCGATAGGAGAAATCTCAAACATGACCAAATTTTTCTGAAATACTTCTAGATGAAAATACTATAAAACATTGATATATATAGATATTTCTTGTTTTTCCGATTTATTTGAATTTTCGAGCCCTTTTTTTATCAAAATAAAGAAGTAAATAATTTCTCAATTTGAAATTCACATCTATCTTTGTGCAAATTTTTGAGCCTTATTTTTTATTTAATTATATAATTATTTTATAAAATTTACGGATGGTTCAATTTGAGATACAATTATGCTTATCAGATGTTTAATGGATTTTCTAGTTTCAACTAATTAAAATATGAAAAATTTATGAAAAGTTTATTGCAGTTTTTTAGAAACAACTTGGGCATAGCTTTAACGGCTATGTTTATGTTCGTGATTCCATTTATTGCTAGTGCATCAACTCATGCTGGAGTTTCTGGGGCAGAGGCATTTTCGATTTTTGGAATTCGAATCGAATTTATTTTGTTTGCATTAACCTTGGTTAGTGTTGCATTGTTTCACAAACAAACATTTTGGGTTGCCATTATTGGTTTATCGGCAATTGTTCTTTACAAATTATTTTTTATTTCGGGTTATCCTTTTGCCGAGCATTTTTTCGGTGGAAATTCGCTAATCGACCAATTTACTGACAAACATATGCGTCAGGGCGAGTGGGGAATTCTTTTGAATTTGTTGGGTTTATTATTAGGATTTGCCATTCTTGCTAAAATATTTGAAGATTCAGGCGTTCCTGATATTTTACCAAAATATTTACCAAACGACTGGAAAGGTCCATTTGTCTTATTAATTTTTGTTTTCGTTTTATCATCTTTCTTAGATAATATCGCTGCTGCGATGATTGGAGGAACCATAGCATTGGTTGTTTTCAAAAATAAAGTACACATTGGTTACATCGCAGGTATTGTTGCGGCAAGTAATGCAGGAGGTGCGGGCAGTGTTGTGGGCGATACCACTACTACTATGATGTGGATTGATGGAGTTTCTGCATTTAATGTTCTACATGCTTTTATTGCAGCAGGGGCAGCCTTACTAATTATTGCATGGTTTGCAGCACGTCAACAAGATAAATTTCAACCCATTACTGCTGAGGCAAAACAAGGCGTGAAAGTTGACTGGGGACGATTGTTTATTGTTCTTTTGATTCTAACGGGAGCTATTGTATCGAATGTATATTACGATATGCCAGCACTAGGTGTTTGGATTGCAATCTTAATCGGAGCAACTTTCCGTAAAATGCCTTGGCACGAAATCGGAACTTCAATAAAAGGTTCAATATTCCTTATGAGTTTAGTAACAGCAGCATCAATGATGCCTGTTGAAACATTACCTGATGCTTCTTGGGTTACCGCATTTATTCTTGGATTTGTATCTGCTGTTTTTGATAACATTCCATTAACTAAGCTATGTTTGCAACAAGGTCATTACGATTGGGGTATGCTAGCTTACGCTGTCGGTTTTGGCGGTTCAATGATTTGGTTTGGCTCATCAGCGGGTGTTGCCATTACTAATAAATTTCCCGAAGCACGAAATGTTTTGTTATGGATACGCCAAGGTTGGCATGTAATTTTAGCATATATTGTTGGATTTTTTGTTTTGTTTTTTGCATGGGGATGGGAGGCAGAAGATAATAAAGAACACAAAGAACCGGCACAAAATTGTCCGGTTGAAAATTGCAAAGCCAAAGCACATGCTTTAGGAACAATTGCAGTGAGTGATTCAACGGTAGTAGTCGAATAATACCAAATCATATTTATAAAAAAAGACTGTGAATATTGTATTCATAGTCTTTTTTTTATGATATATTGTAATACCAATTCTATTTCCATATGACACATATGTGATTTTTTAGATTCCCTTTTTTAAGGGAATGTGCCTCAAAAAATTACCACATACCCGCAAAAGCGGGTATCTTATTTTTAAATTGTGTCGGTCACATTGAATCGTAATTGTTATAAAACACACATTGTGTATAGTGTTAAAATTCAATTAGTTCGTTGGTTAAAGCAATTGATGTTTATCAAAATACACTAAATTATTTTTCAGATTCATTTTATAATTTCTATTTTTGCGACAACAAAATTATAAAAGTAACACGATGAGTGTTTTTTTTATGCAAATTGGGTAACACGAATATTAATTATTTATACATCAAAAAATGAAAACGAATGTTTATTTTACAATTATGTTAATGCTTTTAGCAAATTGGGGATTTTCACAAATTTACGTGAAAGGAAAAGTTACTGATATTCAATCAGGATTGCCAATTGTAGGAGCAAATATCTATATCAACGAAACTATTCTTGGAACATCTTCTGACATTAATGGAACCTTTGAATTTAAAAATTTACAAATCGGAAGATACGAAATAATATGTTCAATGTTGGGCTACAAAAATGTAACACAAATTGTTGATAATAAAGAAAATCAGACGATTGAAATAAATTTCGAGATGGAACAAAAGATAAATGATATTGATGAAATTGTTGTTCAAAGCGAACTTCCAAGAACCGCAGCCTCATCAAATCAAATTAGAAAAATTGATATTGCACTCAAACCCACACGTTCAACACAAGAATTGTTACAATTGGTCCCAGGTTTAATCATTGCACAACACGCTGGTGGCGGGAAAGCTGAGCAAATTTATATTCGAGGTTTCGACTGCGACCATGGAACCGATATTTCGATAAATGTTGACGGTTTGCCTGTAAATATGGTAAGTCACGGACACGGACAAGGATATGCCGATTTACATTTTTTAATTGCCGAAACTGTTGATGATATTGAAGTAAACAAAGGAACTTATTTTGCAAAATTTGGCGATTTTGCGACAGCTGGAGCCATAAGCTTAAAAACCAAAGATATTTTAGACGAGAATATTTTGAAACTCGAAATGGGAAGTTTCAATACTCAAAAATATACAATGATGTATCAAATTGACAATGGCGGAGCTGAACAAAATGCTTACATAGCAACCCAATATTATAAAACCGATGGACCATTTGAAAGTCCGCAACAATTGGAACGTTTTAATGTTTTTGGAAAATATTTTTCAAACATTTCAAAAAATAGCAAATTAACAGTTTCTGCTGGCGGATATTCGTCGAGTTGGAATGCTTCGGGACAAATTCCCCAACGTGCAATTGATATGGGAATTATTTCTCGTTTCAACGGAATCGATAATTTAGAAGGCGGAATCACTGGACGTCAAAACTTGAGTATGAACTACAAATTTAAAGCAAACGATGGAAGTGAACTCGAAATTCAATCGTTTGCAAGTCATTATAACTTTAAATTATTTTCAAACTTTACACTGTATGCTACCGACAGCGTAAATGGCGATATGATTGAGCAAATTGATAACCGATATTTATATGGGTTAAATGCCAATTATAAATTTGTGAAAAATTTGAAAAAATTCTCAATTATTAATCGAATAGGTGGCGGACACCGAAGCGATAATGTAAATGCACAATTATGGCATAGTCCCGACAGAGAAAGATTATCTGTTTTTACAAACGACGATATTGTTGAACGAAATTTCTTTGCTTGGGCAGAACAAGAATATTTATTTAGTTCAAAATTTAGATTGATTCTTGGTTTGCGACACGATTATTTTTCGTTCGATAAATACGATAATGTTGGAAATGCCTTGGATTCGATAAATAATGGATTGCCTCACGTTTCGGGAGTTGCACAAAAATCGGTTGTTAGTCCAAAAATCAGTGCAATTTTAAAACCTACAAAAAATCTGGATGTTTATTTGAATTTCGGACAAGGTTTTCATTCAAACGATGGACGAGATGTTGTAATTGGACAAAAAGTGAATCAATTGGTTGATACTTGGAAAGAAAAAGGATTCACGAATCAAGAAATTGCAAATATGTTAAGTATGTATAATTTTGATATTGAACAATATAATTCAAATTCGATTCCGAAAGCAACAGGAGCGGAAATTGGTTTAAGAATCAAACTTTTCAACAAAGTTCATCTTAGTTTCGCAACTTGGTATTTGCATTTAAGTGAAGAATTTGTGTACGTTGGCGATGGTGGAACTACAGAATTGAGTAGTCCAACCGAGCGAAAAGGAATTGATTTTGAAACTCGTTATTCGCCATATTCTTGGTTGTGGATTGATGCCGATGTTTGTTATTCAAAAGGAACAGTTTTGGGTTTGCCCGATGGCGAAAATCACATCCCATTAGCTCCACAACTTACCGCTTCTGGTGGTTTAACTTTTGTACACAAATCAGGATTAGATGCAACATTACGTTTCCGACATGTAGGAAGTCGCCCAGCGAATGAAGATAATTCGATAGTTGCTTTGGGTTATACACTTTTAAATTCTTCATTTTCATATAAATACAAACATTTCAAGTTTTCAGTAAATGTTGAAAATATTTTAAATGTTGATTGGAACGAGGCTCAATTTGCAACCGAAACTCGATTGAAAAACGAAACAGAAACTGTTGAAGAATTGTGTTTCACACCTGGTAATCCAAGAAATTTTCAAGTAGGAATTGTGTATTCTTTCTAGATTCCGTAATAGAATCGATTAGCTCGTTCATTACAATAGTTCGGTTAATTTTTGTAAGCCTCTTATTTTAAGAACTCATATATAACTCCCCTGTTTCAATATGAGCA
>MEOF01000038.1 GCA_001769505.1 Bacteroidetes bacterium GWF2_33_38
ATTATGTCCTCTTAGATTATATTATAAAGTAGAAGATGTTGATGAAGAAGAATTGCAAACATCAAAAATATTTTGGGTGTATTTCCCTTCTATCAGACCTCTGCTAGCAAATCACGAAGTTTTTAATGCTACTAATGATGCTGAACGCAGAACGTTTGACGATATTTTCTTTAAAAGAATGTTCAGTAGTTACATATTCCAAGAAACAAATGTTTACGATAATCGTTTGATTAATCAGTACGCACTTGGCTTAGATGCTATTCTAGAGTCTGAAAAAATTAAGGAAGATATTTTTAGATTAGAACACGACCTTTGGGAATATTAGAAAGTCATACGTATAAAAAAAGCCGCATTTGCGGCTTTTTTTATATGTATTTTTCCCCTTTCGATATCTTCACATCATTTACAATTTGCCGAATATACTGTTCGTCTTGCTTTTTGCATATTAAAAGCGTATCGTCAGATTCTACAACAATATAATCTTCAAGTCCATGTAATATAACCAGTTTTTCACTTGGGACATTAATTACACAATCTTTAGAATTATATAGCATTACGTTTTTTCCTGCAATAGCATTATTGTTCTCATCTTTAGCAGAATATTCGTATAGCGACCCCCATGTTCCTAAATCAGACCAACCAAAATCAGAACATAAAACATTAACATTTGAAGCCTTTTCCATTACGCCATAATCAATTGATATATTTTTGCACTCTGCATAAACTTCTTTTATGAAATCTGGTTCTGATTTATTTGATTTGGCAGCAAATAAAGAATATATTTCAGGTAAATATGTCTCAAAAGCATTATTGATTGCAGCTAAATTCCAAATAAAAATTCCCGAGTTCCAAAAAAATTCGCCACTTTCAAAAAAGAATTTAGCCATTTCATATTCTGGCTTTTCTGTAAAAGTTTTAACAATCTTAAGTTTTGAAATATTTTGTACGCTTTCGCTAGCTTGAATATAACCATAACCAGTATCAGGTCTTGTTGGTTTTATTCCCAATGTTAACAATGCATTATTACTCTTTGTAAATTTTAATCCCTCTGCTATTGTTTCGAGGAATTCGTCTTCTTTCAGGATTAAATGATCTGAAGGAGTTACAACTATATTTGCATTTGGATTTTGTTGTAATAGCTTATAATTTGCATAAGCAATACAAGGAGCTGTATTTCTCCTCATTGGCTCGAGCAAAACTTGACTTTCAGATATTTGAGGCAGTTGCTTTAGAATTAATTCTTTATATTCTAAATTTGAAACGATAAGTATGTTTTCTGTAGGAATAATTCTATTGAACCTATCGAAGGTTTGTTGTAAAAGTGATTTTCCTATTCCAAGAATATCAAGAAATTGTTTTGGTCGAGACAACCTACTTAATGGCCAGAATCTACTTCCAACACCTCCGGCCATAATTATACAGTAATTGTTTTTATCCATATGTGTTAACTAATTTTAAATTTATATAATTTATTTCGTTCAATTGCAAAAACAAAAACAACGAAAATTAACAGATATAAAGTATTTAATGATAAGGAAATTAATTTACTCTCTGGGTGAATATTATCGCTAAAAATATATATCGCTATTGCCAAAATAAGGTAAATTGATATTTTTGAAACCGAATAAGGAATTTTCATATACCTCTGTCCCCATAAATATGAAACAACAACCATTGCAACATAGCAAATTAAAGTAGCCCAAGCCGATGCAATATAACCATATATTGGAATAAAAATTACATTTAATCCAACCGTAATAATTGCTCCCAAAATTGCGATAATTGCACCGTATTTTGTTAAATTTTTCAATTTATACCAAACCGATAAATTATAGTAAATACCTAAAAATAGGTTTGCCAATAGAATAATTGGAACAATATCCAATCCTACACGGTATTCTGGACCGATAAAATATTTTACTACATCCATATAAAGCGTAACAGAAAGAAATATCAACAATCCAAATATTGTAAAATACGTTAATAAATCAGCATATGTTTTATTCGAATTTTTTTCTTTTGCTTGAGCAAAGAAAAAAGGTTCGGCTGCATAACGAAACATTTGAATAAAGATAGTCATCAATACTGCAAGTTTATACACTGCACCATAAACGCCTATTTGGCTCATTATATAATCTTTACTATTAACTACGCCATCGGGAATTATTAAAAAGTGCTTTAAAAGGATTTTGTCGGCATGTTCGTTCATAATACCGGCAACCCCAACAATTAATAAGGGATAGGTGTAGTGAAGCATTTTTTTTAAAAGCGGAAAATTAAAACACAACTTACTTGAAAAAATAATAGGAATCAGAAATAGAAATGAAATTATAGAGGCGACCAAATTCGAAATAAATGCGTAGCCGACACCAATATTTTCCGAATAAATATACTGAACAATTGAATCGGGGTTATCTGATAATATTTTAGGACAATATTTTAGAAAAAATAAGTTTAGACCAATATTTATGACAACATTAATAAGTTTTATGATAACAAAGGTTAATGCTTTGTTTTGTTGTCTTAGTTTTGCAAACGGAACCGCAGAAATTGCATCAAGACCAACAATCAAAATCATCCAAATAATATACTCACTATTATTTTCGTAGTGAATTGAATTTGCAATCGGGTGTAAAAAGAATAATGTAAGAATAATAAAAATACTAGTAGTAAAAAGTAGTGAAATAAAAGCGGTGGAAAAAACTTGATTTTGGTTTTCTTCTTTTTCGGCAAAACGGAAATATGTTGTTTCCATTCCATAAGTTAAAATTACAACCAGAAAGGCTACATAGGCATAAAGCTCAGTTACAATTCCATAATTGCCTTGAGCAAAAATATACGTATAGAACGGTGTGAGCAATAAATAATTGAGGAGTCTAGGAACGATTGTTCCTAAACCATAAATGGCTGTTTGACCCGCTAACTTTTTAAATTTATTCAAGGTTCACTAATTCTTAAAAAAGAAACAATAAAGTCTGCAAAGCTATGGTAATTTGCGAAAATATCACAATCTGAATTTATGAATTTTTGTAAATCATTTTATAATGAAGAATATCGGCTTATATAAAAGATTTGCCAACAAAATAAACATCTACTAAAAACGGAGTAAGCAATTAATTTTTTCTTTTTGTGAGCCTATAGCCAACGGTCATTCGGAATACAGGAATTGCTTCGAAGTCAGAGGTTTCTAAAATCATTCCGGGAGCAACACCCAAATAAGTAGAAAAGCAAAAGCCCCAAGTTAAATTTAGTGATGTTCCAAGTGATAATGATGCCGCCATTCTATTGATAACATTTGTTGTCCCCGATGCCTCAACTCTCTCTCTCATATAAATAGCACCCGGGGCAATAAAAAATCGAAAGTTCCCGGTTCCTAATTTCCATGCACCTAAATAAATATTCGAAAGTTCATTTTTATTTAACGAGTATCTAAAATCAATCCCAGCGTATAAATCTGAACTATGCAAATCTTTCCCAAAAGGAATCACTATACTTGATTTATTTCCAAGAAAAAACTCTAAATCAGTTGAAACGACACCTCTTATTATCTCAAGAGCCTCTATAGATAAGGCTACATTTTTTAATTGATATTCTTTAACTTTTTTATTAGGGTCGGTGTATTTTATAATTTCACCATTAGGAAATTGTATTTCTTTAATTTCAAAATAAGGTATTGTATCTTTAACTTCAGTCGAAACATCTTTTACAATTACATAATTTTTTGTGGTTTCAACGATTTTTGTTTTTGTTTCGGTTCCATCAACATATCGAATAATGTCTTGACTATAAGAATGAAAAGAAAGTAGAAACAACGCAATTAATATCAATAATATTTTATTCATACCTGTCATTTTATTAAAATAAAAGTATGAATTTTAAAATTAGTAACAAACTTAAAATTAGCCCGAATTCAATAAATTTGGTGAAATGCTGTTATAGAGTGTTAAATTTTTAATAAATTTACTTAATTGTAAAATTCTACATCATGTTTAAATATAAAATATCAATTTTAATTGTCGTAATATTCTATTTTTTTAATAATGTTAATGCTTCATTAAAAAGCGATACAATTGACGTAATTCACTATACCATAAATCTTGATTTTGCCAATAATATTCCATACACAATTTCGGGAAATACAGAATTGGAAACAATTTCTAAAATGCAAGGATTGAATTATGTTTGTTTAGATTTATTGAAACTTACGGTTGATTCTGTCTTTATAAACGAGGTTTCAGCAACTTTTTCGCACAACGACACTCTTTTGAAAATTATTCTGCCATTAAGTTTTAATTTAAATGATACATTTAAGATTCATGTTTATTATCAAGGATATCCTGCGATTGACCCATCTGGCTGGGGTGGTTTTTATTTTAGTTCAGGATATTCGTTTAATCTTGGTGTTGGCTTTGAAGATAATCCACACAATTATGGTCGAGTTTGGTATCCGTGTATCGACGATTTTATTGATCGAGCTAGTTACGATTTTATAATAAAAACATCTTCTGAACAAAAAGCAATTTGCGGAGGAGAACTAATATCAACAATTATAAACCCTGATAGCACAAAAACCTTTCATTGGCAATTAAACGAAGAAATTCCAACATATTTATCGTCGGTTGCTGTAGGCGATTATAAACTAGTTTGCGACACATTTCACGGAATAAATGGAGCGATTCCGATTAATTTATATGTTGCTCCAACAGATAGCGTAAAAGCGATAAATTCATTTATTAATTTAAAAACTATCCTTTCGGCTTATGAAAATTCGTTTGGTCCATATATGTGGAGCCGAGTTGGATACGTTTCTGTTCCGTTCAACGGTGGAGCAATGGAACATGCTACTAACATTGCTTATCCCGCCTCTTCGATTGATGGAGGATTGGGCAGCGAATATTTATATGCACACGAACTTGCACATCATTGGTTTGGGAATTTAATTACATGTAATGCCGCTGAAGATATGTGGATTAATGAAGGATGGGCTTCATTTTGCGAATTTATATATATAGAAAATTTGTACGGAGTTGAAGAAGCAAAAAATTATATCAGAAACGAGCATGCTTATAATTTAAGATTACTTCATCATGAAGATAATGGATTTAGAGCTGTTTATGGAATCCCGCACGAATACACTTATAGTACGACTGTTTACGAAAAAGGAGCGGGAGTTGCTCATTCGTTGCGTGGGTATTTGGGCGATAGCCTGTTCTTTTCGTCTGTAAAACAATTACTTGCCGAATTTGCTTATCAGCCAATCTCTAGTTTTCAAATGCGAGATAAATTTTCTGAATATTCGGGAATTGACTTAACTGCATTTTTCGACACGTGGGTATTTTCACCTGGCTTTCCTCACTTTTCGATTGATTCGTTTGCCGTTGCTCAAAACGGTGCATTATACAATGTTTCAGTTTATATGAAACAAAAAAATCGTGGTGGGTATCATTTTGCTGATAACAACAGAGTTGAACTCACTTTTATGGACGAAAATTGGAATACAACGACACGCATTGTCGAATTCTCAGGCGAAAGAGGAGGCGAAACATTTTCAATTTCTTTTGACCCTAAAATCGTGATGGTTGATATCGATGAAAAACTTTGTGATGCAACAGTTGATAATTACAAAATCATTAAATCGATAGGAGATTACGATTTCGACAAAACTTATTTTGTCGCAAGTGTTTCTAATATTGCCGACTCAGCTTTTCTGAGAGTTGAGCACAATTGGGTTGCTCCTGACAACTTTAAAGAACCGATAGACGGATTAATTCTTTCAGACACAAGATATTGGAAAGTCGATGGAATTATACCCGAAACTTTCGACGCAAAAGGAAAGTTTTACTACAATAAACTTTCAAATACAAATGGATATTTGGACAATACTCTTATAACAAATTCGATTGATTCTTTGGTTCTTTTATATCGCCCAAGCTCATCTTTTGATTGGAGTATATGCCCTTTTACCAAAGCAGGAAATGCGTATTATGGGTATTTAATTGCAGACTCGTTGTTACTTGGTGAATACACTTTTGGAATTTACGATTACGATAGATTATCTGCAATTATGAAAACTAATTACGATTGCAATCAAACCGCAACAATAAGTTCACAAGTATCGGGAGGAATTCCTCCATATTCGTTTAGTTGGAGCGATTCTCTTGCTCAATCAACCAACTCGATTAATGTTGAAAACGCTGATTATTATACAGTAACCATTTCCGATTCAAATAACGATACCATTATAGTGTCAAAGATTGTTGATGTTCCAACTGTTCTAGAAGTTTCTTCAATAATCTCGGGAAATCCGGAAGAATGCAGTGGTGCGATTGAATTGATAATCTCTGGAGGTTTTAAACCTTACAGCATTAATTGGAATAATTCAATAAATGTTCAGAATACGTTTGTTGCTGAAGATTTATGTAGTGGATTTTATCCTTACACCATTACAGACAACAATGCTTGTGGGGTTTCCGACACTATTATTCAAAGTATAAACGAAATCGGAGTTTCTACTAGGATTTATCCAAATCCTGCAAACAATCAATTAATAATCGACAATAATCAATCGACAATAATCAATCAACAATTAACAATTTATAATCTTACTGGGCAAAGAATAAGACAAATAAATTCAGCTAATAATAAGCCGATTTTGCTTGATGTTAGTTCGTTCCCGAATGGAATTTATATTTTACGGTTAAATAATGCTTTTTCGTACAAATTTAGCATTGTACATTAGTTCCATTTTTCATCGTAATTTCTTAAAAAACCGACTTAACATTTCAGAACTGTCATTTTCTAAAATCCCATATTTCAACTCTATTGTTTTTGGAATAATTTCTTGGTTTATTTTCGAAAAACCTTTTTTATCATCTTTCGCTCCAATCACAACTCTGCCAAACCTTGCCCAAGTAATTGCTCCAGCGCACATAACACATGGCTCAAGGCTTACATAAAGCGTACAGTCGTTTAAAAACTTGCTCCCAAGATATTCCGATGCCGAAGTTATAACTTGCATTTCAGCATGTGCTGTAACATCATTTAAAGTCTCAGTTAAATTATGTCCCTGTTCTTCGTAGTTTGTTTGGCGAAGCATTCGCTTCGTCTTTTTAATTCTTTTAGCATTTATTAATTTTCAGCATTGTGTCATGTTTTGCAATATAATTTATATTATTTCGTGTAGCAAATGCTACATTAAATTGATTGAGACAAGCTGTGGAAAACGAACTCCGAATCCTCGATAGATTTTCAGCGAAATTTCATTATATTTGAAAACATTTCATTTTAAATGAAATATTTCACTATATTTGAAAGTGCAAATTTTGAAATATACACCTTCAAATTTTAGAACTTGGATAATTAAATTTTGATATTCAACAAATTAAATATTATTTTTTTAAATAAAACAAAGGAATTATTCTTTAATATTTAATAAATAACCAATGATGTTAAAAGAAAAATCTACTACAAAGAAGATTTCTTACAAAGAAGAAGACGTCCTTCATGATGACTATGATAAATGGTTTACTTGCTTTATTTCACATCTAAAGTCTGACCAAATACAATTATCATCTGGATTAGCTTCGCCAGAAAAAAAGGAGTTTTATGAAATTGTTATGTCGAATAACATTGAAAAAATGATTAATACTATTGATAAAGAAAAGCATAGACTATTAACGGAAACAGTCATATTAACGTATATAAATGAGTTAATTAACGAAAGAAAAACGGCTATTTGTAATTTGGCTTTTGACTCAAAATCAACAGGACTCAAAATATGGGCTGTTATTAATGACGATGATGAATTAGCGGAAAGAAATCTTATTTTATCGGAAGCGAAAGCAAACTATTATGCACAAAAATACAATTATCATTTGAGCACCACAATTGTTGAAAAATCAGATAATTTTGAAATCCCTTCCCAATATAAACAAATGAAAATTGGCAAATTTTAACAGTCATCTATCACAAGCAAAAAGAAATCTTAAATTTTTAGGTGAAATCGATACTGGAAAATCTGTTGATTGGAAAGTTACGGTTGCTTTTTATACTGCATTACATCTTATTAATGCTCACGTTGCAATTTCTGCAAACCTTCACTATATTACACATAGGGATTTAGACCTTTTTTTAAATCCTAATAATAAGATGTCTCTTTGTAAAGTTGATGATGACACATTTGTTAATTACAAAACATTGCTTAATCTATCTAGACGCTCAAGATACCTTCTCAACGATGGTACTCCTCATTTAGATTCTGAAAGTGAACATTTAACTTTTGAAAAACATTATAAAAAAGCATTAAAAAATCTTAATCACATAATGGAATTTATGACAAATAAGTATGATAATGAGTTTAATGTCACCGAAATAACATCTATTAATTTTGAAGAATTAAAATATTTCAAGAACATTTCTGTTAATGTGTGAATCTATATTTGGTTTCTGATATTGTTTTATACTCTCATAGCTCCCGCAAGGCTCTGCCTTGTGGTAAATAAAAGAGCATAACCCCTTGTTTTCGTTTTATCGTAATTTCTTAAAAAACCGACTTAATATTTCGGAACATTCATTTTCTAAAATCCCATATTTTAACTCTACTGTTTTGGGAATAATTTCTTGGTTTATTTTCGAAAAACCTTTTTTATCATCTTTTGCTCCAATCACAATTCTGCCAAACCTTGCCCAAGTAATTGCTCCAGCACACATAACACATGGCTCAAGGCTTACATAAAGCGTACAGTCATTTAAAAACTTGCTCCCAAGATATTCTGATGCCGAAGTTATAACTTGCATTTCGGCATGTGCTGTAACATCATTTAAGGTCTCAGTTAAATTGTGCCCTTTGGCAATTATTGTATTGTTTGACACAATAACAGCTCCAACAGGGACTTCGCCTTTATCGAATGCTTTTTGAGCCTCTTTTAAAGCTTCTTTCATAAAATATTCGTCGGAGAACAATTCCATCATAATTGAATTTTAAAATTCCGAAAAATCATATTTTCTTTATACTTTCGCAAAGTAATATAAAAATTAGAATAAAATGTATAGAACACATACTTGTGGTGAACTAAGATTATCGGACAATAATAAAAAGGTAACCTTATCGGGTTGGGTACAAAAAATAAGAGATAAAGGCTCAATGATATGGATTGATTTACGTGACCGATATGGTGTTACTCAATTGATTTTCGAAGAAAGCAAAACATCAGCCGAAGTTTTCAATAAGGCTAGAGAACTTGGACGAGAGTTTGTGATTCAAGCAAGCGGAAAAGTAATTGAGCGAGAATCAAAAAATCCTAAAATGTCAACAGGAGAAATCGAAATACTTGTTGATGAACTTAACATTTTAAACAAAGCTGCAACTCCTCCTTTTACGATTGAAGACAAAAGTGATGGTGGCGAAGAAATTCGCATGCAATATCGATATCTTGATTTGAGAAGAGAGCCATTAAAACAAAATTTAATTCTCCGACATAAAATTGCGATCGAAGTTCGTAAATATCTTGATTCGCAACACTTTATGGAAATAGAAACTCCGTATTTGATAAAATCAACTCCTGAAGGAGCCCGCGATTTTGTTGTTCCTTCGCGAATGAATGCAGGTCAATTTTATGCTCTGCCACAGTCGCCTCAAACCTTTAAACAATTATTAATGGTTGCTGGGTATGACAAGTATTTTCAAATTGTTCGCTGCTTCAGAGATGAGGATTTACGAGCCGACAGACAACCAGAGTTTACACAAATCGATTGTGAAATGTCGTATGTTGAGCAAGAAGATATTTTGAATATGTTTGAAGGCTTAGCAAAACATCTTTTTATGGCAGTAAAAGGCGTTGATATTGGAACGTTTAAACGAATGACTTATGACGAAGCAATGAAATATTATGGCTCTGATAAGCCAGATATTCGTTTCGAAATGAAATTTATTGAGTTAAACGAACTCGTTAAAGGAAAAGAATTTAAAGTATTCGACGATGCCGAACTTGTTGTTGGAATTTGTGCGGAAGGATGCTCAGAATACACTCGAAAACAACTCGACGAACTTACAAATTTTGTTAAACGCCCACAGGTTGGTGCCAATGGTTTGGTTTATGTAAAATATAATCTTGACGGAACATTAAAATCGTCGGTTGATAAATTTTACAGCGAAACCGAGCTTAAAAAATGGGCAGAAGTATTCCAAGCAAAAAAAGGCGATTTGATTCTTGTATTAGCTGGAAATAAAGAAAAAACACAAAAAGCCCTTAACGAACTTCGACTTGAAATGGGAAATCAACTTGGACTTCGGGATTCAAAAAAATACGCTCCACTATGGGTTGTGAATTTTCCTATGTTTGAATGGGATGAAGACACAAAACGCTTTTATGCCAAACATCACCCATTTACATCTCCAGTAGCAGAAGATATTGACAAACTGGATACAGATACCGCAAACGTAATGGCAAATGCCTACGATATGGTAATAAACGGTGTTGAAATCGGAGGTGGGTCAATTAGAATTCACAACGATAGTTTACAACAAAAAATATTCAAAACCCTTGGCTTTACCGATGAAGAAGCAAAAGAGCAATTTGGATTCTTACTCGATGCGTTTAAATATGGAGCTCCACCACACGGAGGTCTTGCACTAGGATTTGATAGACTTTGTGCTATGTTTGGAGGGACGGACTCTATTCGCGATTATATTGCTTTTCCAAAAAATAATTCGGGTCGCGATGTAATGATTAATTCGCCGTCGAATATATCAAAAGCTCAGCTTGACGAATTAAATATTTTATTGAAAAAATAAGAGACTAATTTTCTCAAAAAAAAATGGTCGGATGTTAAATTCGACCATTTTTTTGTTTAATTGAAATTGCAAAAAAACATTTCTATTTTTGAGTGTTTCGATAAATTCGATTCGACTTATTTCGTTTTAATTTATTTTTTGATACGGTCATTAAATAGTACATCGCAGGAACCAAAACTAAGGTTAAGAAAGTTGCAAAAGTAAGTCCAAAAACAATTGTCCAAGCCAATGGACCAAAAAACATAGTGCTATCGCCACCAATGTGAATATGCGGATTTAAATCGGTAAACAAAGAAACAAAATCAATATTAAAGCCTATTGCCAAAGGAATTAACCCAATAATAGTTGCTGAAGCAGTTAATACAACGGGGGTAATTCTTGTCTTTCCGCCTTGAATTATAGCTTCCCGGGTTTTCATGCCTCGTTCACGCAAAACATCCGTAAATTCGACCAACAGAATTCCGTTTCGAACCACAATTCCTGCCAAAGCAACAATTCCTAGCCCTGTCATAATAATCGAAATTGTCATTCCAAAAGCAATATATCCAATTAAAACTCCAATAACACTAAACAAAATTTGAGAAAGAATAATTGCTGTTTTTGTGAACGATTTGAATTGTGTTACTAAAATTACCAAAATCAAACCTAATGACAATAACATTGCTTTTCCTAAAAATGCTCCCGTTTCTGCTTGGTCTTCTTTTTCACCTGTCATTTTAATATCAACACTTTCGGCATTTTGGAATTTTGGTATTTCGCTTTCAATTTTACTTACAATTTCATTTGCTGTGTAGCCTGTTAATACGTTTGACGAAACTGTAATTACGCGTTTCAAATTTTTACGAGTTATTCCTCCATAAGTAGTTGAATATTGAATTTTCGCAACTGATGAAACAGGAATACTACGTAACATTCCGGTATTCATATCACGATACGTTATTTTCGAGTTCAAAATTTTATCAATGTTATCTCTAATATTTTTATTTAAGCGAACTTGAACTGGAAATTGATCTTCGCCTTCGCGATATTTGGTAATTTCTTTTCCAAAAATTGCCGTTCTGATTTCCATACCTATTTGAGCTGTAGAAACGCCTTCTCGATTCGCACGAGTTCTATCAATATCAATTACTATTTCTGGTTTCGATTTAACGAAATCTGATTTCAACTCTTCAATACCAGCAATGTTTAGCGAGTCAATATATTTTATTAATTTTTGAGATGTTGCTGAAAGTTCTTCCAAATCTTCTCCGGCTAATTCAATATTTATTGGTTTTCCGGTAGGAGGTCCCATTTGATTTTTATCAACAGTAATAATAGGACCAGGGATTCTTTTCAGCTCTTCACGAATTTTATCTAAATATTCTGTTGTTGAGATTCCTCCTCGTTTTGAAAAATCAACAAAATTAATAGTGATTTTACTTCTGTTTGAAGTTTGTGTGAAATTATCGAAAGTGCTTTCAGCTGCACCTAAAGCAATATTTGACACAACTGATTCAATAACATTATTATCTTTTCCTATGGTTTCATTTATTTTTTCTTCAATTATTTTTGTTACCGAATCAGTATGATTTACGCTGGTTCCAACTGGAAATTTGGCAAAAACAACAATCGATTTTGGTTCATTATCTGGAAAAAACACAACTTTTGGTTTTGCAATTCCAGTTAAAATTATAGTTGAAAAAAATAAAACTACCATTCCAGAAAGTAACCAAATCGGACGACGACCTTCTAAGGTCCATCGTAATAATTTTTCATATTTGTTTAACATTGTAGGTATTGCGTGGTGTTGAAACCAAATAATTGCTCTGTATCCCCAAATGTTATGGAAAATATAGAAAAGTGCTATAAAAATGGTGAAATTTCCAAGTCCAGACCAATGAATAATGTGAAAAACTACTGCAATTAGGCCGAAAATTATAGAATTTCGTATAATTATTTTCTTTTTTGGAGCTTCTTCATCTTCGTTGTGAGTCATAAACGAAACCGCAAAAACCGGATTTATAATATAAGCAACAACCAAGGAAGCAAACAGCGTAATAATTAACGTAACAGGAATAAAGTACATAAATTTACCCACAATTCCTGGCCAAAAAGCTAATGGAAAGAATGGAGCAAGCGTAGTTAATGTTCCCGAAAGTATTGGCAAAAACACTTCTCCGGCTGCAAATTTAGCGGATTTTGTAATGTTCAGTTTACCTTTATTTTGCTTGAAAACACGGTGAGTATTTTCAATAACTACAATTGCATCGTCAACCACAATTCCAAGTGCAAAAATAAACGAAAACATTACCAACATATTCATGGTAAAATCTATTCCTGGCATTACTATATAAGCCAATGCCATTGATAACGGAACCGATAAACCAACAAAAACTGCGTTGGTAAATCCCATAAAAAACATCAAAATAATTGTAACTAAAATAAATCCAATAATAATTGTGTTATTCAAATCGGCAAGTGTTGTTTTTGTAAAACTAGATTGGTCACCGGTTACAACAATATTCAAATCTTTTGGAAATTTGTGTTCTTTTAAATCGTCTAAAATTGTACTGATTTGATCGGCAGCATCGAGTAAGTTTTCTCCACTTTTTTTGATAACATTTAGTGTAATTACATTTTTTCCGTCTAAACGAGCGAAGCTTTCTTGTTCTTTAAAACTATCAACCACTTCGGCGATTTCTTTTAATACAACAATTGCACCGCCCGAAGTTTTAAAGGTTATGTTCTTTATTTCTTCAACATTGTTAAATTCACCAATGATACGAATACTTCGAGACATTCCTTTTATATCAATAGAACCACCAGAGATGGTCATATTTTCATAGGCAATGGCTCGTTCTATATCGCCAAAAGTACAGTTTGTTGCCTGCATTCTATACATGTCGCAATTGATTTGTATTTCTCGACTCAATGCTCCGACGATATCTACTCGTGTAATTTGTTTTACGCTTTCAATTCGGTCTTGAGCCTCTTCGGCATATTTTTTAAGTCGGTCTAAGTCGTAATCGCCCGAAACATTTATTTGCATGATTGGAAATTCAGAAAAAGAAACCTCCATAACCGATGGGTCGGTTTTTAAATCGCTTGGGAGATTATTTTTCGATTTATCGACCGCATCTTTTACTTTTTGTTTGGCATCAGTAACGTCAATATCGGGATTAAATTCAACTACAATTGTTCCAAAATCTTGAACCGAATTGCTAGTGATTTTTTTAACTCCATTGATTGATTTGATATTTTTTTCGATGGGGCGAGTAATCAAATTTTCGATATCGCTTGGTGCGGTTCCTGGATAAATAGTGTTTACAATTATGGTTGGGATTACAATTTCTGGAAATTGCTCTTTTGGAATTGAATTATAGCTAATTACACCAAATATGGCAACAATAACAGCCATCAAATATATGGTTGTTTTGTTATCGATTGCCCAACTTGTAGGCTTGAATTCTTTATATTTTTGGTTCATAATATTTGTTTTTTTAGAAATTCCAACAAGGGAGCGTGCTCCCTTGTCATAAGAAACATTTTATAATTTAACTAAATCGCCATCTTCAATTTCTAACAATCCTGAAGTTAAAACTTTGTCGCCATCTTCAAGTCCTGAGGTAACTTCACAGATTCCATTATACGTTTGTCCGATTTTAACGGTTTGTTTCTTCGCAAGCCATCCATTTGCTTCTTTTTTGGCAACGAACACGTATTTTTCGGTTTCGGACGAAAGAATTAAATTTATAGGAAGCTTATAAACTTCGGTCGAAACATAATCTTTTATTTGAATGGTGGCCAACATATTGGCTCTATATTCCATTTCGCTTGGATTAAGATATGCTTCAATTAAAAAAGTTCGGTTAACGGGATTAATATATCGACTTGCAAAATCAACTTTTGCTTTAACTTCTCGATTGATGTCAGGAAATTTAATTATCAATTCGTTGCCTTTTTTGATTTTGTCGCTATAACCCTCTGAAACATCGGCAACAACTTTAATTTTCGAAAAATTGATAACTCTGAAAGGAACCATAAGTCCCGGACTAACCATTTGTCCAATTTTTACTCCAATTTCTTCGATAGTTCCGTTTATTGGCGACGTAATTTTGTACATATCTAACTGTTCTTGAAGAGTTTTAAGTTTATTTTCCAAACTTTCTTTGTTGTTTTTTGCCGACAAATATTGAATTTCGGAACCAATTTTTTGATCCCAAAGATTTTTTTGTTTGTTGTATATTTCGGTTAAAAATTCTAAAGAAACTTTCAATTCTTTCATGGTTTGAGCCAAAATTTGATCATCGAGTTGAGCCAAAACTTGACCGCTTGACACATGGTCGCCAACATTTACAAAAATTTGAGTAATAACTCCTGGAGTTTTTGGATTTGCAACTACATTTTGGTCGCCATCGACTTTTCCTTGTACCTCAATAAAGTGATTAAATGTGTCTTTTTTAACTTCTAAAATTGTTACAGCAGTACCTGTATTTTCGTTTTCTGAAGTCGATTTCTGATTGTTGTTTTTGCCACAAGAAATAGCTAAAATGCTTATCAAAACGGCTAATAATTTTAATTTCATATTTTTAAGTTTAAAGTTCATCAAGTTTGTAAAGTTCATAAAGTTTTTAAAGTTGAACGCAATTTTTTACATTAGCATATTAGCAAATTATGTCATTAATTTATTTAGTTAAAAGTTTTTCGAGTTTTGTTTTTGCACTTTGAAGTTGAATTATTGATGTGTAATACGTTGTTTGTGTTTGCAAATATTGATTTTGAGCTTGTGTTAATTCTAAACTGCTAGCAACTCCTTCTTTGTATTTGATAATGGTTTTGTTATATATTTTTTCAGATAATTTAACATTGTCTTTATTGTTTAAATATTGGGCATAAGCTGTTTGTAAACTCGACTTAGCTTCGTTGTATGACGTTAGTAAACCGGACGTTACTTGTGTTTTAACGTTTTCGATTTTTTCGAGACTTAGCTGAGCTTGTTTAGTTTTTGCCAATTTCATTCCACTTCCAAAAATCGGTATGCTCATACTAACTCCAACCATATTGGGGGGAGTAAACGAAAACGAATTTTTATTAAAATTTTCTTGATGTGAGTAAAAAGCTACGATATCGGGCAGAAAGGTCGATTTTTGATATTTCACATTCATTTGGGCAAGTTTTTCTTGCATTTCGAGTAATTTAAAATCAATGTTTCCTGTGGTGTTAAAGTCGCTCGAAATTAAGGATGTCATATCCGACGAAGTCATTAAATCGTCGAGTTTATCGGTTAGTTCAATACTATTTTCCATTGGATAACCCATTTGAAACTTCAATAATAATTTTGCAACTTCGTTTTGTCGTCTAATCATTTCCAATGCGTTGTTAATATTGCTTATAGTAAGTCGCAATTGATCAACGTCGGTTTCTTCGACAAAACCTTGTTTGTTCATTTCGGTAATTTGTTTCAACAATTCTGATGTATTTTTAAAAGTAGAATCTAAAAGCGTTTTATTTTCTTCAGTAATTAGCACAATGTAATATGCATTTGTTACGGCTTCAACTACATCTATCTCTGATTTGCTTATGGCAATTTCCGACAAATTTTTATACGCTTTCGAGGTTTGTAATCCTACTATGTAAGCTCCGCTAAAAATAAGCTGACTTACTGTTATGTCGGCTGTTAAACCCCAACGAATATCATCGATTGAGCTTTCTTCTTCTCCTTCCGATTCATCGGCAAGGCTGTCGAGTTTCATCAATACCGACATGTTTCCGGTTTGTGCGGCTAAAGATGCAATCATTCCGTAAATATCGCCAAAGTACGCTCCTAACGAAGAAAATTCCTCGAGTGTCGAAGGAACCGTAAGCATATATGTGCCTGATATTTTTCCACTAACCTGAGGTAAACCTATTGCGGTAGTTTCCCAAATTTTCTTTTTGGCAATTTCGAGGTCGAGTTTTGCATTTTTGACATTTGCACTATTCTCTTTTGCGTAATCAATAGCTTGTTGCAAAGCAAAACTGCTCTGAGCTTGTTCTTGCGAAAAACTGGTTGTTGCAAATTGAAAAATAAACATCAAAACGACTGATGTTAGGTTGATTTTATTCATTGTGATTTTCGTTTTTTAATAAATCTTCAAAAATTTTGATTCCTTTTTCGTTGGCTATACCACGTATGTGATAGGTAAAAATTTCTTTGGTAAATTGTGGTGAAGTAAATTCGTTGATTGTAAAATATTTGTTTTCTATTAAGCTATCAATTCTCGAAACGTGAAGTTTTGCAATAATTACTTCATCCATTTCTTTTCGATAAATACCTTCAATTTTTCCCTTTTTTAGATTTGCTAAAATAGCGTTGTGAATTTTTCCTCTACGTATTTTAATCATCTCATTGTGAGTTTCGGGATAATATTTTCTTAAATCATAAAACATTGCAGGATTGTAATCTTTTAACATTTGATTTACGTGTTTATTTACATAAATTAGTTCCTCAATTGCATTCAAATGTTCGCTCAAAAAAATTGTTTCGTGCGATTTATTATCCAAAACTTCTGCAACAAACTTTTTTACCAAATCGTTTTTGTCGGTAAAATAGTTATATAATGTTTTTTTCGAAACCGACAATTCGCGAGCAATGTCGTCCATTGTAACGCTTTTTATTCCATATTTTTGGAATAATTCGGCAACTTTCGATAAAATATTTTTTCTATTTTCTTCCATGCTGCAAATATATACAAAAATACTTTGGAAACTATTTTAATGTAAATAGTTTTTAAAGTTTTAACAAAAATTGTCGTTTTTGTGGGTATATGAAAAATGTTTTGTACATTTATAAAAATAACCAGTACCTTTTGGTGTATGTATAAAAGAGTTAACAGCCATTATAAACACTCAACTATGAGGCAATTTAAGAAAATAGAGTTATTACCGTTGACAGACTTCGCAAATTTGGATATTCACGTTGTTGACGAGAAACATTTTGACCTTACTAAATTAGGAATCAGTCAAGAAGCAACAAAAGAGCTATTATCTAAAATTTATTCGATTGCGAGTAAATCACCAGGAGTAATAATTGCAAGTAAAGTTGGCGATAGAAATTTTGTAAACACTCAAGTTAAGACATCGAGAGACAAGAAAAAATTATTTACTTTCCCTGAACCAAACCCAATTTGTATCTACTACAAATCTGCAAATGAGCACTTAGAAAAATCCTATTCAATAAAAAATAAACTTTACGCCGAAGAACAGCATTTTAACATAGATTATCATTACGAAAGTTTCATTGAATATTTTCAAGAGACTTCGGAGGGAATTATTCTATTAAGTACAACTATAGAGGGATTTATAAATCAATTATTGGAGGACAATTTAGAACTGACTATTGACGGCTCATTAAAAACAAAAAGCGAAATAGAATGGTGTGACATAAATACTAAACTTAGACAAGTAATTCCACAATTGACAGGAATCGATTTCCAACAAACAAATGGGAAAGATTATGACAATATTTGTCTGATTATTGAATTAAGAAATGACCTTATTCACTTAAAGAGAAGTATAAAAGCTAATGTGACTAATTACCAGTTATTATTTAAACAACTTACGGAACTTGACCATATTGCTTGTTCTGACAGTATTTTTACATTTATAAACACGATTATTCCTAATTATCTTATTGAGAGGGAATAACGGCTGTTAGTCGAGTAGGAAAAGGGGAATTTCACCCCTAAACCTCTCTCAAAACCGTACGAGAGGTTCTCTCATACAGCGGTTCGATTTGCGTACAAATTTGCTCTTTGCATCAAAATATGTTTTCTAGTAATTTAAAATAAGGCTAGTAATACCAATTGCCAATAGTATAAAGATTAGAAATAAGCCTCTAGCTTTGTTTAGTAGTTAATTATCAGGCAGTTATGCTTGAGTTAGATAGATTCTATTTCCATATGACATTTTTAGATTCCCTTTTTCAAGGGAATGTGCCTCAAAAAATTACCACATACCCGCAAAAGCGGGTATCTTATTTTTAAATTGTGTCGGTCACATTGAATCGTAATTGGTATTACACATTAATATTAAGACAACAATAAAAGACCGTGCTATATATATATAATTTTTCATGCAAATAGATTTAAGGTGTTATAGTTACTTCTTGTAATTGTATTGATATTGTTTCCCTATTCTCTCACAAGCGTCGGCTTGTGATTTTTATTATTGTAGCAACTCAACATTTATCATTCCTTTTTGTTCAACATAATCTAAAGCACTACTATATACATAATCTTCAGCATTGTTAACTATTCTAGCAACAAACTTACAGCTCACAAGCGGACGCTTGCGAGAGAGGGGGATTGTTTTAGTTCCGAAATTTATTTTACACCTTTTAACATAGGAACAAAAGAAAAATTACCGAAAGTTCTTTTTTCAAAATTTACTTCATCAATTTTTTTAATCCAAGTCATAATCTGCTTATCATTTTCACCAACAGGTGCTACCAGAACACCTCCGATTTTTAATTGATTTAGTAATTCGGTTGGAATAATAGGTGCTCCAGCAGTAATTAAAATTTTATCAAATGGACTGTAAGTTGGCTTACCCTCATACCCATCTCCATAGAAAAAATGTGGATTATATCCGAGTTTTGGAAGAAGATTCATGGCCAATATATGTAATTCATGGATACGTTCAATAGTATAAACTTTTGCTTCCATTTCGATTAAAACAGCTGTTTGATAACCAGAGCCTGTTCCAACCTCTAAAACTTTATCGAATTTTTTGAGTTGCAATAATTGTGTTTGAAAAGCAACGGTATATGGTTGAGAAATGGTTTGCCCTGAAGAAATAGGATACGCCTTATCTATGTATGCTAGATTTTCGAGATCTTCCATAAACAAATGGCGAGGAACCCTTCCAATTGCAGCAAGAACGCTTTCATCGACAATTCCTTTTTTTTTAAGTTCTTCGACCAGCCGTTGCCTTTTTCCTTTATGTTGATAAGTATCTAATGACATATTCTGTAATTGCAAATTTAGCAAACGTGCAATTTAAACCTATGTATATTAGCGAAATAGTATTAAAACTTTTCAACGTAAAATCGTTGATAAATTATAAGTTGATATAAAAATTAACAAAATATTATAGTTTAGATTTGTGATATAACACAATAAAGCATTAAGAATGTTGAAAATTGGAGTATTTGGGGTAGGTCACTTAGGGAAAATTCATATTTCGATCTTAAAAAGAAATAAAAATTTTGAGTTGGTTGGATTTTACGATTCGGATAAGGTAAAAACGAAAGAAGTTGAAAAAGAATTCGGAATCAAGGCATTTAGCGACCCCGACGAATTAATTTCAGCCGTTGATGCAGTCGATATTGTTACGAATACAATAGCACATTATAATTGTGCAGTAGATTCAATAAAAAAAACAAAACATGTTTTCATCGAAAAGCCTCTAACATACACGGTTGAAGAGGCTGCAAGTTTGATAAAATTTGCCCAAGAAGCAAACGTAAAAATTCAAGTTGGACATGTTGAGCGTTTTAACCCTGCATTTAATGCCGCAAAATCGTATATTCAAAATCCAATGTTTATCGAAACGCATCGATTAGCCCTATTTAACCCAAGAGGGACAGATGTTTCGGTTGTGCTTGATTTAATGATTCATGACATAGATATTGTATTGAGTACTGTAAAATCGAATGTAAAAAAAATAAGTGCAAGTGGAGTTTCTATTGTAAGTTCTTCGCCCGATATTGCTAATGCCCGATTAGAGTTTGATAATGGCTGTGTTGCAAATTTAACAGCAAGTCGAATCTCATTAAAAAATATGCGAAAAAGTCGATTTTTTCAGAAAGACGCATACATATCGGTAGATTTTCTCGACAAAAAAACAGAAGTAATTCGTATAACAGATGTTCTGGGCGAGCCAGACCCATTAGCCATAAATGTAGATTTGGGTGAAGGTCGTGGCATAAAACAAATCAATATCGAAAAGCCAGAAGTTGTTCTGAACAACGCCATTGAAGACGAATTGAATAGTTTTTTCGATGCCATTGTTAACGATAAAAATCCGTTGGTTAGTGCAGAAGATGGTTTTAATGCATTGAATGTTGCACATGCCATTTTAGATAAAATGAAAACGACGGTAAATCAATCCTAATTTTTTGATTAAATTTGGCAATATTTTATTTATTTATCCGTTAGCTGTAACGAGTTAAAAATGAATCAACATTTAATGCGAATAATTTACTTTTTCCACATTATATTTTTACTTTTTTTTTCTTTAGAAAGTTGCGACATCATCAATCCAGATGAGACTATTCCAGCTACGATAACAATTGATAGCTTTATTGTTTCGTCAGATATTCTGACTCAAGGTTCAAATTCAAGCAAGATAACCGATGTTTGGATAAATATTGACGGAAATCTGCAAGGAATTTACGAGCTTCCGGCAACTTTTCCTGTGCTTGAAACTGGAGACCGAGCATTAATAATTCGTGCAGGAATAAAAAACAACGGAATAGCCGCAAGCCGCGAAATATATGAATTTTACAATTGGGAAGAAATGGATATAACCCTTACTTCGGGTGAAAATAAACATATAACCCCTCAAATTTCATATAAAGACAACCTTAACTTTATGTTAATTGAAGATTTTGAAGATCCTGGATTAAAATTCGTAACAACAGAAAAAAGCGATACCGATTTAATTCATTCGAATATTGATGTTTTCGAAGGTTATCGTTCAGGAATGATTGTACTTGATTCAAATCATACTTTTTTTGAATGCAAATCGTACGACTCGCTGTTTTTGCCAGTAAACATGACAAAAGTTTACGTTGAAATGGATTATAAGTCGGATTTAGATTTGAATTATGTTGGCAACAATCAGTTTGCTGTTGGAATTTTTGCAACTACAAGTACTAGTGTTATTCAAGATCCTGTTATCTATTTGAATGAAACTGGAGGAAAATGGAATAAAATATACATTGACTTGACTGATTTTTTGAATGAATATCAGACAGCTTTGTATTTTCATTTATTTATAGGAGCAAACAAAGAAAAAAGTTTTCCCGATGCTCAAATTAGCATCGACAACATTAAAGTTATCACATATCAAGATGAATAAAAGACTAGATACTTTTTTGTACGTATTTTTCGATATACTATCGTCAACATTAGCATGGACGTTATTTTTTATTTTCAGAAAAATATATGTTGAACCTCAAAAATTTGGATATGATATTCCCGTTTATTTTGATAAAAGTTTTTACTTAGGCTTGGTTTTTATTCCATTGTTTTGGGTGCTTTTATATTACACAAACGGATATTACAAGAAAGTATATCGACGCTCACGACTTAAAGAATTAGGGCAAACTATTTTACTAACTCTTATTGGGGTTGTGTTAATATTTTTCATGCTCATTCTCGACGATACTGTTTATTCGTACAAAACCTATTATTTTTCATTTTCAACTTTGCTTGGACTACATTTTGTGCTGACATATATTCCAAGAATTATACTTTCGACTAGAATAATACATAAAATTCGAGAAAAAACAATATATTTTAACACGCTAATAATAGGAAGCAACGAAAAGGCCTTAAACTTGTTTCTTGAATTCGAATCAAAAGAAGAATCAACTGGGAACAATTTTGTAGGCTTTATCAGTATTCACGATAAAGAAGAATATCTACTAGGAAGCAATCTGTCTCATTTAGGAAAATTATCTGCCATAAAAGAAATTATTGCTGAAAAAAAAGTCGAAGAAGTTGTTGTTGCCATTGAATCATCGGAACACGATGAGATAAATAAAATAATTCAAATTCTTGACGAAACAAATGTGATTATTAAGGTAATTCCCGATATGTACGATATTTTAACAGGCTCGGTTAAAATGTCGAATATATTTGATGCTCCACTTATTCAAATATCTCACGATTTGATGCCTGCATGGCAAGAAAATTTAAAACGAGTAATTGATGTTTTTGTTTCTATTTTGGCATTGACGGTTTTTTCTCCGGTTTATTTAGCTCTAATAGTTGGAGTAAAAATGTCGTCGAAAGGTCCAATTTTTTATAGTCACGAACGAATCGGGATTTACGGTAAACCATTTATGATTTACAAATTTCGGTCAATGTTTGTAGGCTCAGAACAAAATGGACCAGCTTTATCGAGTAAAAACGATAGTCGAATTACACGATTTGGTTTGTTTATGCGAAAGACTCGATTAGACGAAATGCCTCAATTTTACAATGTGCTTAAAGGCGATATGTCGTTGGTTGGTCCTCGACCTGAACGTCAGTACTTTATTGATCAAATTGTGCAACGAGCACCTCATTATTTTCACTTACAGAAAGTTAGACCAGGAATTACCTCTTGGGGGCAAGTAAAGTACGGATATGCCGAAAATGTTGACCAAATGATTGAACGATTAAAATACGATATAATTTATATCGAAAATATGTCGTTGTATGTCGATTTTAAAATTATGATTTATACCATTTCAATAATTTTAGGAGCAAAAGGAAAATAAGCAACCCACAATACTTTGTATGAAAAACGATATCAAATTTGCCGTAATTTTAGCTGGTTGTGGCGTTTATGACGGAGCCGAAATACACGAAGCAACATTTACGTTGTATGGAATCGCAAAACATGAAGCAAGCTATGATATTTTTGCTCCTGACATTGAACAGTATCATGTTGTGAATCATTTATCGGGGCAGGTCAGCTCGGAAAAACGTAATGTGCTTGTTGAATCAGCACGAATTGCGAGAGGCAATATAAAACCGACTTCGGAACTTTTGGAAAAAAATTACGATGCTGTTATTTTTCCTGGAGGATTTGGGGTTGCCAAAAATTTATCGGATTTTGCCTTTATAGGAGAAAAATGTTCTGTTAACGAAGAAATCGCTACCATAATTAAACAATTTCATTCTAATAAAAAACCTATTGGAGCTTTATGTATTTCGCCAGTAATTGTTGCCAGAGTTCTTGGAAACATCGATGTAACTATTGGAAACGATACAAATACCGCAAGTGCTATTAAATCATTCGGGGCAAATCACATCGAAACCAAACATGGAGAAGTTGCCATTGACAAGATTCATAAAATTTTTACGACTCCTTGTTACATGCTAGATTCAAGCATTGTACAAATTGCCGAAGGTGCTGAAAATATTGTGAAAGCGATGATAGTAACCATTAATAGATAGGACTTTTGAATTGGCGTGCGTTTGACTGTGTTCTATTTGTAAAATCCAAATCTGAATGGTAAATAACTGTAAACCTACACATTGTCATTTCGGCGATAGGAGAAATCAAAATATGACCGAACTATTAATACCAATTACGATTCAATGTGGCCGACACAATTTAAAAATAAGATTCCCGCTTTTGCGGGTATGTGGTAATTTTTGAGGCACATTCCCTTGAAAAAGGGAATCTAAAAAATCACATATGTGTCATATGGAAATAGAATTGGTATAATTTTACAAATCATCGAAAAGCAATTTTGATATTTCCCAAAATGTTGAATCTCGCCAAAAATGTTTAAATCGAAGCTTCTTCGGTTTTACTCGAATCTTCTACCAGTGAAAGCAAGTCGTTTAATTCTTTTTTTGTAAATGCTCGATACTTTCCGACTTCAAGATTTCCGAGCGAAATATTCATAATTCGTGTTCGTTTCAGATTTACTACATCGTATCCAAGATATTCGCACATTCGCCGTATTTGACGATTTAACCCTTGTGTAAGAATAATGTTGAATGTGAAATTATTTAGTTGACGAACGTCGCATTTTTGAGTTACTGTATCCAGAATGGGAACTCCGAAACTCATTTTTTTGATAAAATCGTTGGTAATGGTTTTGTTAACGGTTACGATATATTCTTTTTCGTGATTATTTTTTGAACGAAGAATTTTGTTTACAATATCGCCGTCGTTTGTCAAAAAAATTAAGCCTTCGCTCATTTTATCGAGTCGTCCTACCGGAAAAATTCGTTCAGGATAGTTAAGGTATTTAATTATATTTCCTTTCACACTTATGTCGGTTGTGCAGGTAATCCCAATCGGTTTATTAAATAGTAAATAAATATTATCAACTGTTTTATTTATAACTTTTCCGTTTATGCTAATAACATCATTTTCATTTACTTGTAGTCCGATAGTTGCTTTTGTTCCATTTACCCAAACCTTGCCTTCTTCAATAAATTTGTCGGCATTGCGGCGAGAGCAAAATCCAGTTTCCGAAATGGCTTTATTGAGTCGTTTCATGTTTGATTTCTTTTTTTCGATTATCAAAAAATTGATAAAGGAGTACACCAAGCATAATTAGTCCCATTCCCGATAATTCTTTAATCGAGAGCGTTTCGCCCAGAGCCAAATATGCAAAAAAAGCAGCAAATACTGGTTCGAGTGAAAAAACCAAGGCAACTTTAACCGAGCTTACATATTTTTGAATCCAAACCGAAACAAAATAGCAAAACAATGTTCCTACAAGCCCCAAATACAATAAGGCAAGCGTTGATTTTGTTGATAAAACAACATCAGTATCGCTGATTAAAAAAAATCCGATTAAGCTAAATAGCGTGCTGAAAAAAAATTGATACATGATTAATGGCATCACGGCAGTTTTTTGTACAAATTTACCCGCCGAAACAATGTGAAGGGCGTAAGCTGCAACCGTTATAAGCGTTATTAAATCCCCAATATTGAAATCGGTTTCAACGTCGTATGTAAGCAAAAACAATCCAAAAAATGTTATCAAAATCGAGAAAATCCCATTTCGAGACATTTTTTCTTTAAAAAACAACAATAAAATAAACGGAACTACCACAACTGCCGAGCCTGTAATAAAAGCACTATGCCCCGAACTAGTATATTTTAATCCTATGGTTTGCGAAATGTAAGTCCCGAATAACAGAAATCCAATAATTCCGCCTTTTATGATAGCGTCTTTGTTAAAAAAATTTCTGCGGTCTTTGTAAAACACATAAAAAATCATCGGGATGGTTGCCAATAAATTCCGAACAAATACCAAAAAGTATTCGTCAACACTGGCAACGGTATCTTTTACAATAAAAAATGTCGAGCCCCAAACAATCGTAACTAAAACGAGCCAAAACAAATACATTTAGCGATAAATTGTCTGATTTCTATCGGGACCAAGCGAAACAATTGTAATAGGAACTTCTAACTCTATTTCAAGATATTTTATATAATTTTTTAATTCTGTCGGCATTTCGACTTCCGATTTAATGTTGGTTGTATCGGTTTTCCAGCCTTTAAAATCCTTGTAAATAGGTTTTATTTCATCGCTTAATTCGTAAGGAATGGTTTTCGAAATATTTCCATTTATGTCGTATGCTGTGCAAACTTTTATCGTGTCAAATTCGTTCAATACATCGGCTTTGGTCATAATTAATTGAGTAACCCCGTTAATCATAATTGAGTATTTCAAAGCAGGAAGGTCAATCCAGCCGCATCTACGCGGACGACCTGTTGTGGCACCAAATTCATGACCTATTTGTCGCAATTTTTCTCCGGTTTCCTCCAACAGTTCAGTTGGAAAAGGTCCGCTTCCAACTCGTGTGCAATACGCTTTAAAAATTCCAAAAACTTCACCGATTTTTTGCGGAGCAATTCCGATTCCAGTCAAAGCTCCTGCCGTAACCGTATTCGACGAAGTTACAAACGGATAGGTTCCAAAATCAATGTCCAACATTGTTCCTTGAGCTCCCTCTGCCAATATTTTTTTATTTTCTTTCAATAAATTATTGACAAAATATTCGGAATCCACAATTTTTAGGGTTTTAATCAATTCAATTCCTTTAAACCATTCTTTTTCAAGTTCTTCAAGTTCGAACGCAAAATTTAAAAAGTTAATTAAATCAATATGTTTTTGCTTTAACGAATTGTATTTTTCGATAAAATTTGGAGTTAAAATATCGCCGATTCGCAAGCCGTTTCGGGCAATTTTGTCGGTATAAGTTGGTCCAATTCCCTTTAGCGTTGAGCCAATTTTGGCTTTCCCTTTGGCATTTTCTTGTGCAGCATCAAGAATTCGATGCGTGGGAATGATTAAATGAGCTTTTTTCGAAATATATAATTTTTGACTTACATCAACCCCAAGTTTGTTAATTGCCTCAATTTCTTTTTTCAAAATAGCCGCATCAATCACAACTCCGTTTCCTATCACATTAATAGAATTTTTATGAAAAATTCCCGACGGAATTGTATGCAAAACGTGTTTTATATTGTTAAATTCCAGCGAATGTCCTGCGTTTGGACCGCCCTGAAATCGTACAACTGAATCATATTTTGGGGTAATGGCATCAACTATTTTTCCTTTACCTTCGTCTCCCCATTGAAGACCTAATAAAACATCTACTTTCATGTGTTTTTGTATTAAAAAAATCATTTATAAACGGCTTGACAAGGTAATAATTTTTTGTTTTTTTTATCAATGATGTTAATAAGAATTAAAAAATCCCTTATTGCGAAATAAGAGATTCTTTTTTATACAATGTTTCAACAATTTTTATTTTTTACATTCCTTGCAAATGCCATATATGTAAAGCGAATGATGCGAAATTGTAAAATCGGATTGCTGAGCAGCAGAATTTTCAATTTCGTGTATTCTTGGGTCACAAAATTCATTTACTTTTCCGCAAATAGTACAAATTAAATGATCGTGTTGTTTACAATGATATGCCTTTTCGAATTGAGCAATATTTTTTCCGAACTGATGTTTAATCACAAGATTACATTCGAGTAAAAGCTCAATTGTGTTGTACAGCGTTGCTCGGCTAACCCTGTAATTTTTGTTTTTCATCATTATGTACAGCGTTTCAATATCGAAATGCGTATCGCGGGAATAAATTTCGTCTAAAATGGCAAATCTTTCCGGCGTTTTTCGATGTCCATTTCTTTCAAGATAATCGATAAAAAGATTTTTAACACTGCTCTTTGTTTCTTCGTTAATCATAGTTGTATTTTTTCTGAAATAAAGATATACACTAAAAATGAATCTTGCAATTTTTATTTAGAATAATTAAAAACGATTTTAAAATTCTTAAAAACAACTAAATGTGTACACAATTACCTTAATGTTTTAAAAAAATGATACCAATTACGATTCAATGTGACCGACACAATTTAAAAATAAGATACCCGCTTTTGCGGGTATGTGGTAATTTTTTGAGGCACATTCCCTTGAAAAAGGGAATCTAAAAAAATCACATATGTGTCATATGGAAATAGAATTGGTATGATTTCGTTTTTGTTAAAATATCAATCTATTTTCCTTGAAAAAAATACGTAAACAACTAAAAATCAAATATATTTTATAAATTTTTTCAAGAATTAGTTTAAATTTGTTCTTTTAAGCTATATTTACAAGCATATTGAAACATTGTACCATGATAATTCGTACAAAAGCAGAATTTATTAAAATGAACTTAAACTTACTGAATATGAATGCGTTCAGAACAATTATATCCATAGCCATAATTTTTATTTTTACTGCTTCTTCTATTGCTCAAGAAAGATTTTGGGTAAATGGTAGCGGAAATTGGAACGACCAGTCACACTGGTCAATACAAAGTGGAGGGGTCGGCGATGCATCTATCCCTACAAAATTAAACGATGTAATTTTCGACGAAAACTCTTTTTTTTCTGATGGCAATGTTGTTGATTTCGAAACCAATATTGAATGCAAATCCTTTGTTTGGAACTCAAGAAATAATTATTTGCTTTCATCGGTAGAGAATAGCCTTTCGATTTTTGGAAAAAAATTCTATTCTGAATCAAATACTTTTGCCGAGTTTTTTGGAACAATTGCATTTAAAAATATTTCAGATGAACTACGCTTTTCAGTTGGAGGAACAATATCTGGTTCGATTCTTTTCGAAAATTGCAATTCTATTTCGATTGACAAAAATTTAACCGTATACGGGTATATTCAAAATTTAAACTCCACAATCAATAATAATTCCACAATTCAATGTAAAACATATTATACCGACACCGAAAATGATTTTAATATCTCAGCCTCCCAAGTGATTAATTCCACTGAGCTAGTTAATAACTCTTCAGATAGAGCCGTTTTTTCAATATCTTTATTATCAACAACTCCATCTTGCCCAGGTTTGGATAACGGAACAATTACAATTGACATTTCGGGTAGTCCCACGTATCCAGTTATTCTTCGATTATATCATGCTACTTTATGTCCTTTTGCTACCCCTTGCGTTCTTGATACGCTTGATGCAGTTGATTTTCCGCACACAATTACAGGAGTTGAAGGTTCTGCCACTGGATATTCGGTACGGGTAACTGATGGCGATGCCAGTTCAAAAACTATTAACAACATTGGAGTAGTTAACCAAAGCCCAATGGAGATTAATCAAGATTTGATGGTTGAGCCTCTTTGCTCTGGAAACTCAAATGGGAAAATTTATTTGATTGACATTGGTAATGCAACATACCCTGTTAATTACGTATGGACAGGAGGAACAACTGGAGTTGCTGACATTGGTGATTCGGTAAAAATCGAAAATATTCCGTCGGGAAATTATTTTGTAACAATTGTTGATGATAATGGATGTGAAACCGAATTTGAATATAATCTCGGAGAACCAATTGTACTTACTGCCTCAATCTCGTCAGCAAACATAACATGTAACGGAGATAACGACGGAACTGCTTCTGCTAGCGGAACAGGAGGAATAACACCATATACTTACGAATGGTCTCCCGGCGGAGATATTACCCAAAATATATCAGGCTTATCGGCCGGAACGTATTACGTAACTGTTTTCGATCAAAATAATTGTCAAGCAGTAGATTCTGTTGATGTTATTGAACCTGATGCTATTTCGTTACTAATGTCAAAAACCGATGAAACTTGCGGTGGAGCTTGCGATGGAACAGCAACTGCAACCCCAAGCGGAGGAACAACTCCATATTCTTGGTTATGGGGCGGAGGACAAGCAACACAAACAATTTCCAGTTTATGTGAAAATACGTATAATGTTACAGTTAGCGATGCTAATGGTTGCGATGTAAATTCAAGTATAGATATTGATGCTCCTGCAAGTGTTGTAATTAATATTACTTCACAAACAAATATTCGATGTTATGGTGAAACCAATGGAGCTATTAATATTACAGCCTCTGGAGGAACTCCCGGATATACATATGATTGGGGCAGTGGTGTTACCGATGAAGATAGAATTAATTTAACTGCCGGGATTTACACCGTAACGATTTATGATTCACATAGTTGTTCCGAAAGTTTACCAATAACTATCACACAACCCGATTCCCTAATTGTTTCAACTGCGGGAACTGATCCAACTTGTAACAATGGTGCAAATGGCGAAATTACAGCTACCCCAACAGGGGGAACGTCTCCTTTTACGTATTCATGGAGTTGTACAGGTCAAACAAGTCAAACAATTACAGGACTTTCTGCTGGTGCTTGTACGGTAATCGTTACCGACGATAGCCTTTGTACCGCAACAGAAACAGAAATGTTAGACAATCCACCTGCTCTAAACATTGTTGTTTCAAAAACTCCTGTTACTTGTAATGGCGACTGTGATGGAACTGCTACTTTAGCACCAAGTGGAGGAACAAGCCCTTATACTTACGAATGGGACGATTTGCAAACAGCCCAAATGGCTACGGGTTTATGTGTAGGGCTTCACTCATATACCGTTACCGATAATAATGGTGCCGGATGTTCTACCACAGGTTCTGTAAATATTTTAGGACCAACTGCAATCTCTGTCAATATAACATCAGCCGATGTTTCGTGTTTTGGGGATTGTGATGGAACAGCAACAGCTGTTGCTTCGGGAGGAAATGGAGGTTTTTCCTACATATGGTGCAACGGACAAACTCTTCAAACAGCAACAGGACTGTGTGCCGGAACTTGCGACGTAACCGCTACCGATATTTTGGGCTGCGAAGGAAATGCAACCGCTACCATAAACGAACCCGATGAAATTGTCATAACCGAAACCATTACGAATGTTTCATGTGCAGGCGATACGGATGGCGAAATATCCATTAGTATGACAGGAGGAAGCACTCCTTATACCTATTTTTGGTACACAATTTCTGGAGGAACAGGGATTCTTCCCTTCAATCAAAATCAAACAGGGTTGAGCGAGGGAACCTTCGTGGTTAATGTCGAAGATGCTTCTGGTTGTATCGCCAAAGATACGTTTGAAGTTTCTCATAACTCATCCTTGCCTCCTGCTACCGTTGATGTAACCGATGTTCTTTGTAACGGTGAAAGCACTGGTTCTATTAATGTAACATTAATAGGTGCTACTAGCCCTACGTATAGCTGGTTGCCTGGTGGCGAAACCACACAAGATTTGAATAATATTCCTGATGGAAACTACTGTGTTCATATAGAGGATAACGGTTGTGCATTCGACACCTGCCTGATTGTTGCAGAGCCTATTGCATTATCGCTGGTAACTACACCGACAAATCCAGGCTGTAGTGGAATATGCGACGGCTCTATTGTTGCATCTCCATCAGGCGGAGTTACTCCATATTCTTACGATTGGAGTCCTAATGGACCACCATATACAGGAGATGGCTCTAATACATATTCTGATTTGTGCGACGGAACATACAACGTAACGGTAAGTGACGTTAACGGTTGTGAAATCACAGGTTCAGAAACCTTGGTCGAGCCGGGGGGAATGAGTTTTAATCCGCTTGTTAGCGACCCTCTTTGTATGGGGTCAAGCGATGGTTCAATCGAACTAAATGTTTCGGGAGGAATTACTCCTAGAACCTATATTTGGTCTCCTGATGGTGAAACTACTGAAGATATTTCAGGAAAACCTGCAGGAAACTATTGCGTAACCGTAACTGATGCAGGAGGTTGTCCAAAAGATACTTGCATTACATTAACTGACCCAGCAGGAATGGATGTTTCTGTCGGAACTCCATCGGCTTTCTTAATTGATGCTTCAACCGAAATTGAAGTTTGTTTCACAGCAACACACACCTACGTTTCTGATTTAGGATATTATTTAATTGCTCCTGATGGTACAACGCTGGAGTTATCTAAAGCACCTGTTACCGCTTGTAATTCAGATCATAATGTTGAAGATTTATGCTTCTCGACTACTGAAGTAACGCCTTTAAATGTTTGCAATACCTCATTACCAACTCCGTTAACAGGAAACTTTGCTTCATCAAACTCATGGAATATTTTCTATGGAATGGAACCGGGTCAAGGAAATTGGGCTGTTCAAATTTATGATTGTTATGGAGCAGATATCGGTTTTTTAACACACGCAACCATGAGATTTACCGGAAACACAGTAAACGGGTCTGTTACGTATTTTTACGATTCGGGAGTTATCGCATCTAATATAAACGATAATTCATGCGATGCTCTTTTGGCTTCCATTTTTAAAGCTCCGGTAAATTTTCAAGTCAGTTGTTTTGGCGATTGCGATGCTACCATTTTTGCAAATACTACGAATGGTGTTGCCCCATATACATACGAGTGGGACGATGCATTATCAAGTACAAACGATACGCTGTATAATTTGTGTGTCGGTATTTACAATGTTACCGTTACCGATGACAATGGTTGTCAAGGAACTTCTGTAGCAACTATTACCGAACCTCTTCCGCTAACTTCTGGAATTAGTTCGACCATCGAAATTTGCTCCGGTCTTTGCGACGGAACTGCAACCGTAAATCCTTCGGGCGGAACTCCTCCATATTCAATTTTGTGGAACGATAATCAAACTACAACCACCGCAACCGGATTATGTTCAGGAGTCTATACGGTTACCATTACCGATTCACGGTTGTGTACATTCGATACAACCATAACCATTGGTGTAAACAATGCTATTGTTGTAACCGAAACAAAAGTTAATCCTACCTGTTATTACGATACTGATGGCTCGGTTACACTTAATGTTTCAGGGGGAACAACACCATATAGTATTGAATGGTGGAATGGAAATACGTCTAATTCGGCAAGTGGTTTGTCTGGAGGTAGCTATTGTTATACTGTAACAGATGATAATGGCTGTTTTATAGAAAATTGTGCTGTTCTTACAGCTCCCGATACAATACGTTTTAACGCAACGGTATCTGAACTTGAATGTTATGGCGATAATGACGGACAAATAAGTATATTGGTTACTGGAGGAATAGGAATTCCTACTTATACATGGAATCCGAATGTTTCGGTAACGAATACGGCGTCAAGTTTGGGTGGAGGAACTTATGAGTTTATTTACACTGATGGAAACGGTTGTACAAAAGATACTATTATAATACTAAATGAACCAAGCGAAATTACATTTGATGTTACGCTACAATTCCAAACTTGTCCAAGTACGTGCGATGGTTATGCAGAAATTGGAAATATTTCAGGAGGAAATTCCCCATACAATATTGAATGGGAAAATGGTGAATCGGGCTTTTCGGCAATTGCCTTGTGCGTTGGCGATACAATTGTCCATGTCGAAGACGTTAATGGATGTTTTGTTGATAGCACAATAACAACTACATCGCCAACCGAATTAATTATTACAGAAACCATTATTGATGCATCTTGCGGCGATTCAAACGGAGAAATTCATGTTGTAGTTTCGGGAGGAGTTTCTCCTTATTATTATACATGGAGTTCGGGAGGATCTGGAGATGGAACACCAGATTATATAAATTTAGATGCTGATAACTATACGCTTACGCTTACAGATGATTATGGTTGCGTAAATCAAGAATCATATTCGGTTAGTAATCTGGGGGGACCAACAGTTACAATAGAAAATCAACAAGCTCCTTCTTGTGATGGTGTTTGTGATGGAGTAGTTACGATTTCTATTTCAGGTGGGGTTACTCCATACGATATTCAATGGTCAAATTTTGATTCTGACTTAATTGCGGAAGATTTATGCGATGGCGTTATAAGCGTTGAGGTTACCGGAGACGATGGATGTATAGGAACCGAATCGGTTAATCTTGTTGCTCCTATTGCTCTTGCTCTTTCTTTTTCAAAATCAGATTTGTCTTGTTATCAAAGTGGAGATGGAAGAGATACCGTTTTTGTTATTGGAGGAACTCCTCCTTATACGTATAGTTGGAGCAATGGGAATAGCTCAGATATTGCTACCGAACTAGACACCGGACAAGTATGTGTAACAGTTACTGATTTTAATGGATGTCTGGCTATTGCATGTGATGCAATTTCTCAGCCAACAGAATTAATTGCCTCTATTACAGCACAAACCGATGCGACTTGTTTTGGTGGAAATGATGGTAGTTTAACGGTTACCGTAAGTGGTGGAATACCAAACTACAACTATGCTTGGTCTGAAAGTACTATCGTTAACAATAGCCCTCTTACAACAAACACAATTAACAATTTAATTGCAGACAATTACGATGTAACTGTGTCTGATGACAATGGTTGTCAAGATATTGCAACAGCAACTATAACAGAAGGAAGTGAAATTATTATTTCTGGAGTTGTAACTAATGCAAATTGCGGAAGTTCTGATGGTTCCATAACGATCTCGATTGTTGGAGGTTCTTCTCCATACACGACAAATTGGAGTCCTATTGTTGGTTCTGGAACAGGAACAACATACCCAAATTTGTTAGCTGGACCATATACGGTAACTGTTGAAGATGTTGATGGTTGCACAAATGACGAAACTTTTAATGTAAGCGAAAACGGCGGACCGACCATAACAGTTGAAAATATATCAAATGTAAGTTGTAATGGTTTATGCGATGGCGAAGCGACAATTTCGGCAACAGGCGGCACAACACCATATACCATAGAATGGAGTTCATCAGCCAATACAGGAACAACCGAATCAAATTTATGTGCAAATACATATACCGTGAATGTAGAAGGAGCAAACGGATGTCAAAGTTCAGAAGTAATAGAAATTACTGCGCCTGACGAAATATCCTTAAGTTTTACAAGT
>MEOF01000039.1 GCA_001769505.1 Bacteroidetes bacterium GWF2_33_38
ATATAATCTAAGAGGACATAATCCAATGATACGAACATCTAACATTGCTCTTTGTTTATCAAAAAACCAAGTTTCTTTCATTAGATATTTTTTTACATCTTCTGGTTTTCTCTCGTTATTGATAACAATTTCTATCATTTCACCAGTATTTAAGTCTTCTTGCATTTTTGTCTCAGTTCCTGCTCCTAATCTCTGATTAACAATCTCCATTGTAGTAGGCGTTGTGAACTCATCGTCAACATCGTCATAAAGAATAAGATTTTGTTTTTCAAATCCGTATAGCAACAAACTCATCAAACTTTTTCTATCGTCCATGTCTTTGGTAGGATAATATAGCGGATGATTAAGTTTTTCTCTTAAATCAAGAATTCGCCATATTTTTTTCGACCACATTACATCTGCTTCACGTAAATGATAATATGGAACTGGAGTTCGTGCAGGAACATGTTCCTTTACATACACACCATCTAACACATCTTGAGCTACAGAATTCTTCGATGCTGTGGCAACAAGTATTAGTGTTATTACAATAAACGCTAGCTTTTTCATAATTTTTAGCTTTAGTTAATCTTAAATGCTATTGTATTTAGATTTCTGACTGTCCCGTCAGGCATAGCTGCTCGAATATTTTCAAAATATACTTTTTGACCTCTTTCGATTTGTCCGATAATAGCTTTTTGCGAAGGCGTAAAAATATTTGATGATGATGCCTCTTCTTTTGTAAATCCTTTTATTGTTGCTGAAACAGTAAACGATTTTACAGTAACTTTTAAGTCGAAATCAAAATTATCCATCGCTGCTTTAACTCCTTGCTGTGCCGTTAATTCTCCTTTTCCTATTAAACCTTCTGATTTATCAGCAATTTTTGCAACAGGATTTGGTAATGTTTTCACCCTAAATTCTGACGAGCCCATTGATTTCGTAGTTCCATCGTCCATTTTTACGGAAACATTAATATTAACTTTCCCAGATTTAGTTTGGGATACAATCCAACCGCTTGATGATTTTGAAATACTTCCGCTTGATATTGACGCTTGAATTTTATCTGCCGAGAATCCTGAAACCGAAATATCTACAGGGTTAGGAACGCCAATATAAAATACGTTCATCTTAGTTGGGGAAACAACTGCTGCGGGTTGTGCAACCATATACTCTATATCCTTTATAAAGTATGGTTGAAACTCTCCTGATGGTTTTTTAACTTTGATTACAGCAGAATATTTTTTAGGACCAACTCCACCAGCAGGTACAATATATTTTGCCACTCCATTTATTACAGGAACTTGGGTTGTGTCTCCTCTAAATTCCATTGTAGTTGTATCAAGGTCAGAGCCTACTACAACAATCGGTTTATCAGTTGTACTAAATGCAGCAACGAATAAATCGGCTTCATACTTTCCGCCAGAAATAACATAATTAGACTTTGCGACAACTCTTGCTTCTAATTTATCGAATTTAAAATCTAACGCCCCAATCTGAGCCAATAAAGTTGAAACAACATCTGCTTCAGCATTTCTTACATCATTTTCAATTTTAGAAAGCATTGTTACAACAGCAACACTTGCTAAATGGTAAAAATTTTGAGTTTCCCAATATTTACTACTTTCATCTCCTCCTGTCTCACCTGGATCGTCTGTTCTGATACCAAATTGACTTGTTTTATAGTTTTCAATAACAAGTTTTTTATTTAAAATCTCAAGTTTATCACTTTCAAGAATTTTTAAGAAATTTTCTTTTAAACTTATCAGCGTTAGTTTTAGTCGCTCTGCCGCAGCACCTTTTCCTGTTACATCTGTTCCGCAAAACATATGTGTTGGGATATCGTAATTGTCTTTAGCATTAACCAACATTAAGTCCAAAATTTTATCCTCGACAGTAAACCTTCCATCTGCGTTTTTGTCATTTGCTTCTCCTGCTGCTTCATCAATATCACCACCATCTACAGCAATCAATAATCTCCTTTTAAGTTCATGAATAGAATCGCAAACTAGTTGAGCTTCTTTTTTAACTTGTTCTGAAGCTTCAAAATATGGCTGAACTTTTATTTTTTTACCAGGATCAGCCATCTGAGTAGCAAAATCGTTATATAAAGACTCATTTTTGCTTTTAAAATTTTTGTTTGTAACCTCCAAACCGTTATTTACAACGACAAAGGCATTCAATATATCTTTTGATACATTCAGTGCTAACAGAGCAGTCAACACCAAATACATCATCCCGATCATTTTTTGCCGTGGGGTTTCTTTTCCGTGACCCATAATTATTTATAATTTAAAGTTTTACAATTATACTTTAGCTAATTAAGCCATTCTTTGACCAACATTCATTGCAGCCAACATATTTCCATAAACGGTATTTAATGCTGCTAAATTTTGACCAAGTTTTGATACTTCTTCTTTGTATCTCTTAGTGTCTTCAACAGAGCTTTTTAAGTTAGCCATCATTTCATTAACACCACTATATAATTGTTCCGAAGCCTTTAATTGTTCGTTTGTTCCTTGTAATTGAAGTTCGTAAACTGCATTTAATGCAGAAAGATTTTTGGTCATAAACTCTAATTGCTCGGTATATGATTTATTTGTTTCAACCATAGAGCCAGAACCTGATTTTAATGACTGTGCTAAATCTGCATATGTTTTAGATATTGAAGCTCCTGCTTCAGTTATATTGTTAGCTAAATTACTACCAGATGATATTATTTTCTCAGCAACAGAATTGCTTGCACTTGAAATAATTTCAGACATATTAGCACCAGACTTTGAAACTAATTCTGCTGTTTTAGTATATGAATTTGATAACAAAGATGCGTTTTCATTCATTTCACCAACAGATTTGGAATAAGAATCAGTTAATTTATTGAATGAAGAAGATGCCGATTTAATATTTGTAACATACTCTTCGGTTGCAATTGAAGCATTTGAAACTTTAGAAATTTGAGTTGTTGTTTCGTTCAAATTTTTTAAACCCAAGCCCAATTTTTCAAACATACCCGGAGTAAGTTCGGCATTATTAATCATTTCGTCGAATTTTTCCAACGCAGATTTTTTTGAGTCAAGGGTTTTAACTTCGTCTTTTTCTTCAGCAAACAATTCGTCATCGTGCATACCAGCTAATTCAGGGTAAACTAAACTCCAGTCGATTTCTTCGTGTAATGGTTCAAACGCAGAAAAGAAGAAAATAACAGCCTCTGTACCTAAACCTACAACAAGCATAGGACCCGCACCAGGCCAGTGCATGATTTTAAACAAAGCACCAATGATAACAACAGCTGCTCCCCAGCCATAGAGTTTAGCCATAAATTTTTTCCAACCTTTACTCTCAACGATTTCAGTAATATTAAAACCCATAGTAATTTGATTTAATTGATTTATAATTAATTTAAAGTAACGCTCTTAATTTTTAGTAAACCTGAGAAGTTGATCCCATATCTGCCTTATCTCTTCCCAAAAATGTTCTTACGCAACGGAATCCAATATAAGATTTTGCAGTATCTTGATATTCGTATGTTCTTGTTCCGCATTGTAAATAGTATGCAATGTCTTTCCACGAACCGCCTCTGAGAACTTTACGTTTTTTTGCAGGCAAATCACTTGGCAAAGCGTCGTATGAGTAGTCTGGATTCAAATCATCCATAAAACTATATGCTGCTTCATCAAATGCATTTGCAGTCCACTCCGAAACGTTTCCCGCCATATCGTAAAGACCAAATTCATTAGGGTCGTAATTCGCAACAATAACTGTATGAAATCCTCCATCATCAACATAATTACCTCTTAATGGCTTAAAGTTAGCTATAAAACATCCAGTGTAATTTCTTGTATAATAACCTCCCCAAGGATACATTGATAAAGGAAGACCACCTCTTGCAGCATATTCCCATTCAGATTCTTTAGGAAGTCTATAGTCTTGAACAAATGTTTCGCCATTGTATGCCAAATAGCCATTCATTAATTGGGTTCTCCAATTTGAAAAAGCGGTTGCTTGTTTCCAACTAACACCAACTACTGGATAATGGTCGTAAGCAGGATGCCAAAAATACATATTTGTCATAGGTTCATTAAAAGAATAGGTAAAATCGCTTACCCAACACAATGTATCAGGATAAACATTTACAATTTCCTTCATAATGTATGATGAACGATCTTTAACAGGATTTACTTTTCCTACACCGTCTCTTTTTACTTTATTACCATCTTTTTCTACACTAAAGTTGATAACATTTCCTTCGTATTTTTGTTCATCGTAATTGTAAGATCTTTCTGCATTTATTCCATTGTGTGTAAATTTTTTAGCAGCTTGTCTAAAGTCAATCCAAAAATACTCGTAATTCAATTTTCTAGTGTCAATCACTTTTCTTCTGTAAAATCGCTCATTGGCAGGAAGATACATTTCTTCTAAGATTTCTCTTTCTTCTTCTCCATGCCAATCAATCATTTCGTCCCAATTAATAAAAGGAGGGTCTATTTCTTCTCCATACTCATCTTCGGCCATTAAATAGGTTTCAATCTGATCCCCCAATAATTTATATGCAATTGAGTCTCGCACCCAATAAACGAATTGGCGATATTCATTGTTTGTAACTTCAGTCTCGTCCATCCAAAAGGCTTGAACAGAAACTGTTTTGGCTTGTGCTGTGTTAGCATAAGGAACATCTTGGTCACTTGGTCCCATGTTGTAACTCCCCATTGGAATGAACAACATTCCATAAGGGTCTGGTGAAAACCACTCTTCTCTATTTGGAACACCGGTTAGTTCTCCGTTCCCCATTAGAGTACATCCACTTAAACTTACAACGAGCAATAAACTGATATAAAGGATCTTTTTCATATTACCTCCTTAATTTATATATAGAGCTTTTTGTTTCTCTTCTTAATTTATAATATTCTAACACTTTTATAACTTCCTCTTGATTTATTCATGCTGACATTAAAACAATATCCTAAAATAAATTCGTGAGAGGCTCTGTTATACGTTCCAATTTTATTTGTTACAAAATCAAATGCATATCCAAATTTAATTCCGTTTCTAAGTTCTACTCCAGCCATTGCAACAATTGCATCTCCTGCTCTATAAGAAACGCCACCCCAAAACATTTTATTGTATAACAAGCTTGCATTTAAGTCAATTTGTGAAGTTGCACCATCAGATTTAATAAGAATTGATGGACGTAATTCAAAAATTGGATTTGGCAATTTATAAAAATATCCAGCTGCTAAATAATAGTGTCTTTTTAATTTTGAATCGTCTCCCGCCGCATAGTCAAGCTTTGCTTCGTTTAAGTGTGTCGAAGACAGACCAACATAAAAATTATCGAGTCGATAAAAAACACCCAATGATAAATCCAAAGCTGTATGGCTAACGTCCCCCGATGGAATTGAAGGGTCACTTGTGCCAGTTCCAGTTCCTAAATCTTCAGGGGAAACCCATGTTCCAGATAAAGATTTGTTCATGATACCCAAATTCAGTCCCATTCCCAATTGACCATCTCCAAGATTCATTCTGTAGGCATATGATAAAAGAAGGTTCATGCTTTTCTCATTTCCAACTTTATCGCTATTAATCGTAAGACCAACTCCGCTATTAATAGCACTAATAGGAGCATCAATATTAAATACAGTTGTCGAAGGATATCCTTCGAATCCCATGTACTGCTGACGATTGATAACTGAAGCACAGATAGCATCATTACTTCCGGCAAAACCAGGATTAAACGCTAAATTATTAAACATAAAAAAACTATACTGTGCATCTTGTTGTGCCATTGCAGGCATCATGCAGACTATTAGCAAAACGCTTAAAATATATCTCATATTCAGTTTCTTACAAGTTCTTTTAATAAGCTATTCTTACACTTATCATCGGGTAAAGTAAATAAAAATATTCTTTATACACAAATTTTATCAACAAAAATTGTTAATAAGTCAAATTTAATATCAAGGCGTTAGTACGTAACATTTATTCAAAAGGTTCTGATTTATAGATGTTTTTGATTAAAAATATTTCATTTTGCAAAAATAAAAAATTGACAAACGTCAAAAATGTATTAGTTTATTTTTTGATATGAACGCCACCATCTATCTGGGACTTCTTGTTCGCATGCTCGAAGATAGTCTTTGTAAGAGCAAGAAATGAGAGCATTCCTATCTTTTAGTTTTTGATATGGTATTTCGAACCACCAACGATTTGTTAGTTCGCTTTTATAAAATGTAATTGTGTATTCATTATTAAGCTTGACAATATACTTTATAAATTTATTTAAATCAATATGATTGGCGTCCTCTTTTTTATAATTTAATCCATCAATAAAGTACCAAATCATTTGAGCAATAAGCATTGCCGTTTGATTATTTATATCCAACGATGGGTTAAATTCAAAAACCCCAAAAACAAAGATGCTGTTGCCTAAGCCTGCATAACGTGAAATTTGACAGGCTTCTTCCGCTGTAAACCCATTTGGCGATGCGTAATAATTTCCAGGAGCAGACTCAGACCGAATGGCTCCAATATCAAAACTTACAATATGGGCATCGCGTAAGCATGGTTCTAATTCATACAATTCTGCTCTTGCTTTACCTAGTCGGGTTGCTTCAAACAATAACTTTGTATTTAAAAGGTCAATATCTTCTTTCGATACAAAGTATGATTGGTAGCCAATATTGGAATAATCAAACAGAAATTTACTTCCTTTTTTTAATATGTTGCCTACATGGTTTTGTGAAACATCAATTTCTTCCTCGATTCCAATATCAAAACGAGAATCGACAGAAACAATATTCGTAAGACGTTTTGCTTTTTCGCAAGCATTAAAGCAAGGGTTGGTAAGATTTTGTGTTCCGCCTAGTAAAACGATGTAAACGTGCTTATGAATAAGCTCGGAAATTACAAATTGTAGAGCGGCATAAGTGTCGGCGAGTGTGTTCCCTTGTTTCAAATTTCCTAAATCAACAATACGTTGTTTTTGAAAAAAATCAGATAATGAATATAGCTGCTTTCTAACAATGTCTGGAGATTTCTTAGAATTTTTATTTTGTGAGCCACGAGATTCTTCTACCCCTAACAAAACAACATCATTTTTCCGAAATTTGAATTTAGAGTCAAATTGAACAATTTTTTTTGCTAACGATTTGCTATTAAATGATTCAATATCAATTTTACTAATGGAATGAATTGTTAAGTAGTCAGGCAAATTCATAAAAAAACCTACTTTTTAGATGATTCAATAATTTTCATGCATTCCTCAAATGTTAAATCCTCTGGAGTTTGTTTTTTTGGTATTTTATAATTTTTCTTTTTGTATGAAATATAGGCACCAAAACGACCATTTAAAATTTGTGGTGCATCATCTTGATTAAACGTTTTAATTATTTTCTTTTTTTCTTTTTCTTTCCCTTCTATAATTATTTCTATGGCTTCGTTAAGTTGAATATTTAATAATTCATCCCCTTTTAATTTTAGGCTATAAAATGAAGATCCATGACGAACGTAAGGTCCAAATCTGCCAACACTAATAATTACATCTAAATCTTCGTATTGCCCTAAATTTCTAGGCAAAGCAAATAATTTCAATGCGTCTTCAAGGGTAATTTGTTCAATATGCATCCCTTTTGTAATGCTTGCAAACTGAGGTTTTTGCTCATCTTCTTTTTCTCCAATTTGAATTACAGGACCAAATTTTCCATATTTAGCGTAAACATTTTTCCCAGATTTAGGATCAAGCCCAAGCATTCGTTCAGCTCGACCTCTTTCTGAATTTGCTTCTGTATCTGCAATTTTTAAGTGAAATGGCTTATAAAAAGAATCTATCATTTTTTTCCACTCAACATTTCCATCTGCGATTTCATCAAATTCCTTTTCAACCTTGGCAGTAAAATTATAATCTAATATGTCTTTAAAATATTCAACCAAAAAGTCGTTTACAATCATTCCAATATCAGAAGGGAACATTTTCCCTTTTTCATAACCATATTTCTCGGTTTTTATCTTCTCGGAAATTTTATCGTTTTTAAGAGTAATAATGGTTGCACTACGCTCATACCCGTCTCTATTTTCTTTTACTACATAGCCTCGGTTTTGTATCGTTGAAATAGTTGGAGCATAGGTTGATGGACGGCCAATTCCCAATTCTTCCAATTTTTTTACCAAGCTTGCTTCGGTATAACGAGGAGGATTGTTTGTAAAACGCTCGTCGGCAATAATTGAGTCAACAGTAAGATTTTTTCCTTTTGATAGTTTTGGTAAAAAATCGGACTGATTTTCTTCTTTGTCGTCATCGGTTGATTCAATATAAACTCGGAGAAAACCATCAAATTTTATTACTTCGCCAGTTGCAAGAAATTTTTCGTCCGAATTTGACATTAAAATTGTTGCTGTTGTTTTTTCTATTTGAGCATCGCTCATTTGCGAGGCAATGGTTCGTTTCCAAATAAGTTCGTACAAGCTTTGCTCAGCCGCAGGTCCTGAAATAGTTCGACTATTCATATAGGTAGGACGAATCGCTTCGTGAGCTTCTTGAGCTCCTTTTATCTTCGATTTGAAGGTTCGGGTTTTTACATATTCGTCTCCAAACTCCGATTTTATTTCATTAGCCGCTGCACCAATAGCAAGCGATGATAAATTTAAGGAGTCGGTTCTCATATAAGTTATTTTTCCAGACTCGTATAATTTTTGAGCAACACTCATGGTTCGAGCAACAGAAAAGCCTAACTTTCTACTTGCTTCTTGTTGCAATGTTGAAGTCGTAAAAGGAGCTGCCGGCGTACGTTTACTTGGAACAGTTGAAATGTCAGATATTTTGAAATTTGCGTTTTTACAAGTTCCTAAAAATTCCAAGGCTTCTTTTTTTGTTTTAAATCGTTTCGACAATTCCGCTTTGAATTCTTTACTATCATCAGGGTTTATAAACGATGCAATAATTCGATAAGAAGAGGTTGACTTAAAGTCAAATATTTCACGTTCACGCTCTACTATTAATCGAACAGCAACAGACTGCACTCGTCCTGCCGAGAGAGACGGTTTGATTTTTTTCCAAAGCAAAGGAGATAATTCAAAACCAACTAATCGGTCGAGGATTCTTCTTGCTTGTTGTGCGTTTACTAAATTTTGGTCTATGCTTCTTGGTGTTTTTATGGAATTTAAAATAGCATCTTTTGTAATTTCGTGAAAAACAATACGTTTAGTATTATTTTCTTTAAGTCCTAATGCTTCGTACAGGTGCCACGCAATTGCTTCTCCTTCACGGTCCTCGTCGGAAGCAAGCCAGACCATATTTGCTTGTTTTGCTAATTTTTTTAGTTCAGAAACCAACTTTTTCTTTTCAGAAGGGACTTCATATATAGGCTCATAGTTTTTTGCTATATCGATACCATTATTTTTTTTTGAAAGATCTCTTATATGTCCAAAGCATGAAGTTACAACGAAACCGTCTCCTAAAAACTTCTGAATTGTTTTTGCTTTTGCCGGAGACTCGACTATTACTAAGTTTTCTTCCATTCAATTTTCTGAATTACATTTGTAAAATTTACACAAAGTAAAGCAAATACAAAGCTAACTTCAAAATTTTATAGCAAATTTTAATTATCTTTACCGAAAAGAGTTTTTGTATTGGTATGAAAAAACAAGAAAATAGCAATAGGCGTAATATATTGATATTCTGGTCGTTATTTGGGATTTTTATGCTCTTTATTACGACTATATTTTTTTTAATTACAACTGGAGGCTTGGGATTTATGCCGACATTTGAAGAATTAGAGAATCCCAAAAGCAATTTGGCTTCAGAAATTTTTTCTTCAGATCAAGAATTATTAGGAAAATATTACATCGAAAATCGAACTTTTGTAAATTTCGATGACCTATCTCCACATTTAATAAATGCACTATTAGCAACCGAAGATTTTCGTTTTAATGAACATTCAGGTATTGACGGCAGAGCATTAGCTCGTGTTCTTTATGGCGTTGTTACAGGAAATACGCAAGGAGGGGGCAGTACAGTAACTCAACAGTTGGCAAAAAATTTATTTCCTCGCGATACAGTAAGGTACAATTCAAAAGTTTATCGAATGGCAAACATGGCTTTGATAAAATTCAAAGAATGGGTTACCTCGGTTAAATTGGAAAAAAACTATACCAAAGAGGAAATTCTTGTTATGTATTTGAATACCGTAACTTTCGGAAGCCAAACATTTGGAATTAAATCTGCAGCAAAGACTTTCTTTGATGTTTCTCCAGATTCTTTGAGAATTGAGCAAGCAGCTATGCTTATTGGAGTGCTCAAAGCACCAACAAAATATAGCCCGATTCTGAATCCTGAAAGTGCAATTAAACGCAGAGAGGTTGTGCTTTCGCAAATGAAAAAATATGAATATATTACTGAGGCTGAGTACGATTCTTTAAGGCAATTACCATTAGGGTTAAGCTATAAAATACAAGATCATAAACAAGGTTTGGCAACTTATTTTCGCGAATATTTAAGAATGGAGCTTACAGCCAAAAAACCGGAAAGAAAAAATTATTGGACAGACATTGATTTTTATAATGACTCCATAAAATGGGAAACAGAACCTCTTTACGGGTGGTGTAACAAAAATTTTAAACCAAACGGCGAACCATACAATATTTATAAAGACGGCTTGAAAATATATACAACCATTAATTCAAAAATGCAGAAATATGCAGAAGATGCACTTTATGAACATATGGGGAAATTTTTACAAGTCGAATTTTTTAAGGAACAAAAAGGCAGAAAAAAAGCTCCGTATGCATGGAATATGGGCGAAGAGCAAATTAATGCAAGCATAAATTCTTCGATTAAAAAATGCGAAAGATATCGAGTAATGAAGCAAGCAAATATCAATCAGGAAGAAATCGATAAGGTTTTTAATACTCCTGTTTCTATGAGGGTTTTTTCATGGAAAGGAGAGGTCGATACAATTATGAGTCCTCTTGATTCGATAAGATATTATAAACATTTTCTTCGAGCCTCGTTTATGTCTATGGAGCCAAATACTGGTTATGTGAGAGCATATGTTGGCGGAATTAATTACAAATACTTTCAGTTCGACCAAGTTATGATTGGAAGAAGGCAAGTTGGCTCAACTTTTAAACCGTTTTTATATACTCTTGCAATGGAAGAGGGTTATTCGCCATGTTATAAAGTTCCAAATATTCCTACAACTTTTGAAATTTCAGGTCAACCAAATTGGACACCTAAAAATTCAGGAACGACCAAATACGATGGAAAAATGGTTTCTTTGGAATGGGGATTGGCAAATTCGGTAAACTATATTTCGGCTTGGTTAATGAAGCAGTTTAAACCAAAAGCTGTGGTGAAAATTGCAAGAAAAATGGGGGTTAAAAGTCCAATTGATGAAGTCCCTTCGATTTGTTTAGGAAGTTCTGATTTAACATTGGCAGAAATGGTTGGAGCTTACGGAACTTTTGCCAATAAAGGAGTGCACACAGAACCGATTTTTGTAACACGTATTACTGATAAAAATGGGAATGTTTTAGCAACATTTACCCCAGATAGACAAGAAGCAATGAACGAAAAAACAGCATATTTAATGATTTATTTACTTAAAAATGTTGTGTTGGCTGGAACAAGTTCTCGTTTAAGATTTAAATACGGACATCTAAATGAAATTGCTGCAAAAACAGGAACAACCGACAACCATTCTGATGGATGGTTTATAGGCATAACTCCGAACTTAGTTTCGGGAGGCTGGGTTGGCGGAGAAGAGAGAGGAATCCACTTTGGAGGTATTGGGCTTGGACAAGGTGCAACCTTGGCTCTTCCGATTTGGGCTAAATACATGACAAAAGTATATGATGATAAAACGCTTAATTATTCACGTGCCGACCATTTTGAAAAACCGGCCAACTTTGATGTCGATTTAAATTGTAGAAAACTTAACGAAGAAACCAAAATAGATACGGATATATTGGAAGACGAAGGATTGTTTTAAATTTACGTTTTCTTGCATCTTAGGGGGCTCACAAGCAGACGCTTGCGAGAGAGGTGTCATAATTGCGTGTTACCAGTCATTATTCCTTTACCATTTTAGCAGTTATACTAGTATTTGATTGTGTGTTAATTTTTAAAAAATATACTCCACTATTCAAATTCATGACATTAATCTCGCCTTTATACCTTTCTTTTAACTCTAACACCCCCATGATTGAATATATTTCAACACTTTTAATTTTTTCTTTATATTTTAACTTTACATAGTCTTTAACAGGATTAGGATAAATTATTATTTCATTTTTTTCTTTCTCTTTATAATCAATCCAATTGACCCAATCCTCGTTAAATACTGTTATTCCTGCTTTATTAACAAACCAAATGTTATTGTTTTTATCAATTTGGATATCATAAATTATATTTGTCAATGGTACGAATGAATTGTCAACATTATAAATCGACCATTCACTATAGTTATATTTAACCAAACCCGAATCTGTACCTGCCCATATATTATTAGAAGAATCTATTTCTAAACACCGTATTTCATTACCAGGTAACTCAGAATTATCAATGTTAAAATTTTGCCAATCGATGCCATTATAAATAAATATCCCATTATCTCTTGTTCCGATGATGAAGTTATTATTTTTGTCTATTATAAATGAGTATATCTCAATATCATAAGGATTTATAGCATCAATATTAATATTTTCCCAAGCCCCGTTATTAAAGATTGAAATCTGATGATCAAATGCGGCCACTATCTTTTCATTTGCATCTATTCTTATATCTCTACACCACGCATATACTGGAATAACTGAATTGTCACTATTATAAAGAGTCCACTCATCATTATTGAATTTAAGCATTCCATCAGAACCACCCATCCATATGTTATCCTGATTATCCTTTATAAGACAAAAAAGTGCATTATTGGTAAAGTAAGGAAGATTCAATTCTGGTGTGTTTAGATAATTGTAAAATATTGAAGTGTCGTCATTTACCAATAACATACCACAATCATCTCCCCAAGGACTAAAAAACGTAGAATATGTTTTATTACTATCAACAAGTATTGATGTAAAATAACTATCCTCTTGCATATCTTCATAGGTTAAATGAGTTGATATCTCAAAATTATTGAATGAAACAACATCTTTACTATAACCTGCGGCATAAATTATGTCATCAGAATAATGTAGGGTATAAAAGAAATTATTATTTATAGGAGAATCGCCAAGGTCTATTGTTTCGAAGGTTATATCATTGAATTTTATTAATTTATTTGTTTTTGTGCCTAACCATTTAATATCCTGTTCATCAATATGTAGAGTTGTATATATGAATCTTCAATATTTGAGTTTTCCATATTATAAGCAACCCATGTATTACCATCATATTTAGTAAGCCCTTCATTTGTTGCAAGCCAAATATTTTCAGAAGTATCTACTTCTATTTCAAAAATAGTATCACTTGGAATATCTGAATTGCTAGTATTAAATATTTGCCAATTTCCATTATTATACCTAACCAAACCATCGTTTGACGTTGTTGTCATCCACTTGTTATCATAATTATCAATCCTAATTTTAGTAAATCTTAAATTACTATCTAAATCACAATTTATAAAATTAAAATTTGAATCTAATTTGCATAATCCTTTTGATGTGGTAAGCCATTTATTATTGTTGGAATCAAAGTCAAAATAATAAATACTAACATATGTTACGTAAGGATAGTTGTCATTTGTATTTTGAACATATTGATAATTTAATGTATCATTTGATTTAATACATTTTAAAGCAGTGTTTTGAGTTAACCAAATATCTCCATAGTTTGTCAATACTACAATAACTTATTGGATTATATGACTTATATCTAGCAGTTGAAATAGCGTTATTAATTTCATATATTACTTTAGAATATCCGCCAATACTTATTAAGTTGCCTGTTATTTGATTATAATTTAAGGAAAAATATGATGGTACAGTTTCGCTATAACCAATACTATATGGTGTTAAATAATTTTTTAATTGTGAATTTTTATTTACCACAATAATTCTACTATCAGTTCCTATATAAATGTCTTCATCTGAACTTGTAATTGATGTAATTTCATTTATCCCAAAATAATATTTACAATTATTTTGCCCCATCAAAAATAAAGACTTAATAAGTATTAAGTGTAAAAAAATAATTAAATGTTTCATATGCAAATTTCTAATTATAGTTGCAAAATTAATTTTTTTTAAGTAATTACTAATTTTTTTTTGGATACGCTTACTAAACCCATCTTTATTTTTTGCCCTTGTTGGTGTTATTACCACCAACAAAGCTGGAAATTTTTCGTCTTCCGAATTTTTCACTTTTCACTCTTCACTTCCTAAAAGGAGCTGTTGCTCTTTCAAAAATGCCGTACATATAGGCAATTGCCATACCGTAGTTTGTAATTGGGACGCCTTCATTTATTGCTGTTTTCAAGCGATTTATAATTTGTTTTTGTGTCGCCATACAGCCTCCACACTGAATTACCAATGAATATTCCGATATGTTTGCGGGTAAATTTGAAAGTCCTGACACAATATCAAAAGAAATCTCTTTTCCGGTAAATTTTTTAATCCAATTAGGAAGTTTCTGTCTTCCAATATCCTCACAACTCACTTGATGCGTACACGATTCTAACATCAACACGTTGTCTCCATCTTTCAAGTTGGAAATATGAGGAGTTCCTTCTAAATATTTTTCAGAATTACCTTTTACTCTCGAAAATACAATGCTAAATCCAGTAAGAGGAATTTCTTGAGGAATTAGCTTAGACACGAATTCAAACGCCTGACTATCGGTTACGACTAAGGCTGGTTTTATTCCGAGTTTCATAAAATCTTCGAGCTCGGTTTCTTTTACCGACATGCAGATGCAATCGTTGTCGAGTAAATCACGCCAAGCCATAACCTGTGGAAGAATCATACGTCCATCGGGAGCTTCAGAATCAATCGGTGTAATTAGCAAAACAATATCTTTTGGTTTTACAATTCCGCCAAACAAACTTGGGTTTTGATACGCTGTTTTTGGAATGGTACGTTTCAATGCCTCGATAATAACGTCTTTGTTTATCGGATTTTTAACCGAAAAATCGAAAAATTCGGCTGCTGAAACTTGTTGAATTTTTGCAATTGTTTCTTTAGATAATCGGGCAATATCAGACTTATTGTGAACTATTAAATATGGAACTTCGTTGTATTTTAGAATTTCAATTAAATCTAATTCGTAATCGCCAAATTGATTATTTGCTATTAAAATTATTGCACAATCAACATTTTTAATCATTTCTAAAGTTTTGGCAATACGTTTTTCGCCTAAATCGCCACTGTCGTCAATTCCGGCAGTATCTACCAAAATTGCTGGTCCAATTCCGAAAATTTCAACTGATTTTTTTACGGGGTCAGTTGTGGTTCCGGCGTGGTCAGAAACAATTGCAATGTCTTGTCCAACCAAAAAATTGATGAACGAACTTTTTCCGTTGTTTCGTCTGCCGAAAATCCCAATGTGCGGTTTTATGTCTTTTCCTTTGCTCATGGTTCAATTATTTTTACCATTTTTTAAATCAGAAATCCCCCTAGCCCCCTTTGAAAGGGGGAATTTTGATTTGTATTTCAATCTTTAATTTTTCATTTTTTTCTCGGACAAGAATGTTCAAGTTACTTTCTGCTTTTTGTCATTTTGAACTTCCTGTAAAAAATCTATTTTTTGAATTAGTTTCTTCACTGCGTTCAGAATGACAGCCAAAAAATGCTTTTTAATTCTCTCTTTTGCCTTCTGCCTTTAACCTTTTGCCTTTCCAACTTCTGAATTCGGGCTTCTGACTTCTAATAATATAAATCTCTTTCTCCTTTTTTAATTTTTTCTAACTTTTCTAAAATTGATGGTCGAATTTTTTCTTCAACGGTATCGATATTTTTTTCGATTACTTCCCAAGCTTTTTTTGCTGTATGTTCGGGTGCGTAATCTTCGATATATTCTGCCAAAGTTAAAATTGCGTTTGGTGTGCAAAATCTTTTTATGAAACCTGGAACCGAAAATTCCATAAAATGTTCGCCTGTTCTGCCTTGACGGTAGCACGATGTGCAGAATGATGGAAGCATTTCTTGTTCTAAAAGTTCATCAATAATTTCGTTTAACGAACGGTCATCATTAATTCTAAATTGACCTTTATTTAAGTTTTGTTCTTGATTTTTAACTTCTTTGTAACTTCCTAATTCAATTTTTGTTCCGCCATCAATTTGCGAAACTCCAAATTGTAACAATTCGTTGCGTAATTGTGCACTTTCGCGAGCGGTTAAAATCATTCCTGTGTAAGGAACTGCCAAACGTAAAATCGCGATTAGTTTTGCAAAATCATCATCGTTAACAAAATATTTATCGCCCATATTTAACATCGACGCATCTTTTATTCGTGGAAACGAAATTGTGTGCGGACCAACATTGTAGCAAGCTTCCAAGTGATTTGTGTGACGAACCAAACTCATAACTTCAAATCGCCAATCGTATAAACCAAATAAAGCTCCAATTCCAACATCGTCTAAACCAGCTTCTTGAGCTCTGTCAAGTGAAGTTAAACGATATTTAAAATCGGCTTTTTTTCCTCGTAAGTGATAGGTTTTGTAAGCTTCTTCGTGGTAAGTTTCTTGGAAAACTTGAAAAGTTCCAATTCCTGCTTCTTTTACAATTCTGAAACCTTCAATATCTAAAGGTGCGGCGTTGATATTTACGCGACGAATTTCTCCGTTTCCTTTTCGTACAGAATATGCAACTTTTACAGTGTGAGCAATGTATTCAGGACTATATTGTGCGTGTTCGCCATAAACCAAAATCAATCGTTTTTGACCATTATCTTCTAATGCTTCTATTTCTTTTACAATTTCTTGATCGTCTAAAGTTTTGCGAACAGCTTCGGTATTTGATGCTCTGAAACCACAGTAAGTACAGTTGTTTTGGCATTTATTTCCAATATAAAGTGGAGCGAAAAGCACAATTCGATTTCCGTAAATATTGCGTTTTAAAGTTCTTGCTCCTTCTTTAATTTCTTGAATTAATTCAGGACTGTCGGCTTTTAATAAAACTGCAACTTCTTCTAAATTTAATCGTTTTTTTGAAAGCGATTTTGCGATAATTTCGCGAACACTTTCTTTTGTCGCAACAGCATTATTGATGTAATCCCAAATTTCTTCGGCATCAAGAAATGGAACCATTGGTTCGTCGGCAATTTTATATATTTCGGGTGTGAATTTCATTTTTTTTATTTTAAACAAGAGGATTATTCCCCTTGTTGAATTTAATTTGGAATTGTAACTGTAAATGTACTTCCAACATCCGGAGTGCTTTCTACAGCTATTGTTCCGCCGTTTAGTTCAATCATTTTTTTAGTGATAGATAAGCCGAGTCCACTTCCTGTAATATTTTTCGTTTTTGCATTTTTGATTCTTACAAAGTCCTGGAAAAGTTTTTCTTTTTCTTCGTCGTTCAATCCGATACCTGTATCTTCAACCGATATTTTTACGATTGACTTGTCTGAAATAATGCTGATATTTACTTTTCCATCATCTTTGTTGTACTTCACAGCATTAGAAACCAAATTATTCAAAATCATTTCCATTTCATCGTGGTCGGCATTTATATAAGTATTTTCTTCGGCATTCAGATACATTTTAATATTTCGCTGAATAGCCATTGGACTCATTGTATCGATTACCATTTTTGCGATTTCGTACAAGTCAACCTTTTTCAAACTTCTGGTTTTCTTTCCCGATTCTATTTTAGTCAAGTCGAGCAAGTCCATAATCAATGAACGCATTCCTTTAATCCTTTCCAACGAACGATCAATCATGGTCATGTAGTCGTCAATATTATCTCCAACCTGCTTGTCTTGCATAATTTTTAAATAGCCTTCAATAGCATTAATCGGGGACTTTAATTCGTGCGATAAAACGGAAAGAAATTGAAATCGGATTTGTTTTCCTTCATGATTCATTTTTTGAGTCATGCGTTTTAAGAAAAGATTTTTTGTGATTCCCTCAATCGAAGACTTTAGCTCTTGTGGTGTAAATGGCTTAGGAACAAAATTATATGCTCCATTATTTGTAGCTTTTACGGCAAGGTCAAGCGAAGCATAAGAGGTAATCATCATAACCGATATGTCGAATTGTTTTTCTTTTATGTACTCTAAAACTTCAATTCCGGTAATCCCAGGTAATTGATTGTCTAATAAAATAATATCTATTTTTTCGGCATTAATTATTTCTATGGCTTTTTCGCCAGTTTCTGCCTCAGTTAAATCAAAAGCAAAATCGTCTTCCATAAATGGATATCCGACAGTGTAATTCGCCAGCACACGATTTATTCCCGACCTAATTCCGGGTTCATCGTCAACGATTAAAACTTTTAGCTTTTCCATTTTTAATCAATTTGTAATTAACAATTTTCAATTAGTAATCTTCAATAAAAAATAAATCTAAATTCTTAAATCAATTATCACATTATCAAATTTTCAATAATTTATTGATTTCTCGATGCAGTTGGTCTGGTCTTAGTCCTTTTTCGAGATACAAGTCTGCTTTAATCCAATTTTTGTCTTCTTTTGATTCTATTCCGAAAATTAATCCTGTATCAGCGGTTACGGCAGTTGCTATTATTACCGGAACTTCAGGATACTTTTGCTTTATTTTCCAACTTAAAATAAACCCACTGTCTTTATTCTCCATCATAAGGTCAAGAATTGCAAAGTCGGGTTTTGTTGACTCTAAAAATTTCTCCGCTTCTTTTTGACCGAATGCAGAAATGACGGTATATCCGAATTTTTCGAGTTGAAATTTAGTTTGATTCAAATAATCAATATCGTCGTCAACTAAAAGCACTGTTTTTGAGATTTCTGATTTCATATATATAATGTTGTTAATTGTATCTTGGTATTATAATTTTAAATGTTGTGCCAGTTTTTCCTTTTTTTGTATCTGTATTTGAAAACACATTTATTTGTCCTTTGTGCATTTTAATGATTCCGTAAACAAGTGGAAGTCCCAGTCCTGTGCCTTTTCCAGGCTCTTTGGTTGTGAAAAATGGAGTAAATAATTTGTCCATATTTTCTTTAGGTATTCCTACTCCTGTATCTGAAATTTTAATTTCAACTTGATTCGTATTATCTTCAAGTTCAATGATTAAATTTCCTCCGGAAGGCATTGCCTCAATGGCATTTTTTTCAATATTTGTAATTGCCTGCATCATTTGTTCTTCATCTATCATTATGTGACTATCGTTGATAGATGGAATAACTTTAACCGAAATATTTTCAGGAATTACTACCGATTCAAGACTATGTTCAATAAATTTCAAAATATTACTATCTTTGATTCGAACCTGATTTTTACGAGCAAAATTGAGAAGACCGCCTACAATTTTTTTACATCGGTCGGTTTGTTCTACAATCAGTTCAAGGTCTTTATGTAGAGGCGAATCTTTCGAAGTCTCATCTTTAAGAATATTGCTGTACATGGTAATAACTCCCAGAGGATTATTTAGTTCATGTGCAATTCCGGCAGAAAGTTGCCCCATATTCGCTAATTTTTCAGAATGTTTTAAGGCTTGTTTAGCATTCGCTAATTTTTCGTTTGAAATATTTAGCTCGTCAATCAGATTGTGTAACTTTTCAATGGAATATGGCAAACACATTTCGTTTTCGGCAAGGCCTTGAACTACAGCAACAGCATGTTCTTCGCAAGTATCGTATCCGCAGGCTCCGCAATTAAGGTGTTGTTTTTCTGAATGTTTCCCCATTTGTTGCAATACGATATCAATCTGTTCCCTTTCGGGCTTCATAAGGCGTCGGTCAACAGGCTCAAATTTTTGAAACATGCATACATTAGAAAACTCCAACATGCTTTTTTCCCACGACTTTTCATCAAGATTTTCAAGCTTTGATTTTACATAATTGCTTATTTGGTTGCGTTTATACAAATGCTTGCTTGTATTTGTCATTCCTGGCCCCATTATACAGCCATTGCAACACAAAACTTCGAGATGCGACATTTCTATTTCGCCGTTTTCAAAGTCTTTAATTGCTTCCTTAAAATTCGATTTTCCAGCAGCAACAATAATTTCTCCATCAACTATGTCATCGGTTTTATTTACATTTTGAAGCAGTCCTCGTGAAACAGGAAAAATTGAACCTTTTCCAGCATATGGCGGGTCAAATTCTCGCTTTTCGACATTTTCCGAACTGATTTTATATTTTGCGAACAAATTTCGCAGTTCGCGAAAAGTTAATACCTCATCTACTTCATCTGATTCAGCTTTTTTAGCAATGCAAGGGCCCATAAAAACAATTTTATAATCATTGCCATATTTTTCTTTAATAATTCTAGTTGTGGCGACCATTGGAGAAACAATAGGTGCAAGATTTTTAACCAATTCTGGATGATAATGTTCGATATAAAAAACAATAGACGGACAGTCAGAAGATATGTATGAATGCGAACTGTTTGTGTCGATTAAGTTGCGATACTCTTTAGCCACTATATCAGCACCAAAAGCGACTTCGATTACTTTGTCAAAACCTAATTTTTTGATCATCCCAACTAAACATTTATAGTCAGCAATATCAGAAAATTCAGCCGGAAAACTTGGTGCAATACAAGCTGCTACGTTGCTTTCAGATTGTAATAATTTTTCGACTTCATTTTTTGAATCAAAGAAAACCTTAGCCCCCTGACTACAGACATTAACACAATTGCCGCATCCTATACATCTTTCGCTTAATACTTCTGCCTGCCCGTTTATTATTTTTATAGCTTTTACAGGACATTCGCGAACGCAGGTGTAGCAAACTCTGCATTTATCTTTAACAGTAAAAACCAATTTATTTCTTTTTGCGTGTCCCATTTTAAAATCTAAAATAATTCGAGTTATTATTTGTTATTATTTATGGTTTAATAATTTAATATATAATGTTTTATTTATTATATTTAATCTTTTACTTCATATACAAAACCTCTTCATAACTCTATAACTTCTTTACTTCATAACTTCATAACTCTCACCCCTACTTAAGAACGTCTCTTTTTACATAATGAGTGTGCAATAATTCATGGCTTAAATGTCCAAGCGGTTTTTCAAGAAACTCTTTGTATAATGCTATAATTTCAGGATTTTTGTGTGATACTTTTAATGTTTCTCGCTCATCAATGTCATATAAAGACAACATTCTTGCTTTGATAGAATTTTCATCGGCTCCTATGTGTTGTCCTCCGCCGTTGATGCAGCCGCCAGGACAAGCCATTACTTCGATAAAATGAACGTCATTTTTCCCATTTTTAATTTCCTCAAGTAGCAGTCTTGCATTCGCAAGACCATTAACCACAGCAATGCCAAGTTCAATTCCGTTGACATTAATTTTGATTTCTTTTCTTCCATTTAGTCCTCTTATTGCGGGAATCTGAAACTGAATCAACTCATCTCCGGTTATCATGTTATAAGCCGTACGAATAGCTGCTTCCATAACCCCTCCCGATGCTCCGAAAAGTTTTCCAGCAGAGCTTCTAAATCCATGCGGAGAGTCTGCAGTTTCGGGTTCAATCTGGTTCATATCTACGCCATACATTCGTATTAGTTGCCCTAATTCTCGGGTAGTAAGAACCGCATCAACATCAGAAATTCCTTCGCGGGTCATTTCTTCTCGTTGAGCTTCAAATTTTTTAGCAGTACAAGGCATTATCGAAACCGAATATATATTTTCGGGTTTTATTCCTGATTTTTCAGACCAGTAGGATTTAATTACAGCACCCAACATTTGTTGTGGAGATTTACAACTCGACAGATTAGGAATAAATTCGGGATAAAACTCTTCAGCGAATTTAATCCAGCCGGGACAACAACTTGTTATCATAGGCAGAGTTCCGCTGTTTTGTATTCGATAAATAAGTTCTGAAGCTTCTTCCATAATGGTTAAATCGGCAGAAAATGTGGTGTCGAAAACTTTATCAAAACCAATTTTGCGAAGTGCTGCATTCATGATTCCGTTTATATCTTTTCCTGCGGGCATATTAAATTCTTCGGCAAGTGATACTGATATTGCTGGAGCATATTGAACTACAACAGTTTTGATTGGGTTATTTAAAGCATCAATTACGCCTACAAAGTGACTTTTTTCGCTTAACGCTCCTGTAGGGCAAACAAGAATACATTGTCCACAATTAACACAACTTGAAGTATTTAGACCAGCGTTGAAGGTCGTTCCTATAATTGACTTACTGCCACGATTTATAAAATCAATTGCCGAAACACCCATAACCTCATCGCAAATTCGCACACATCTTCCACAAAGAATACATTTATCTGGGTCTCGAACAATGCTAGCTCCCGAATGATCCATATAATATCCATTTTTCTTTCCTCGTATTTTCCGTTCACGAACCTGAAGTTCCTCTGAAAGACTCTGCAATTCACAATTTTTATTTCGAACACAATACAAACAGTCGTCAGGGTGATTCGATAACAAAAGTTCAACAATTGTTTTTCGTGATTCGACCACTCTTGGCGAATGGGTCAAAACGTTCATTCCTTCTTCGACCGGACTTGAACAAGCTGTAATCAATTTCCCCGTTTTCAGGTTTTCGACAACGCACATACGACATGCTCCTGATGGAAACTTGTCTTTTATATAACAAAGCGTTGGAACTTTTATCCCGTTACGCTTCAGTACTTCGAGCAACATTTCGCCTTTTTGGGCATTTATTTGTTTATTATTTACATCTATTAAAAAGCTCATGACTTCTGATTTTTTAATTATTATACAACACTGATTGCATCAAACTTGCATGCTTCAGCACAAGAACCACAACCTATACAGTTATCTTCTATGATAAAATGAGGCGTTTTTTTATTGCTAATGATGGCTCCTGTCGGACATTTTTTTGCACAAACGGTACAGCCGGTACATTTTTCTGCATTAATTTTAAATACTCGTAAGTTTGTGCAAACTCCAGCTGGACATTTTCTGTCAAAAATATGTGCTTCATATTCGTCCCTGAACCATTTCAATGTGCTTAATACGGGATTTGGAGCAGTTTGCCCAAGCCCACAAAGCGAAGTGTCTTTAATAATTCTTCCAAGTTTTTCAAGTTGCATTACTCCTTTAAATCGATCTAGCGCTTCGTTACTTTCTCCAGCCTTTGGTTTTCCGGTAATACTTTCAAGTATTTCGAGCATTCGTTTTGTCCCTTCGCGACAAGGGATGCATTTCCCACAACTTTCTCGCTGTATAAAATCCATAAAGAATTTTGCAACATCAACCATACAAGTATCTTCATCCATTACGACCAATCCGCCCGAACCCATCATCGCTCCTACAGCTATAAGCGACTCATAATCAATTTGAATATCTAGATTTTGCTCTGTGATACAGCCTCCTGATGGACCTCCAATTTGGACTGATTTGAATTTTTTATTGTTTTTAATTCCGCCAGCTATTTTAAATAAAATATCCCGAACAGTAGTTCCCATTGGAATTTCAATTAGTCCGGTTAAGGCTATTTTTCCAGATAAAGCGAAAACCTTAGTTCCTTTGCTGGTTTTTGTTCCTATTGAGGAAAACCATTCGTGTCCTTTTTCTATGATTCCCGATACATTGGCAAAGGTTTCTACGTTGTTGATTACTGTAGGTTTTCCGAATAACCCGCAGGTTGTTGGAAATGGTGGTCTTGGTCGAGGAGTTCCTCTTTTTCCTTCGATGCTGTGCATTAAGGCGGTTTCTTCGCCGCAAACAAATGCTCCGGCTCCCATTTTTACTTTTATGTCGAAATCGACACCTGTTTCAAAAATATTTTTTCCTAGAAGTCCGTATTCTCTCGCTTGCTCTAATGCAATTTTTAAACGTTTGATAGCTAATGGATATTCGGCTCTTATATAAACGTATGCTTTAGTTGCACCTATGCCATAAGCCCCAATTGCCATTCCCTCAATAAGTCGATGAGGATCACCTTCAATTACAGCTCTGTCCATAAATGCACCAGGGTCGCCCTCGTCGGCATTGCAAATCAAGTATTTTTGATCGGCCTTCTCGGCATTGGCAAATTTCCATTTTCTTCCGGTTGGGAAGCCTCCTCCCCCTCGTCCACGTAATCCACTTTTTTCAATAATATCGCAAACATCAAGCGAAGAATAGGTATTTAAGGCTTTTATAAAACTTTTGTATCCTCCACGGGCAATGTATTCGTTTATATCTATAGGATTTACAATACCACAGTTTTTTAAAACTAATCTTCGTTGTGGAGCGAAAAACGGATGCTCGTTAAAATTTTGAACATTGTCCCATTTATTTGTTTTTTCGTTAATAAATTGTCCCAAAATTTCAACAGCAGGTAATTCGAGTTTAAATATTTTATCGAAAATTTCAAACACTTTTTCTTCGGTAACGTGTTCAAAAGAAATTCGATTCATTCCTGGAATATGAACGTCTAAAATTGGCTCGGATGAACATAACCCGATGCACCCAACTTCAACAATTTCGGCTGATATATTTTTTTCGATGATATATTTTTTTGCCTCAGCAAGTGTTTTGTCAGCACCGGCTCCTAATCCGCAGGTTCCGCAGCCCACATATATGATAGGCTTATTAATTTTTTCATTTCTGATTACAGAAAGTTTTTCGAGCGTTTCCTTGTCTTTTGAATTATTGGTGTAGTCTCTAAGAACCTCGTCGATTAAAAAATCTTTTACTGATATGTTTTCCTGTGTAGTCATAATTATTGCTGATTACGATAGTTTTCAATTATTTTGCGAATAGATTCCTTGCTTACTTTGGCGTGAAAATTTCCATTAACACAAATTACGGGAGCTAGTCCGCAAGCTCCGATACAAGCAACCACCTCAATACTGAACATTCCATCTTTTGAGGTTTGACCAGCTTTGGTTTTAATTGTTTTTTCAAGTTCTTCAAGAACGGTTGCCGAGCCAAGTACGTGACAAGCTGTTCCTCGACAAACTTGAACATGATATTTTCCTACGGGCTGAAATCTGAATTGATTGTAAAATGTTGCGACTCCAAAAATTTTGCTTGTAGCAAGGTTCAAAAATCGCCCTATTTCAATAATCGATTCTTGTGAGATAAAACCTTCTTTTTCCTGAATATCCTGAAGAATAGGAATCAAGTTATCGCGACTTGCTTGAGGATATTTTTCGAATACTTCCTGTACTTGTGTGTTCATGGTATTAATTTTATAATTTTTTAAAAAAGGTGGCAAACGACAAGTTCGGCAACCACCTTTGAAGGAAATTTATTTATTAAGCAATCGGTTGATTTCGGCAACAACGATTTTTCCATCTACAGGTTTTCTAATAAATCCGTGAACAGGAAACCAATGTGTTTTACCATTTTCAGAAAGGTAATCGATACCAGCATCTCCGGTGGTAATATTTTTAACCAACAAAACTTGTAATTCTTTGTAATTTGGATCTTTGCGGAATTCGCGAGCCATTTCCTGAACGGCGGCTTTAGTTGTTGTTAAAATGTCGATTGACGACTGAATTAAAAACGGAGTATTTTTAAACTCAGGATTATTCAATATTTCTTGTGCGAGTTCGAAACCTTCGTAATGAGTTGTCATCATTACATCTAAAATTGCAAGGTCGGGCTTTACCGATTTCATTTTCTCAATACCTTCTTTTTTATTGTTGGCTGAGAATACTTCGTAACCTTCTTTTTTTAAGATGGTTTCGATAATGGTGATTACATCGATGTCATCATCAACGATTAGAATTCTTTTTTGTGTTTTCATGGCTAAAGAGTTTTTGAATTAATACTTAATTTATTTTTAATTTACGGCTCAATTTTTTAATGAGCGTTTTGATGATGTAAAGGTATATCGAGCTCAACGACTGAAATAGGTTGCCGTTTCCTGATTTTTGATGTACAAAAAGGAAGTATTTTTTGAAAAAACCAGTACTTTTAGGAGGGGTGCTAATAGAATCTATAACGATTTATTCACTTTTATTCGCAAGCGAAAAAAAGATTTGTAAATGTGAATTTTTGATTTGGGTATGTTTTTTTGCTATTTTCGGGTTTATGTATCAAGAGTTTTATACCAATTGCCAATAGTATAAAGATTAGAAATAAGCCTCTAACTTTGTTTAGCAGTAAATAAGCCTAAAATACAAAATCGCAATCAATTAATTATCAGTGGGTTATGCTTGTGTTAGATAGATTACGATTCAATGTGACCGACACAATTTAAAAATAAGATACCCGCTTTTGCGGGTATGTGGTAATTTTTTGAGGCCTATTCCCTTGAAAAAGGGAATCTAAAAATCACATATGTGTCATATGGAAATAGAATTGGTATAATGACAAAAGTAGTGTTAAGTTTCTCATAATATGTTGGTTTTAATAGTTTATATAATAGTAAGTTGTGTCATGGGCTGGACAATAAACACTTATTTCAAAATCTTCCCAAACATTATTTTTATCAACTGAATACAGTAATTTTTGTACATGATTCCCCCAAGTACGAGCAATCGTAAAGGTATCTATATTCATTCCATAAAATACCCCCCCCAGAGGGAATTCCTCCTCCATCTAGATATATCACATCATTTACATCATACGGATTTGTATTTTTAATAAACACCTTAAGAAAAGCTTCGGGGTGCATTTCTAAAGTCATATTGTTAACCTTTCCAATATCTTGAATGGTTCCATTATCAAAATCATCATTTTCATAGTAACCTTCGGCTTCGGCTGCAATTTCAAACCAACCATATTCATCAGGCGTAAACACAAAAGTACACTGCCCCGAAGCATTGGTTGTTTTATGGGTAACTACACTTGTGTTTTGAGGTCCGCTCCATGAGGTATTGTCTCGGTTTAATAAATAAACATCAGCATTTACAATAGGTTGTTTGGTACTAATATCAAGCAACGTAATATTTGCTGTTGTTTCGTATAGCATCTTTTTGCACGCCGTAAAGAGTAAGGCTAAAATTACAATGTAAAGTAGTTGTGTTTTCATGTGTTTGTTTTTTATAAATTTACAACAATTTCTGCCGATGTTTGAATCAATGAAATTTAAGTAAGCTTATTTTATTTTATCGTTTTTACCGTTAAAGCCAAACGAAGCACCAAGCCTAACACCGTTTTTGCCCGGACTTACATAAAAATTTATCGGCAAATTTAATTTCCCCGATTTGAATGTTTTTCCTAATGCAAGCACAAAACCACCCGAAAAATATGAACGCCCTCTGATATCGAATCGTTCAATCCATTCAGGATCTGAAATCGTATTTGAATCCCATTCGTCTATTGTAATCCAATTGCTGTCGGAATCGTAAAAACCTTTTATTTTTTTCGATAATGAAAATGTTAAGCCGCAGGCAAATTCCCACCCATTTTTATTGCTTCTGATACCGTTCAAAATGGTTAAACTTGGCGATATTTTGTGGTCGTTAACCAATGTAATAATTGGAATAAACTCAAATAATGCTTGATAATATCCTTCGTTCAAATACTGTTTTTCGAACTGGTACCCAAATTGAAACAAAACGGGATAAGCCGAAAAGCCTCCCTTCGAATCGCTTCGCAATATTTCGCCTTCGAGTCCGGTTTGGTACGCAAAACCCATTCGCGGGCCCGACAAACTTAATCGATTTGCATAAGGAGTATTGATTGCATTTTCGTACGACGATTTTTGAGTTAAACTTTTAAACAACATTTCGTCAACCTTGCGATTGAACATTTTGCTTATCGAAAGGCGAATCATGGTTTGAATTTCTTCGGGCAAATTTAAAAATTCGTTCACGTAAGTTTTTTCAATTACATTTTTCTTTACATCAATTAATCGTAGCGTTAAAACAATGGTTTGAGCATACGACTCGATAGTTCCCGAAAGCATTTTGTCTGATTGTAAGGTAGTTCCGGCTTCTACCAGACCAATTTTTCCATAGCAATTTTCGACTTTTAATTCGTTTTTCTCCGACAGATAACGAACATCGTATCGATCCATAACTTCAAATGTGTCGAGTTTTTCAATTTCGATACGCACAATATTTCCCAATTGTTCGGGAGTAAAAGGCACGTTTTGAGCATCAATATTTAAAACGGTTAAACTTTCACGTTCAGCGACTTGCGCATTTGAAACTTGATACACTCCAAATACAAACATCGAAGCAAAACAAACTATTTTTATTTCACTTCGCATTTTTCTAAAATTAAGTTGTGTTTTCATAACAATTTCTGTTTAATTATGAATCAAAGATATGCTGGCAAATAGCCCAACACAAACTGATTTCCAAGCTCAAAATCTTAAACTTTTATTTTTTGCAACATTGCGATAGATAAACAAAAAGAAAAATGAGAATATTGGTAAATGTTGAAAGTGAAAAATGTATATTTGCATAAATCGCAAATTTATTTTGGCGGCATTTGCAAAAAACGCAATAGGAAATGGATAAAAAAATCATTCAAAAAAAATTCTTGGGTATTGTAAAAGATGTTTCTCCTATTAACTCATCATACATTGAAGAATTGGCTGATTTGCTCGAAATAAGCACCGATAGTGTGTATCGTCGCTTGCGTGGCGAAACAGATTTAACAGCTCAAGAAACGGCTTTAATTTGCAAACATTATCACATTTCGTTCGATGGTTTAATTGATGTCGATAATAATTCGGTAAGTTTTAATTATAATGCCATTCACAGCGAAGATGATTTTATGATGTTTTTTCAACGAATGAAAAACAATCTTATCGCCATAAATAAAAGCGAAAAGCCATCGCTTACATATGCTGCTTTTGATATTCCATTATTTCATCATTTTTCGTATGATTTACTAACCGAATTCAAATTGTTTTCGTGGATGAATTCAATTCTCTGTTTGCCCAATTATGCAAATAAAGTATTTGAACCCAATTTGGTAAGTCGTGAAATGATGGCTGTTTGCAAAGATATTGGACTTGAATACCGAAAATTACAATCTCGTGAAATTTGGACAGAAAATACCATTAATAGCACGTTAAAACAATTTGTTTTTCATTGGGATTCGGGAAAAATTAAGAATAAAGAAATCGGTATTGCATTGATTCAGGAGTTTAAAAAAGAGATTCGAGAAATTGAACAAATGGCTGAAAATAGTTCGAAATTTCAAACTGAGCATAAAATCGAAAATTATCAATTGTTTATTTCGGAAACCGAAATCGGGAACAATTGCATTCAAATAAACATGGGGAGCGAAAAAACGGTTTATTTAACTCACAACACATTTAATACACTTACAACCTTCAATCCAATGTTTAATTCAGAAACCGATGCTTGGCTTGAAAATTTGATTTGCAAATCGGAAAAAATCAGCGGAATTGCTCAAAAAAGAAGATATCAATTTTTTAAACAAGCAACTGAAAAAGCCGATGCTTTTTTAGACCGCTTATGATACAGAAATGAGTGATGTACAAAATTATTGAGTGGCTTGAATCTCACATGCTTCCCTGTCCTTGGAAACAATATTTAGGAATCGATTGTTTGGGTTGTGGTATGCAACGAGCCTTTATCGAATTACTCAAAGGAAACTTAATCGAAAGCATTAACGCATATCCGGCTTTAATTCCAATTATATTTATGTTTAGCTTTCTTCCTTTGCATTTGAAATTTAAATTTAAACATGGTGCATTAGTTTTAAAAATTTCGTTTATATTTATAATCTCAATCATTATAATTAATTACATTTATAAACTATTAAACAATAACATTATAAGTCATGGAAGTATCTAATCAACAACAATTACCCAATTCGACAACTGTTTTGGTATTGGGAATATTATCAATTGCAACTTGTTTTTGTTACGGAATTCCCGGTTTAGTTTTGGGAATAATCGCCTTAGTAATGTCATCAAAAGGGAAAAAATTACACAAAGAAAATCCAGAAGCTTATTCCGAAGCCTCGTACAAAAATCTTAATGCGGGTCGTATTTGTGCAATTATTGGCACTTGCTTATCAGGCTTATATGCTTTAATTATTATATTTTATTTGTTGGTTTTGGGAGCAGCACTATCGTTTATCCCTTGGGAAACGCTCGGCTAAAATATATATAAAGAGGATTTTTCCTCTTTTTTAGTTTTAATGACATTAGAAACTCGCATATCGACTTTTGTTCAATTAGGAAACAGCATTGTTTCGTATTTGGAAAATGATAAAACGAATGAATTTTATCAACGAATAGCTCATTCTGTTTCCTTATCAGAACAGAACAATCCTTGGTTTACAAAAGAAAATGTATTGTTTTCGCTTAACGGAATATCACAATTTTTAAGCATCGAAAAAATTACAAAATGGTTGCAGCATTATCCCGAAATTTCACTCGACGACAGCAATAAACGAGTTGCGGTAATCATGGCAGGAAACATTCCTTTGGTCGGTTTTCACGATATGTTCTGCGTCTTAATTTCTGGAAACATTTTTATTGGTAAAGTTTCGTCGAAGGACAATATTTTATTGAAAGCATTGTGTCAAATAATTGTATCGATTGAACCTTCGTTTAGCGAAAAAATAATTTTTACCGAATCGTTTTTAAAAGATTTTGACGCTGTTATAGCAACCGGAAGCAATAATACCTCTAGATATTTCGAATCGTATTTTAGTAAATACCCACATATTATTCGTCGCAACCGAAACTCTGTTGCAGTACTTTCGGGAAATGAAACTGAAGAAGAACTCTCGAACTTAGGGCTTGATATTTTCACATATTTTGGACTTGGTTGTCGCAATGTATCTAAAATTTTTATTCCGAGTGAATATAAAATCGAGAAATTGATACAGCACTTTGAGAGCTTTAACTATGTGGCAAATCACAATAAATATTTGAACAATTACGAATATAACAAAGCAATTTATTTAGTTAACACAATCAAACATTACGACAACGGATTTATGCTTTTTACAGAAAATACAGCCATTGCATCGCCAATTTCTGTTATTTATTTCGAGTTTTATTCCGATATTTGTAAAGTGAAAGAAATTATAAATCAAGAAAAAAACAATATTCAATGCGTAGTATCATCTGTGGGAATCGATGGAGAAGTTGCTTTTGGACAGGCTCAGTTTCCTGAATTATGGGATTATTCCGACAGAATAGATACGTTGAAATTTTTAATAAACTTAACGTAAATCAGTATGATTTTAAAATTTAGAATTACCTCTAACGAAGTTAAGAATTTTTTCAGAGACATTCAGGTAAAATCAAGCAATACATTTTTTGATTTGCACGATGCAATTCAATCAGAGGTTGAATTCGACAAAGCTCAATTAGCTTCCTTTTTTCTTACCGACGAAACTTGGCAAAAAGGTCGTGAAATCACTCTTTTATATTTAGGAAAAGGTTCGAATTCGCCTCTAATTATGGACGAAACCATTATCGGAGATTATTTTAATGAGTTAAATCAAAAATTGATGTATGTTTTCGATTTTTTCTCTTCACGATTTTTTGCCATCGAATTAATTGAAATTACCAACGAACTTGATCGTCGCAAAAAATATCCTTTTTGTAGCGATGGAAAAGGCGACGGTCCGCAGCAAATAGTTTTTGAAAAGAAACGTGAAACAAAGCAAGTAATTTTTGAGGAAGAAATTATCGATGAATTAGACTTGGCTGAAGACGATGACGATGGCGAAGACAAAACAGAACACGAAGAAGGGGAGGAATTTGGAATAGATCCCGAATTTCTTGAAAATGCTGATAATTTCGACGATGGAGGAACCGAACAGTAAAGCAAAAAAATATCTGTTTATTGTGTTGGGTCCAACAGGAATAGGAAAGACAGACCTAACAATCCATCTTGCAAAACATTTCAAAACATCAATTATTTCATGCGATTCTCGACAGTTCTACAAAGAACTCAAAATTGGCGTTGCTGCTCCCGATAATGACCAGTTAGCACGAGTAACACATCATTTTATAGGCAATATTTCTATTCACGATTATTATAATGTGAGCAGATTTGAAAATGATGTTCTTGAAAAATTAGATTCCTTATTTCAGCATGTTGATATTGTTTTTATGACTGGAGGCTCTGGTTTGTATATCGATGCTGTGTGTAATGGTATTGATGATTTGCCCGATATTGATGAAGAAATCAGAAATAACCTTATTCATAAAGCCGAAACTGAAGGTGTCGAGAGTTTGCGATTTGAATTAAAACGGCTAGACCCCGAATTTTACAATATTGTGGATTTAAAAAATAAAAATAGAATTTTGCGAGCTCTTGAAGTTTGCATCACGACAGGAAAACCATATTCAGCATTACGAACAAATCAACATAAAAAACGCGAATTCGAGGTTGTGAAAATCGGTTTGAATATGGAACGAAAAATGCTTTACGAGCGAATAGACAGACGCGTAGATATTATGCTAGAGTCGGGTTTAATTGACGAAGCAAAAAGTTTTTATTCGTTTAGAACATTAAATGCACTGAATACAGTTGGGTATAAAGAACTTTTCGAACATTTCGATGGTAATTATTCCTTAGACGAAGCTATTCGATTGATTAAACGAAATTCGAGACATTACGCAAAACGCCAACTATCATGGTTTGGACGTTACAACGATATAACGTGGTTCTTGCCAAGTCAGGAATGTGAAATAATTAGTTTTATAAAACAAAAAATGTAACATTATGTACTACTTTGCAATACTTGCTTTTTTAACAGGAATGCTAAATTTGTTTTTGGGAGTGTATAGTTTTTCGGTAAGTGCAAAAAAAGCAGTAAATACATTATTCCTCATTTTTAGTTCATTATTGGCAGTATGGTCGCTGTTTTATGCCTTTGTTTATATTGCTCCCACAAAAGAGTACGCTTGGATTTTTTACGATATATCTTCAATTGGCTGGGTGTTTTTTCCATCGGTTTTACTACACTTTTCGATTTTATTACGAGATAGACGATATCAATATAATAGCTCGTTAAATCTGCTGATGTACATTCCTCCTTTGGTATTTCAGTTCAGAATATTAACCGATTATTTATTAACAGTTGACATGACTCATACAAAATTGGGCTGGATTCATGTTTTCAATAAAAACGACAATATTTGGGTTTATTCGTTTTTAGTTTATATGGTATTTTATGTTGTAGTGTCAATTTACAATATATACATGTATGGGCGAAAATCTTTGTACAAATCTCAAAAAAACCAATCGAATATTTTGCTCGCTTCTGTTGTGCTTGTAACTATAGTTGGAACATTGAGCGACATTTTAATTCCTCGTTTTCTCGAAAATCAAACAGTTCCGGCAATTGCCAATATTTTTACATCCGTTTGGGTTATTGGAGCAAGCATTGCGGTTGTTCGATATAAATTAATGGTTCTTACCGCATCTATTGCCTCAGAAGCAATTCTTGAAAAAATTAAAGACATGCTAATATTGCTAAATCCAGCGTATCGAATTTTGGAAGTTAACAAGCAAGTCGAAAAATTACTAGCCTATTCGGTCGAGGAGCTTGTAGGAGAGAAAGTAAATATCTTATTCGAAAAAAACTCACTGATTGATTTTGAGTTAGTTAAATTACATAGTCGCGAAATTGAAGAGTCAAGTTTTGAATCAAATATTGTTACCAAAAACAAACAGATTATTCCTGCCGAAGTTTCTATTTCGGTAGTTCGAGATAAAAAGTTGGATATAATCGGGTATGTACTCATTGCTCAAGATTTAAGAGATGTATATCAACTTAAAACTGAAATAAAAGAAAAAAATATTGTAACCGAAGCGTTGAAAAATAGCGAGTTTAAATTTCGAGCATTTCTTGAATTTTTACCCATCTCGGTGGCTGAGGTTTCGCTGAGACGAAAGATTGTTTACGTAAACGAAACGGTACTTAAATTATTCGGATACAAAAGAGAAGAACTGGACGAGAATTTTAATGTTTTAGATGTTATTCACCCAAAAGATCATTATCGGTTGCGATTCAATTACTCTCGGTCAATTATTGGTGAGAAAAAAGAAGATGAAATCAACGAATACCTTGCCGTTAAAAAAGATGGAACAAGTTTTCCGGCAAAAATATATACAAATACTATTTTTGAAAATAATGTGATTGTGGGTCTTCGAGTTATATTTATTGATATCTCGGAACAAAAAGAGTATGAAGAAAGTTTAACCAACGCCAAAGAAATTGCCGAACTTGCTGATAAAGCAAAATCGACATTTATTGCGAACACCAGTCACGAAATTAGAACTCCTCTAAATGCTATTATTGGGTACACAAATTTGTTGCTTAATCAGGATTTAAGTGAAAACCAGCGGAGGTACATTAAAAATATCAAAACTTCGGGCGACAATCTATTGGGGATAATAAACGACATTCTCGAATATTCGAAAATTAAATCGGTGAAATTAGAAATTCAAAGTATTGCATTTGAAATTAAAAAAGAAGTTGAAAAACTTATAAACGCAATTTCAGTCAAAGCCGATGAAAAAAATATTTCAATAATTTTGTATATCGACCACAAAATCCCCGACGTTCTTATAGGAGACCCAGTGAGAATCAATCAGATATTGAACAATTTGATTGCAAATGCCATTAAATTTACCAATTCGGGAGGTGTAGTAAATGTTAATGTTTTTCTATCAAGAGAAATCATAGGAGAAGTTGAACTTCGATTTATAGTTGAGGATACTGGTATAGGAATACCCGAAGATAAACTCCAATCTATATTCGAATCGTTTAATCAAGCCGATTACAACACAACTCGAAAATATGGTGGAACAGGACTTGGGCTTTCAATCGTAAAACATATTCTGGAAGCACACAATAGCAATATTGAAGTTCAAAGCGAAGTAAATAAAGGATCTAAGTTTTCATTTAATATCGTTTTTAGAAAAAGTCAGTCAGAATTTATAAAAAAACATGTTGATTCAAAAAATATTATTTTGTGCAAAAATCATCCTCAAATAATAAAAATATTGCTTGCCGAAGACAACCCAACAAATCGAGAAATAGCGATTGATATTATTCGTGCGTGGAAAGAAAATATTGAAATAGATACAGCTGAAAATGGTAAAATTGCCATTGAAAAACTAAAACTGAACTTCTACGACTTATTGCTTTTAGATATGCAAATGCCCGAAATGGACGGATACGATGTGGCTAAATATATCAGAACTGAAATGTCGACGCCGCAAAATTCCATTCCGATTTTTGCCATGACTGCAAATGCCATGAAAGAGGAAATTAAAAAATGCCTAGATTTAGGAATGAACGAATATTTTTCAAAACCCTTTATCCCCGAAGATTTATACAGTAAAATTCGACTTTATACCTGCAGCGATATAGTTGAAAAGAGAAGACGAAACGAGCAAATCGATTATACGTGTTTGTATTGCAAAACCGACTTTACAAGCATGAAGGAAATAAAGAAAAATATTACTTTCGAATTTAATAAATCGTCGACTAAAATGCTTGATTTAAGTCATCTCGAAAAAATTTACAAAAACGACGCTGTCAAAATACAAAACATTATCAATCAGATTCTTGATGAAATTCCACGAGAACTTGCCGATTTGATTAAAGGTCTTGACCTTGACGATTTGAAAAAAGTTAGAGGGCATGCACATACTATAAAAACCAAAATGCTATACATCGGAGCGGCTACATCACACGAAATATCGAAAGAAATTGAACAGTTATGTGTTTCTGAAGAAGGACACGAAAAAATTTCATTTTTGATAAGTCAGCTAAACGAAGACTGGAATCAAGTAGAAAAAGAGTTGAAAATACTTAATTCGTTTTGAATTTAAGTTCAAAAAACCTATATTTAAACCGAAATATTTATTATAAACTATGACTATGAACAAAAGTAAAACCTATACTGTTTTTTTAGTCGACGACGATGCTATTTTTATGGATATGCTCAAAGAATCTTTTTCTGACAAAGCAAACATGATAATTCATTCGTTTTATTCAGGAGAAGATTGCTTAGCAAATCTTAACCTAAATCCCGACGTAATTGTTTTAGATTATTTTTTCAGCAAAGCCGGCGAAAAAGCCATCGACGGAATGGAAACGCTTAAAAAAATAGTAGCCGCCAATCCTAAAATAAATGTTGTTATGCTCACAGCACAAAATGAGGGAGACAAAGTTTACGAATTTATCCACGAAGGTGCGAAAGACTACGTAATTAAAGACTTAGATGCCTTCGAAAATGTTTTGTCTGCTGTTACCGGAATTTTAGAAGAGTTGTAAAATAATCAACAAATCTTTTGTTGTTGTATTTAATTGATAGTTAAACATATTAAATACAATATCGAGATTAGCAATGGTTAGAATTATGCTTAACAAAATTTAATTTAAAAATTTAAACAACCTCTAATGTAATTCTCTAACTTTGTCATATGATATTAGAAGTTGACATTGTAACTACGCCTTTAGAATCATCCGACGAGAAATTTTATGTTCCAATTGCCGCAAAATCGGCAAAAGTTTCAGTTTCACAAGTCTATTTTGCTAAAATCATTCGTCGCTCTGTCGATGCTCGCTCAAGAAACATAAAGATTAATCTAAAAATATTATTAGCTGTTGATGAACCAAACTATAGCTACAAAGCAACTGAATTTGACTATCAAAATGTTGCAGGAAAAGAAGAAATTGTTGTTATTGGTTCGGGTCCTGCCGGTTTATTTGCTGCCTTACGATTAATAGAACTTGGTTTTAAACCTATTGTATTAGAACGCGGAAAAGAAATAAGTAAACGAAAAAAAGATGTTGCGATATTGAATCGAGAACATTTGCTTGACGAAAATTCTAATTATTGTTTTGGAGAAGGAGGAGCGGGAACTTTTTCCGATGGTAAATTATATACTCGTTCAAAAAAAAGAGGAAATATTCGACGCATTCTCGAAATTTTGCACTTTCATGGGGCATCTGAAGATATTTTAGTAGATACACAAGCTCATATAGGAACTGATAAATTGCCTGGGATTATTCAAAATATACGTAAAACTATTTTAAATTCGGGTGGCGAAATTCATTTTGAAACTCGACTTGTTGATATTGTTATAAAAGATGAATTGATTAAATCGCTTATTACTGACAAGGGAGACAAGATAAAACCCCAAGCAGTGGTTCTAGCGACAGGCCATTCGGCAAGAGATATTTACGATTTGTTTCAAAAAAAGAATGTTTTATTAGAATTTAAACCTTTTGCGGTTGGAGTCAGGGTTGAGCACCCACAAGCAATGATTGACGAAATTCAGTATCATGGAGCAAAGAATGATTATTTACCGACGGCTTCTTATGGACTGGTTGCTCAAGTTAATGGCAGGGGTGTTTATTCTTTTTGTATGTGTCCAGGCGGAATTATTGTTCCATCGGCAACATCTTTGAATGAAGTAGTTGTAAATGGAATGTCGGCTTCAAAAAGAAATTCACCGTATGCAAATTCAGGAATTGTTGTTGAAACGCGATTTGAAGATTTAAAAAAATATCATCAATACGGAGCATTAGCAGGATTAATGTTTCAAAAGGAAATCGAACAATTGGCATTTCAGAACGGCGATAATGGAAAGCATGCTCCAGCACAAGCTTTAGCTGATTTTGTAAAAGGAAAAACTTCGAATAAACTCCCGAAATGTTCGTATAATCCAGGAGTTATTCCCTCATCATTACATATTTGGCTTCCCGAACAAATTGGAAAACGATTACAATACGGATTTAACGATTTTTCAAAAAAGATGAAAGGATTTGTTACCAACGAAGCAATAATTCTCGGGGTTGAATCCCGCACCTCTTCCCCAGTTAGAATTCCTCGAGACAAAGAACAACTGAATCATATCCAGATTAGAAATTTATTTCCTTGTGGCGAAGGAGCTGGCTATGCTGGAGGAATTGTTTCGTCGGCATTAGATGGGGAAAATGTTGTTGAAGCTCTTGTTCGCACTATTAAAATTTAACAAAAAATGATTGAATACATAAGTTTAATTCTCTCCATTTTATTACAGTTTGTTGCTGCATTTTTTGCAATACGGTTAATCAAACGTACTAAATATTCGCTTGCTTGGATTTTGCTGTCATCTGGTTTTTTTTTCATGGCAATTCGACGTGTTTTTGAGTTGATTTATTTTGAATACGATCAACTTCCGTATTTTTTTTCAACCTTGAATAGCTGGATAGGAATTTTAATATCGATTTTAATTACAGTTGGTGTTTTCTTGATGAGAAAAATATTTCAATTTATGAAAAAAACGGAAGAAGACAGAGTTGAAGCCGATTTAAAAGAATTAAACGCAACCATTAGAACCGAAGAAAAAGAACGACGCAGGTTTGCAAAAGATTTACACGATGATTTAGGACCATTACTTTCGACTATAAAAATGTCTATTTCTGCTCTTTCGAATCAAAAAAATTTAGAAAATAAAAACGAAATTATTCAAAACCTTGATTTAGTTGTTGACGAAGCGATTTCCAGTATAAAAAATATTTCGAACAATTTAAGTCCTCATATTTTGAACAACTTCGGATTAGAACGAGCGTTGAAATCATTTATCAATAAAATAAATTTATCGAAAAGTATCGTAATAAATTACACGTCAAACGTCGAAAATTTAAAATTGGATGAAACCGTTGAAGTTGTAGTTTATAGAACTGTTTGTGAGCTGATTAATAACACTATTAAATACGCAGATGCAAGCAAAATAGAAATAATTGTAACACAAAATGATAAAATTCTAGACATTATATATCGAGATAATGGAAAAGGTTTTGATGCAGAAATTCTAAATATAGAGAAAAAAGGGATGGGCTTGAATAATATTCAAAATAGAATTAAATCAATAAAAGGAATTTTTGAAATCAAGAGTTCAGAAAATCAAGGAGTTGAAGTAAAAATTCAAATAAAAATTTGAAAATGAATACTTGTAATATTACGATTGTTGACGATCATCATTTATTCCGCAATGGACTTAAACTGTTATTGAATGGGATTGAAAATTTCAAGGTTGTAAACGAGGCTGAAAATGGATTAGAATTGCTCAAAATTTTATTGAAAGAGGGAATTCCTGATGTAATTCTATTAGACATTGAAATGCCAATAATGAACGGAATCGAAGCTGCTGAAAAGGTTTTGTCATTGTATCCTGATGCTAAAATAATTGTACTATCGATGTATAGTGACGAAGAGTATTATTACAAATTGATAAACATAGGGGTTAAGGGATTTTTACTTAAAAATTCAAACATCAATGATGTTGAAACGGCTATTGTAAGTATTTGTAATGGAGGTAATTATTTTTCGGCTGAATTGTTATTAAACACGATAAAAAATATCAAAAAAATAAACAAACAGCCCGATATAGACAGCGGTTTATCTGAACGTGAAATCGAAATATTAATTGATATTTGTAAAGGATTTTCAAATCAAGAAATTGCCAACAAACTATTCATTAGCAAACGCACCGTAGATAAGCATCGTGCTAATATTATGGAAAAAACAGATTCGAAAAATACCGCAAATTTGATAATGTACAGCATCAAAAATAATATAATTCAACTGCCATAAAGCATACAAATAAGTACTTATAATGCTTAATTTTGAAGTCTTCTAAATTTGCAAAAATGGATATTCAATTTACCGTTTTACTTCTAATTATTTTAGCCTTATATTGGGAATATATTGACTCTGCTTTCGGAATGCTTTATGGAACAGCCTTGACGCCGATTTTATTAATTATGGGATATACTCCAACCGAAGTTGTTCCTTCCATATTAATTTCTCAAGCTATTGGTGGGAGTGTCGCATCTTGGCGTCATCACGACAAAAGAAATGCTATTTTTAACAAAAATTCTAAAGATTTTAGAATTGCATTATTAATTTTTATATCGGGGATTATTGCTGTAGTTATTGGAGCGATCATAGGCAAGGTTATTCCTGCAAAAGTTTTAGCTATATATATCGGATTTCTCGTAATAGTCATGGGAATCATAATTTTATTAAAACAACATTTTAAATTTTCGTGGAAAAAAGTTGCCTTGATTGGCTTTATAAGCTCTTTTAATAAAGCGATTTCTGGAGGTGGTTTTGGACCGTTGGTTGCAAGCGGATTGGTAATTTCAGGAAAATCGGGAAAGAGTTCGATTGGAATTACTGATTTTGCAGAGGCTCCTATTTGTTTTGCTGGGTTTATTGTCTGGATATTCTTAAATAAAGTTCCAGATTATTATTTGTTCATTCCACTTTGTGTAGGTGCTGCTATCGGCGGATTTTTCGGACCATCAACATTAGCTAGAATTAAATCAAACGCCACTATCGTTAAAATACTTGGTTTTACTTCCATTTTTCTAGGAATTTGGACACTTCTTAAAACGTTTGCCGAATAATAAGTACAAATACTTATTCATTTGCAGTATAAAAACTAATGAAAATTTTGTAGTCAGAACATACTTTTGTTAAACAAAATATTGTTTATGGCTACAACTAAAAATCTATACAATTTATTAGAAACCGACATCCGTTTTCAAGAAGCAATGAATTCTTGTATGAATTGTGGTGTATGCACGGCAATTTGTCCTGCATCAGAGTTTTATGATTACGACCCACGCCAAATAGTTGTTTTAGTAAAATCTCGTGACGAAGAAGCAATTGAAAATTTGCTAAAAAGCAACACAATTTGGTATTGCGGACAATGTATGTCGTGCAAAATGCGATGCCCACGTGGAAATTTTCCTGGTTTATTGATTAACGTTTTACGACGATTTTCACAAGAATTGGGATATTTTACTGAAAACGAAAAAGGTCGGCAACAATATGCTTTGAAAACATCAATCGGACACAATATTTTGAAATACGGATATTGTATTCATCCTGAAATTGTAAAACCCGAAATGCATCCCGAACAAGGTCCAATTTGGAAATGGGTTTACGATAATTTACAAGAAGTTTATGGTCGTTTGGGAGCAAATCTCGATGGAGAAGGAAACGGAACTTTGCGAAAAATTTCAAAACAAACTTTAGACGAATTAGCAAAAATATTTTTAGAAACTGGAGCTTTAGATTTATGGCAAAACATTGAGACTTATTCACATCAAAAAGCAAAAGAAATGAATATGACAATGGAAGAATATTTTGAACATATTTATAACGATACCAACGAATTACATTCGTGTTAAGTGAAAAACTAAAAACTAAAAGTGAAAAATATTGAGAGATAAAGATAATTTGGATTTTAACTTTAGGCACTCCAAACTTCAAACTTTAGGCACTTTTCACGTTACAAACTTTATGAACTTTAAAACTTTACAAACTAATGAGTAATTGGAAAAACTATCAAAAAGAAATTTGCGACGATAATTTTTATTATGCAAGAAGTTGTATTCGTCAGAATTTTTTTCCTGGTTCAGAAAATATTTTTGTAAAAATATTGCGTGAAGTTTTGAATAAAAATGTTTACGACGATGCTGAACATACAACCTGCACTGGAATTGGATATCATTCTGATGTTGTTCCATTTGAAACAATTCAAACCGTTGTAGCTCGAAATTTTAGTTTAATGTCGAACAAAGGATTTGAAAATTTGGCAATTTCTTGCGTTACATCTTTCGGAATTTATACCGAAATAACCGAAACATGGAAACATTTTCCTGAAGAAGAACAAAAAATTCGTGGATTTTTGAAAAAATCTACCAATCGAGAATTTATTCAACCGCTAATAATGTCACACTGCAGTGATATTTTTTACAAATTTAGAAACGAAATTTTCGAAAAAGCAAAATATTCATTGGTTAACAAAAACACAGGAAAACCGCTAAAAGTTGTTGAACATATTGGATGTCATTATGCAAAAATGTTTCCCGAAAAAGGAGTTGGTGGAGCAGAATTTCCTCAAGTTTTAGCTGGAATGATTACTGCTTGGGGTGGCGAAGTTGTTGATTATCCTGAACGCAGACACTGTTGTGGCTTTGGTTTTCGACAATATTTGGTAAAAGCAAATCGTGGATATTCAATTTCAAATTCGATTAAAAAGTTTGAAGCAATGAAACCTTACAAACCCGATTTTATTGTTGCAAATTGTCCTGGTTGTGCAATGTTTATGGATAAATGGCAATACACAGCAAAAGAAATGAACGGCGAAACTTATGGCGAAAACGGCGAACAAATTCCTGTTTTAACTTACGAAGAAATGGCTGGTTTGGTTCTTGGATATAATCCTTGGGATTTAGGTTTACAAATGCATCAAATTGATTGTGAACCACTTTTGAAAAAAATGCATTATGAATATAATCCTGAAGATAAATTTAGAAATTTGAAGGGCGAAAAAATTGGAGAAGAGGCAAAAGGTTAAAGGCATAAGGCAAAAGAGAGAATTCAGAATTCAGGAGACAGAAGTCAGAAGTTGGAAATTAGAAGTTGGAAAATAGAATTCAGAATAAAATTGCTAATTGATAATTATTAATTGATAATTGAGGGGCTAAAAAAATGAAAAGCGTAATTGTAATTGGTGGCGGTATTGCAGGAGTTGAAACAGCAAATCAACTTTCGATGTTTGGACACAAAGTTTTGTTGCTCGAAAAAGATGCAGAATTGGGTGGAAAAATAAATAATTGGCATTGTTTATTTCCAAATTTGAGAGATGCAAGCGAAATAAAATCGTACATAAATAAAATTGCTGACGAAAATCGTTTTGCAATAAATAGAAACACCGAAATTGTAAAATTCACAAAAAATAATCAACTTCATCCAATTGACCAAAATGGCGATGAATACGAAGCTGATGCTGTAGTTTTAGCAACAGGTTTTAAACTTTTTAGAGCCGAACGAAAAGAAGAATATGGTTACAATATTTACAAAAATGTAATCACATCTGCTGATTTGGAACGAAAATTCAACGAAAAAAGTTTAGATACAAAAAATCCGCCAAGGCGAATTGCCATTGTGCATTGCGTAGGTTCTCGTGACGAAAAATCGGGAAACCACTATTGTTCAAAAGTTTGTTGCATTACAGGCGTGAAACAAGCCATAGAATTAAAAAAAACATTTCCTGACGCTGAAATAATTTGCTTTTATATGGATTTGCGTATGCACGGAAAAGGCTACGAAGAATTGTATCGTGAAGCACAAGAAAAATATTTCGTGCAATTTATTCGTGGACGAGTTTCTGAAGCATCAGAAAATATTGATAAATCAATTCAAATTAAAGCTGAAGATACACTTTCGGGAAAACCGTTAAAAATGACTGTTGATATGATGGTTTTGTTGGTTGGAATGGAAATGGAAAAAACATCAGTTTCGTTGGTTTCTGGTTGCAATGTTGAATTTGGAAACAATCGTTTTTTCAACGTAAAAGACGAATTTACACAACCAAATAGCACTTTAGAAAAAAATATTTTTGTTGCAGGAGCTTGTTCATCGCCAATGAATATTTCGGAAGCAATTTTGAGTGCAAGATCAACAGCTGTGGAAGTAAATAAATATCTAGGTAATATGGAAATAAAGGTATAAGGATATAAGGGAATAAGTAGAGAAATTCATCGTTGATTTTCCTTATTTCCTCTATAACCCTATTTCCCTATATCCTTTTACTCATAACTTTTCACTCATAACTCTTAACTTAACAAAATGGATTTCGGATTTGCACCAATAAAAACACGAGCAATAAATTACGACAAAAACGATGATAGAATTATTCATTATGTTTTGTCGCACGATGCATCGTTTAATGTTTGTCTTTCGTGTGGAAGTTGCACTGCGACTTGCATTGCAGGAAGTTTGACAAATTTCAATATTCGCAAAATGAACACTTTACTTCGTCGTGGCGAACCCGAAGGTTTGGAAATTGAAGTGAACAAATGTATGTTGTGCGGAAAATGTCATTTGGTTTGCCCACGTGGAATTAACACACGAAATGTAATTATGCTGATTAAGAAAGCAATTTCTGAAATGAAAAAATAAAAAACTATGTATTTCAACTATTTCATAATACCATTTTTTATCGGATTGTTAATTTTATTAGCAATTGTTTTTGTTCGATTTTCAGTTTGGATTGGAAGTCTTTCGAGATTGGAACACAAACGAATTTTGAAAAATATTTTCACTACAAAAACACTTTCAGCCATTAAAGAAAGCTTTGTTGAAGGCTTGTTGCATCGCAAAATTTTCAAAACAAATCCTGTTTTGGGATATATGCACATGAGTTTGGCATTTGGTTGGTTTTTATTGATTGTAGTTGGTCATATCGAAGCATTTGTACATTTCAATTCCGTTTTAGTTTCATCGCATATTCCAATTTTTTATCGATTTTTTATTACCGACGACCATTCAACATTTTTTCCATTTCTAATGGATTTACTTTTGCTGATGGTGCTTTCGGGCGTGGCTTTGGCGTATTTCAAACGTTTCAATAAAAAAGCATTTGGAATGAAAAAAACTACCAAACTTAAAGCTCACGATTACATTGCTTTATCGTTTTTGTGGTTCGTTTTTCCATTGCGATTTTTAGCCGAAAGTTTCTCGGCAGGAATTCATCACAATGGAAGTTTTTTGACACAAACCGCAGGAAATTTTTTCGCAAATTTTCTTCCTTTAGATACACTTGCTTTGCCAACTTGGTGGGCATATTCGTTCGCTTTGGGCGGATTTTTTGTTGCACTTCCAACATCGAGATATATGCACATCCCGACAGAAATTTTGTTCATTTTCTTGAAACATTACGGAATAAAACTCAAAAAATCGTACAACGCATATTCACGAGTTCAAGTAAATTCGTGTTCGCGATGCGGAATTTGCATAAACAAATGTCCATTATTGGATGCAAATATTACCACAACGCAATCGGTTTATATGCTTACAAAATTGCGTAAAAACGATTTGAGCGACGAAACTTTGTTCAATTGTTTGTTGTGCGGACAATGTCAAAATGCTTGTCCGGTTGACATCGGCTTGAACGATATTAGAACTTCTCGACGAATTCTTACCACCAAAGAATACAATTCTACCTACGATTATTTAGAAAATAAAATTCACAAAAAAGCCGATGTAATCTACTTTGCAGGATGTATGACGCACTTAACTCCTGCCATAAAAAAATCGATGGTCGATATTTTTAACCACGTTGGTGCAAATTATTGGTTTATGGACGAAAACGAAGCTGCTTGTTGCGGACGACCGCTGATGACTGCTGGACAAAACCAAGCAGCACAAAAATTAATTATTCAAAATCAACAAGATATTTTGGCTTCGGGAGCTAAAACTTTGGTTTTATCTTGCCCAATATGTTACAAAACTTTTAACGAAGATTATAATTTGGGCGATATTAGAATTTTACATCATTCTGAATATATTTTGGAACTAATAAATGCAAATAAATTGCCAATAAATCAAACATTTACATCGGCTATTTATCACGACCCTTGCGAGTTAGGACGTGGAAGCGGAATTTACGAACAACCACGCGAAGTGCTAAAAAATTATGTGAATTTGGTTGAACCAAATCGTGAAAAAGAAGACGCTTTTTGCTGTGGAGGAAGTCTTTCTAACATAAAAATTCAAATGAACGAACGCAACGATATTCGCGATAAAGTTTTAGATAATTATGCCAAAACTCCAAGCGATTTGCTCATTACCGCTTGCCCATTGTGCAAAAAAACTTTCACCAAAGGAAAAGACATTGAAGTTAAAGATATTGCCGAAGTTGTTGCGATGGATTTGAATTAGATTCAAATTATTCAATGTTGTTCGGTTGTCATTTCGACCAAAGGGAGAAATCTCAAACTTTAAGAAAAAATTAGATTTCTCACATACGTTCGAAATGATAAAAATAGTGTAAGGTTCTAAGCAATCTTAAAATATTTGATTTTGAAAAATATGAATGAACAAGCGTATAAAATTACTCCAGCTTTAATCCGCCAAATTTTGATGTTTTCCCCATTATACCTTCAACAAGGAACAAATTATTTAGTCTATAAAATGTTTTGGGAGAAAACATATATTTTATGTTTTCAGAATCATACAAACGAACTTTGTCAACCGTTCCGTCCATATAAATGGTTAAAAGGGTAGCAACACCTTTTGCCGGGCGTTTCATTTCTTTAACATCGGCAACAGAGTTTATGGTTAAATTCGAAGGATTGTCCATGAAAAGCACTTTAACTTTATCGCCGTATGGAGTCGAAGCAGCAGCAAACGATAGGTAAAACTCGTTATCGTTTATGCTTTGCTGATTTTTAGGAATACGAGATGACCATAATACTTTTCCATCTTTGTCGGCACAAGCAGCAATAATATCGTTTTGATTGTAGTAGAATATTTTTTCTTCTGCCTTTGTTTTTGGATCAATCAATACTTTTGTTGTGTTAAAATGCTGTTCGGCTAAAAATACAGTGTATCCATTTTGGGTGAAGAGAATATTCTTAAGATTAAATCTGTAATAATCTTCTAAGTTTTCTCCATTGCGGGGATCGGCAAATTCAGCAATCATCTCACGCGAAAACAATGCCGATGTGTTTTTTTCTACCTTCAAGGTTTTAGGGTCAATTTTATTGTAAAAAACACCAGTATAGTTTGGAGAAGATTTTGGAATAATAAACCCGAATGCAATAAGATTTTCTTGTGCGTCAACCGAAATCATAAAGTCTGATGCAATATATTTTTCAATTAAAATGGTAATTGTTTCGAATGCTTCGGTATGTTTGTTATAAATCAAAATCAAATCATCGTATTTTTTAACTCTCGCAGCCTTAGTTGATACTTGTTCGGCTTTAATGGCAAAAAACAATCGTCCACTTTTTCCGTATTCAATTTGAGTAATCGAAAAATTTCGCCCAGTCAATGGAAGTTCTAACGATTTGTCAAGAACCAAATTCAAACTTGAGTCAAAAATTTTAATTTTTACGGCTTGTCCGCTGTATTTTTCAAAAGAGTTTAATGCAGTAACCATAATTTGGTTATCGGCTAAAAGTTTAACATCAAATTTTTCGGTATCGGAATTAGCTAACGATAAACTTCCTATCAAAATAGGCTGACCATCAAGAGTTCCGTCTTCTTTTAATTTTTGAATGTAAGCCGAACGCATTTTTTTCTTGGTATCGGTTACGGTTGTTATAAGAACTAATTTACTGTTTATGTAAAATAAATCTAAAAATTCAGAAAACATTCCATCAACTGTAGGCAAAAATACTTGAACCGAAGTTTCGTATTCGTAGTTTAAACTTGCATAATAATCTAAAAAGATATTTCCGTTATCAATTGTATAGTTTCCTGTAGTTTTTAAAACATAAAAGCCATCGGCATCATGTCCAATAACTCGATTGTTATATTCTCCTTTCGAATATTCGGTAATAGGACCCCATTCAATTTCGGGCGATTGAGCAAAAGCTAACGAACTTAAAAGAGTGATACAAAGTATAAAACAGATAGTTTTCATGATGACGTTTTTTATTTTAAATAGCAAAATAAAGTAAAATTTTTATTAAAAAAAATATAATCTAACATGTGTTAACGGAAACATGATGAAATTTAGTATAGCAACGATTTGATATTTAAGTAAATAATCTCGAAAATATAACAAATTCTCGCAAAAATCAAAAAAGTAAACCTTGTTTGTTTGGGTCGGTTAATCCTAAGTGTTTATATGCAAATTCAGTAACTTCTCTTCCCCGAGGAGTTCGCTTAATGTATCCTTCTTTAATTAAAAAAGGTTCGTAAACTTCCTCAATTGTTCCGGCTTCTTCACCAACGGCGGTTGCAATGGTTGTAAGTCCAACGGGACCACCTTTAAACTTGTCGATAATGGTCGAAAGAATTTTATTGTCCATTTCGTCGAGTCCGTGTTGGTCGATTTGCAATGCATTGAGCGAATATTTTGCAATTTCAACATCAATGGTTCCACTTCCTTTTACTTGAGCAAAGTCTCGAACACGTCGTAAAAGAGCATTGGCAATACGAGGCGTTCCTCGACTTCGTGATGCTATTTCGTAAGCTGCATTATCGTTGATAGGCACATTCAGAATTTTGGCCGAACGTTTAACAATTTTATTTAAAATTTCGGTATCGTAATATTCGAGATTTAAGTTTATTCCAAATCTTGCTCTTAGTGGGCTTGTGAGAAGTCCGGCACGAGTTGTTGCCCCAATCAAGGTAAATGGATTCAGTGTAAGTTGAAGTGAACGAGCATTGGGTCCTTTATCAATCATTATATCGATGCGATAATCTTCCATTGCTGAATACAAATACTCTTCGACAATCGGGCTTAAGCGATGAATTTCGTCGATAAATAAAACGTCGCCCGATTCAAGATTTGTAAGCAAACCAGCTAAGTCGCCCGGTTTGTCGAGAACAGGACCTGATGTTAGTTTCAAACTAACGGCCATTTCGTTTGCGATAATATTTGCTAAGGTCGTTTTTCCAAGCCCTGGAGGGCCATGAAGTAAAACATGATCGAGTGATTCGCCTCGTTGTTTTGCCGCTTCGACAAATATTTTAAGATTGTCGGTAATTTTTGTTTGTCCTGAAAAATCAGAGAATTCAAGCGGGCGGAGTTGTTTTTCAAGCTCCTTATCTTTTTCTGACCAATCTTCTTCTCTTACATTTATATCTTCGCTCATTTTGTTTCTTTTTTTCGAAATACTCCTCTATAAATCTCGCCCAAAAATATTTTCAATTTAAAAATAATAATCGGAGAATTAAAATTTTCGGAGATTAATTTATTGTTTATCAACATTAGCCTATATCCGACTCCTGCACCAATTCCAACATAGGGAATTATTTTGTAATGCCCCTCGAAATTGGTTTCGTAAATTAACACATTTCTTTTCGATATTTGGCTGGTAACATTTGTTGCAAATGGTAAAAATCCATCTTTTCCACCAATATCGTATCGCGAATTTCCGTACCCTATTTGCATTGGGATACTAAATTCCCATTTTCGAGTTTTATAAACAACATATTCGACAAAAACAGCAAGATATGACATTCGCAGAAATGACGGAAGCGTATCAATGACGATTCCCATGCTATCGACAAAATAATTTTCTTTTACGCTTGATTCTAACGAATGCCAGCCAGCTCCAAATCTGTATTTATCGCCAAAGTCAATTCCTATTTTTAATCCTAAAATTCGAGCACTATTGTTTGAAACGTATGAATATCGATTGTCAAATTTAAAAACCAATTTTGGCTTTTTATGTAAGCACGATTTTAATGTATCGAAAAATTGTGCTTGAGAAAGTAGAACTTGAAAAACAAACAACAACACAATTAAAAATCTCATCGTTTACTCTCGGTTTTAGTTGTCCAATCCTCTTATTTTCATTCCGTCGATTCTTTTTTCAATTCCGTTTTCGTAGGTAATAATTACCTTTATGTTGCCTTCGTCGTCGTATTTTTTCCAATTTCCGTTTTTGATTCCCATGTTATAATTGCCTTCCTCTTGTATTTTCCCGCTATCGAAATAAAATTTATGTTTTCCGTCGGCTTCGCCAAAATTATAGTTTCCTTGAAATTTCAACTTCCCATTTGCATAATAATGTTTCCAGATTCCATCGGGTTGCCCGCCTTTATATTCACCTTCTTCGGTGTGGTCGCCGACATTATAAAACCAAATTCCTTCTTCCAATCCGTCGAAAAACTCTCCTTTGGTCATAATCTTTCCGGTTTCTGAGTATTCTATCATCATTCCTTCTTCTTTTCCGTTTACAAATGTTTCTTCTCGTTCGATATTTCCATTTTCGAAATACCAATTCCATAAACCTTCGGGATTTCCTTTTTTGTAACTTCCTTTTTGTTCGAGTTTCCCGCTTTTAAAATAAAATCTCCACTCGCCAGTTTTCTTATCGTTTAGGTATTTACCCTCCGATTTTTTTTCGCCAGTTTCATAATAGTGTATCCAATCGCCTTGTCGTTTTCCTGTTTCATCAACAATTCCTGAGCCTAGTAATATTCCTATTTCGTTGTATTCTTCTGAGGCAACAATTATTCCTTCTTCGCTATATTCGCGATGGAAACCAACGGGCTTGTTATCAATATAACTACCATTTTTTTTAACTTTTCCATTATCGAAATACGTATTTTTTATTTCTACTGTAATTGATTCTGCTTGTGCATTTTCTTCAATTACAACTCCATTTTGATAGCGTTGTAGTTTTATAACTTTCCCATTTTCGTTGTATTCGCGATAATATCCGTGAAGTTTTCCGTTGAGGTAATTTTCTTCAACCTTGAGTTTTAGCCCTGAGTAGAACGATTTCCATGTGCCTTGTTTAAGACCTCTTGAGCAAGTTCTGTTTATCTCTTCACGATTAATCGGAAAATCGTTTTTGTATTCAAGTATGGTAATAATTGTACTATCTTTTGAGAACTCAAGCCCTAAACCATTTTTTCGCCCTTTTTCAAATCGAAATTTTTTGTATAACTTTCCATCGGGGTAATAGTAAAATGCGTCACCTTCCTTCGAATCGTTTACATAAAGCTCTTTTGAATCGAGCCAGCCAATAATGCTATCGTTTTCGGTTGGCTCATATTTATAGATGAAGTAATACCCGTTTTTTTTGCCAAAATAATAACTGATTCTTTCGGTAATATTTCCTTTTTCGTTGTAGAAGTTCCAAATGCTGTCGAGCTGTTGATTTTTTCGAAGCCCTTCCGACTTAATTGTTCCGTTAACATAATAGGTTTTCCAATAACCATCGGGTTTTCCGTTAATCATATTCCCCTCACTCGAAATTTGTCCATTGCCATAGTAAAAAATATTGTATCCATTAGGTACAATGTCTTGAGCAAAAATGCTTTGAAATGCGAAAATTAATATGATTGTGAGTTTTTTCAATAGCTTAAGTATTTAATTATTTCGTATTTACACTATCATTTTTAACATTGGATGTTTTTCATTTCTTTTTTCACCTCCTCGTCCCGTATTTGACGGATAGTTCTCCAAATTCCCAAACCTATATGACTTATGTATATTTGCAGGTATTTTTTGAGTTTAATTTTTACACAATTTTTATACAAAGCACTGTTACATCGTCGATTTGGTCGTTTTTGCCTTTCCAATGTTCAAAATGCTGATTCAATAATATTTGTTGCTCAGTCATAGGTTTGTCGCAAATGGTAAGCAATATTTTTTTGAAATGTTTGATTTTAAATTTTTTATTGCTGTCGCCACCAAATTGGTCGGCAAAACCATCAGAGAACATATAAATAACATCGGATTTTTGTAATTGGAATTCTTTTACCGAAAATTTATCCATTTTTTCGTAAATGCCCACAGGCATTTTATCGCCTTTAAGTTCAATAAGTTCAACATCATTACGAGCGCTATTCTCATCATGAGATTGTTTTATTTCACTTGCACCTAATTTCCGGAGAATTATAAGTGAATTATTTGCCCCAGCAAATTCGAGCATTTTTGTTGAATTGTCAATTGAGCAAACCACGATGTCCATTCCATCTTTATTCGCACTATCTTTTTCATTTTGCTGAAGTGATTTTACGATTTCTTTTCTAAGTCGGTTCAGAATTATTCCGGGATTTGTCATGTACTCTTTGGTAACAATTTCTTTCAAAAAAGCGATTCCCAACATACTCATAAATGCTCCCGGAACACCGTGTCCGGTGCAATCGGAAACGGCAATTACTTTTTTATTTTCGACTTCGCTCATCCAATAAAAATCGCCACTAACTATGTCGCGGGGTTTAAAAACTATAAAATGCTCAGGAAACAAATTGGTAAATATTTCTTGTGTTGGCAATATTGCAGATTGAATACGCTTAGCATAATTTATACTGTCAACAATTTCTTTTTGTTGTCCTTTTATCTGTTCGTTGCTTCGCATGGCTTCGGCAAACAGAATTTGAATTTTTTCTTTTGCTTTTTTCTTTTGACGGTTTTCTTTGAGAATTATAACAAGCAATATTAAAAACAAAATCAAGCCTGCAACAAGTAAATAGATGATGTTTTTTTGTGCTTTTGCATCCTTGTCTTTTTCAACAATTTCTTGATTTTTTAACTCAAGTTGTAGTTTTTGGCTCTGCTCTTTGAATTGCATCATTATTTTTTGTCTTTCGATTTCGTTTTTTAATTCTGAAATCAACCCAGATTTTGAGGCGCCTTCAACATCGGCTCGGTCTATCATTTCAGATAATTGTTTGCCGTCTGAATCGGAAAATGCACCCAAATCGCGTAATTTAATCGAATATTCGTAAGCATTTTTACAATCGTTCAAGGCAAAGTATATTTTCGACAGTTCGTCGTAGTTGCGTTGCAAAAGGTTTAAAAGCGACAGTTCTTTCGCCAAATCGGCTGATTTAGTATAATATTCTAAGGCTTCTTTGTAGTGTTCCATTACTTTGTGAACGTTTCCAATATTATGAAGCGTAAAAGCAAGTCCTTTGTTATAATCAATGTCTTCTTTTATTTTTAACGACTGCATATAATATTCCAATGCTTTGTTGTATTTATTCCAGTCGTAGTTTATGTTTCCAAGATTGTTGAGTGAAACTGAAACGCCTTTTTGATTACCTAGGGCTTCGTTTACATCTATCGATTTTTCGTACGATTCAACAGCTTTGTCGAAGTTTCCGATTCCTTGATAAGCAATCCCTATATTATTCAATGCAGCTGCTGTATTTTCTTTATTTTGAAGATTTTGGTCGAGAGCTAAGGATTGGTTGAAATAATTTAAGGCATTATTATAATCTCCCTTTTCGTAATAAATGTTTCCGATGTTATTCAATAGATTTGAAACAGCTGGTTTATTATCTTCGGTTTTCATTAATTCGAGTGCGAGTTGGAAGTTTTCCAATGCATTGTCGAGTCGAAATAAATCGTTATTAATTAATGCAATATCGTTGTAAGCGTAAGCCGCACCTTCGTTGTCGCCTGTTTGGAGCTTTAAACTTGCAGCATCGTCGAAATTTCGAATTGCTTTATCGAAATTACCTTCGTCGAATTCTATGGCTGCTAAATCTTTAAGCACATCGGCGGAGCCAGATTTATCTTTAAATTTTTGATTAATTTTTAGAGCTTCGTTTAAATTTTCTTTTGCTTTTTCAAGGTCGTTATCAATATATTGCTGTTTTGCAATTTTTTTGAGTAAGTGAGCTTTTTCCAAATCATCGTTTTGCAATTTGTTTAATTCCGAAAGATTTTCTTTTAACGATTTTGTCTCATTATTTTTAGCTTTGTTTTCAACAATATTAGCTGGTTTTTGAGTTGAAATTTCTTTATTTTCAGAATTGTCGGTAACCGTTTGTTTTTGTTCTTCGATTTTATCCGCCGTTTCTTTTTCAGAGTCGGCTACTTTGTCGGCTTTATTATTCAACGCAAGAAGTTTTGCTTCGAATTGTTTCTTATAATCTTGATCGTATTCAAATTTTTTAATAGCCTGATTATATTTAATTTTTGCAATCGGACTACTGTATATCGAATAGTCGGTATTGGGAACAATTTCAACCAGAGTTAGAGTTCCCATGTCGAATTCGGGGAAAGAAACTTTGCTGTCAGATTCAGGGACAACTGTTGAAATGCTGTATTTCATGGTTACAAAGCCTGGTTTTGAGATTTCGATTACATAAGGAGCATTAATTTCGAGCGAAATAATAAAACCAAAGTCTTTTACACTTGTAGCAAGAATTACGTCTCCATTGTTGATTACATTAACTTTAGCTCCAATTGCTTGTTTTCCGTTTGCTTTAACATCTCCCACGAACTTTGCAGGAAATTTTTCTGAAAATGCGTTGATAGAAAAAAAGATAAATATCCCGATTATTATGTTTTTCATATCGTATTTTTTAAACGTTCAAATTTACTATATATCAATCTCAATCCAATTATTTTTGCATAAAACCGTATGAGATGTAATTCCGATTTTTTTCAATAATTCAAAAACCTCTTGTCGCCCTTTTGATAATTCATCTACATGATGTGTATCGGAATTAACTACAATCGGAATTCTGTGTTCTTTACACAAATTTAAAATATACGTTGATGGATAAAATTCTTCGGTTAGCTTTTTATAATATCCTCGAGTATTAATTTCGATTAAACATTGACTTTCTTTAACAATTTCGATTGTTTTTTCAATCTCGGCTTTATACCAATTGTCGTTTTCGTTGAAGTAACAATTATTTTTATTGAATTTTTTTACCAAATCTAAATGTCCGATAATGTTAGGTTTTTCGACTTGAAGCATTTGTCGAATAGCTTCAAAATAGGTTTTAACAGCATTTTCAACATTAGAATTGAATAAAGAACGAACCCCTTTTTCGAAAACTTCGGGAGAGGCATCAATGGTCAAAAACTGTTGTTGAAAAATGTTGCTTTCTACGTAATGCACCGAGCCAATAATGTAATCGAGCTTGTCGTTTTTGAAATTCGACGCTCCAGCAATGTTGGGAATGAAATCAGCTTCGACTCCTAAATAGATTTCAATTTCTGCGACATACTGTTTTTGTAATTCTCTAATTTTTTGTTTGTATTCAACAAATCCTTCTTTGCTCATTTGCCATTTAGCACAGAGCGATGTTGGTGCATGTCCCGAAAATCCGATAGCCTTATAGTTCAACGATATTGCTTTTTTTACAATATCATCAGCCGTGCTTTTGCCGTCGCACCAATTTGTATGTGTGTGATAATTATACATTCGAGTTAAAAGCTTTTTAAGTTCATAAAGTTAAAAGTAGAATGTTTATTTTATATAATATTCATGTAAATAAAAAGTATCTAAATTCTCAAATGAAACATACTGAATCAATCCAACATTAGGGGCAAACCAATACTTACTATTATGAAAAACAACATCTTTATATTGTAGAGAACTGTCACTATTTAAGTAAAATATTGGGATAGTGGTTCCTGATATTAATGTATCTGAATCATATGTTGAAGCCATTCTTATTAAATAACTAGCAATACCACTTATAATGAACCTACCGCCTTCACATTCCATATTATTATTATATTGTGCATTAGCACTATCTTTTTCTCCAATATAATTTGAAAACATTGTAAATGATATTTCATCCCACTCTCTACAGTACTCCTGCCTATCTTTTCCTTTATTGTTTTCATAATTTGATATATAGACACTATCTTTTTTCGTAAGGTTTTTATTATAGTAAATCCAATAATTTCCATCTTTGAATACTGAAAAATATTTTTCTCCAGTTTCAGGCATTGGACAATAATCTAGTGTTTTACACCTTTTGCAACTATAAAATGATGTAAAGAATAGTGCTATAACAAAAATGATATAATATTTTTTCAATGTATATAATATTCGTGTAAATAAAAAGTATCTAAACTATTCTTTGAGACATATTGAACGATACCGATATTGGGTGTAAACCAATATTTATCATTGTACTTTATCGTTTTTGAATATTCAAATGTAGAATCATAATTCCAAAAACCAGATAGAATTTCCTGATTTAGCAGGGTGTCAACATCATTTGCAGAATTAATTTCAACTATAACTCCTTCTGTATAGTTTTTAATTCTAAATACACCTCCATTTCCCATTGTATTTCCAGTAAAAGTACCAATCAAATAATCGCCGTCATACATAAATGACGAATTTAAATGAAATCTTAAATTATCCCATTCTATACAAAATTCCATTCCATCTTTTTCACGTGTTATTTCATAATTAGAAATGTAAACGCTATCTTTTTTTGTAAGGTCTTTATTGTAATAAATCCAATAATTATCTTCGTTGAACACAGAAAAATATTTTTCGGTAGCTTCTGGCATCGGACAATAATCTAAATTTTTACAATGGTAACAACTTGTAAACGAAACAGAGAACATAAAAACAAAAAATGGTATGATTGATAATTTCATTATAATCTTTCAACTTTACAAACTTTCCACTCCTAAAACGCTGCCATCAATAAATCAATATCTTTTGAGCGAATTCCGAATAATTGACCAATATAATCGTTAGTTAAAATTCCGCGATAAACATAAACTCCATTTCGAGTACCATTGTCTTTTTTGAGCAATTGATTCAATCCTCCCGCTTCGCCAACTTGAATGACTACATGAGATAAGATATTGCTTAATGCGTATGAAGCTGTCCGAGCCACGCGTGATGCCGTATTTGGAACGCAATAATGAACAACTCCGTGCTTTCTGAATACTGGATTTTTGTGAGTGGTAAGTTCAGATGTTTCGAAACAACCACCTTGGTCGATGCTTATGTCAATAATTACCGAACCATTTTTCATGTTTTTAACCATTTCTTCGGTTACAACAAATCGAGGACCTTGGTCGATTAAACGAATGGCTCCAATAACTACATCTGCTGATTTTAGAGCATTGTTTAACACTTTAGGATGAATTAATGAGGTAAATATTCGCTGTCCCAAATTGCTTTGAATTCGGCGGAGTTTATACACCGAATTGTCGAAAACACGAACCATTGCACCTAAACCGAGTGCTGTTCTTGCAGCTGATTCTCCGGCAGTTCCAGCTCCAATAATCACAACTTCGGTTGGATTAACTCCAGTAATTCCTCCAAGCATTTCGCCTTTTCCTCCATGTTGATTGCTTAAATATTCGGCAGCAATTAGCACCGATGTGCTTCCAACAATTTCGCTCATGGAACGAACAATCGGGAAACTATTATTCTCATCTTTAAGCGATTCAAATGAAATGGCAGTAATCTTTTTTTCGACTAGTTTTTCGATATATTCTCTTGTTTGTTGAGTTATGTGTAATGAGGAAATTAAAATTTGGTCGCCTACTAAAAAATCCAATTCGTCCAAAGTCATTGGTGCGATTTTAAGTACAATATCGGCTTTATATACGTCCTCTTTTTTGTCGGCAATTATAGCTCCATACTCACTATAGTGCAAATCAGAAAAATTTGCTACAATTCCGGCGTCTTTTTCAACAATAATTTGATGTCCGTTATTGACAAGAAGCTCAACTCCGAGTGGAGTTATTGCAACCCGACCTTCATTTGGGTCAATTTCTTTTGGAACACCAATGATATATTTTTTGTTTTTTCTACCGGTTTCCAGTTTTTCTTCTTGTGGCAATAAGCCTTCTTTGTGTAATGTTATCAGCTTTTGCGACGATTCGTATTTTTCCATAATCTTGTTTTTCAATTAACAATTTTATTATGATGAATTAATTCACAAATTACAAAAAAGATGAAGATATTCAAACAGAATCTGTACAAAAAATAATAACTTGCAGCCTTTATGAAAATTTCTAAGAAAATATTGTACTGTAATAGTCTTGTAAATTATTCGAGATTCGACACTCGAGTTGTGAAAGTTGGCGAGATTGAAATGGGTGGAGGAAATATCATCAGAATTCAATCAATGACCAACACAAATACGCTTGACACAATTAAAACGGCAGAACAATCTATTCGAATTTTTGAAGCTGGAGGCGAATTAATACGAATTACAGCTCCCGGAATAAAAGATGCCGAAAACTTATTGAAAATTAAAAATCACATTCGAAACAAAGGGTTTACATTTCCGTTAGTTGCCGACATTCACTTCAATCCATTGGCGGCTGAAATTTCGGCAAAACATGTTGAAAAAATCAGAATTAATCCGGGTAATTTTGCTGAACGAAAACTTGGAAAAAGCACATATTCAGAAACGGAATTTGAGTTAGGTCTAAAAAGTATAAATGAAAAATTTATTCCACTTTTAAACATTTGTAAAGAACACAAGACAGCTTTACGAATCGGCATCAATCATGGTTCGCTTTCGGAGCGAATTATGAGTAAATATGGCGATACGCTTTTGGGAATGGTTGAGTCGGCAATGGAATATATTCGTGTTTGTAAAAACGAAAACTTCTTTAATATAGTTCTTTCGATTAAGTCGAGCAACACTCAAGTTATGGTTCAGTCTTACAGAATGTTGGCACAGCAAATGAAAAGCGAAGGAATGAATTTTCCTCTACACTTGGGCGTGACCGAAGCCGGAGATGCAGAAGATGGAAGAATTAAATCGGCTGTGGGAATAGGAGCTTTGCTTGCCGATGGCTTGGGCGATACCATTCGGGTTTCGCTTACCGAAGATCCTGAAAAAGAAATTCCAATTGCCAAAATACTTGTCGAAAAATATGAAAATCGTACAAATTTAATCACATTTTCAGAGCCGAAAACAATCAATTACAATCCCTTTGAATTTAAGCGAAGAGAAAGTTATTCGGTGAAAAATATTGGAAGTAAGCATTCGCCTATTGTAGTTTCAAAAGAAGAATCTCAAAATGAAACTATTGTTGCAGACTATATTTTATCTCATAATCATGACATAAGTTTTATTGAGATTGACGCCGATTCGGGAGTTGATTTTAATAAACTAAAACAACTTCCCGATTCCTCGGTATTGCTTGTAAAAACGCACCATAAAAATTACACGGGAAGTATTCGAAATTTCTTTTTCAATTTGGAAAATCACAACATAAAAATTCCTATAATTTTAAAATATTCGGACAATTGTAAAACAAAAGATGAATTTATTGTAAATGCCGCCGCCGATTTAGGTTCCATTTTGATTGATGGATTTGGCGATGGAATTTTACTGGAATCATCAAAACTTTCAAACGATTTTGCGGTTCAAACCGCATTTGGTATTTTGCAGGCTTGTCGGTTACGCTTTTCAAAAACCGAATACATTATGTGTCCTTCGTGCGGAAGAACTTTGTTTGATATTCAAGAGGTTGCCGCTAAAGTTAAAGAAAAGACAGGTCATCTAAAGAATTTAAAAATTGCAGTTATGGGCTGCATTGTAAACGGACCAGGTGAAATGGCAGACGCCGATTATGGTTACATTGGTTCAGGAAACAAAAAGGTAAATCTTTACAAAAAGAAAGATCTTGTGAAAAAAGGACTTGCCGAAGAAAATGCAGTTGACGAACTCATCGATTTAATTAAAGAATTTGGCGATTGGGTTAATCCATAGCTCACGGCTCTAATCTGTACATACATGACGAAACTTTTATTTGCTACAAACAACAAACACAAAATCGAGGAAATTCAAAAATTGATTGGAAATAAGTACGATATTCTTTTTTTGAAAGATGTGAACATAACAGAAGATATTCCCGAAAACCAACCTACGATTGAAGGAAATGCATCGGAAAAGTCACATTTTATTTACCTTAAAACTAAGTTTAATTGCTTTGCCGACGATACCGGATTAGAAATTGAAGCTTTGAATGGAGAACCTGGAGTATTCTCGGCTCGTTACGCAGGAAACCATAAAGATTCCAATGCGAATATGAGGAAAGTATTGGAGAAAATGGAAGGTGTTTCGAATCGAAAAGCTCGTTTTAAAACAGTTATTTCATTAATTATCGATGGAAATGAACATTTGTTCGAAGGAGTCATAAACGGAAATATTATTGAATCACCACGAGGAAAAGACGGCTTTGGATACGATCCAATTTTTCAACCGATTGGTTATCACGAAACCTTTGCAGAAATGAGTATGGAACTTAAAAATGAAATCAGTCATCGAGGCTTGGCAACAAAAAAACTAATTGAGTTTTTGAAAAAAATGTAAAATGCGGTTTTTAGTAATTCTAGCAAAATAAACATTCATGACAAAACTGTTTTTATTCTTGTTTACAATTTATTTTTTTACCTCTTGTGTTCAATTCAAAAAGGTGGCTACAAGTTTTAATGGTAATTGTCGACAACTTAAAAAGTATTCAAATTATGAATCAAATTCAATTGGTCAACAATCAAAATATATTTTTGAAAGTAGCGAATTGACAATGTTAAAGCAAGTATATGAGCTGGACAAGCTTGTTGACAAAGACGAATTAGTAACAATAATTAATCTTTTGGAATGGACTCATAAGACAATTCCTTACAGTTATGGTTTTAGTGGTGATAAAACAAAATCATTCAGTAATCCAAGAAATGCTTTAACAATGCTAAAAAACAAAGACGACAAAAATATGGTATTTGTTTGCAGAGACATGGCTACAGCATTAACAGAAATATATTTATCAATTGGTTTCAAAGCAAGAACTGTAACTTGCATATCACGTTATTTCAATGACAATGACGTTCATGTTGTGACTGAAGTATATTGCAAGAAATTAAAAAAATGGATTATGGTTGACCCTTCATTTAATGCTTACTTTATAGACAACAATAATCAAATATTAAATCTTTGTGAAATTCGCGATCATTTTGCAAATAAACTTGACTTAAAAACCAATTCAAATGTAAATATAAATAATCTTGCTTTTAATTCACATAAATATTTAAAGTATATGTCAAGAGTTTGTTTTGACTTTGAAAGAGCGATTGATATTGAATTTGGAATTGAAAATAAATCGGTAAAAAGAATGATACTTAATCCAAAAGGTTACTCAAAGAAAAAATATACAGACTCTGAATATTTGCAAATAACAAATAATACAGACTTATTTTGGAATTAGTAAATTATAAAACAATTTGACACAAATTGCTAACAATAAGCAAAAACAACTGCCGAAAAAGTTGGCTCTTGACTCAAAAGTTGAAGGTTGGGCAGTGTGTTTCTGCTTGTCGCCGTTAACAGAAATAGGTATAGTTATGGACTTTATTAATTTGAAAACCTCGGTATATTCGATATATTTGTATAGTAAAATTTTAAAAGATAGTTGGCTAATATCAGAATATTCCGAAGAAGTGGATTACTGAAAAAACCTATTATCAAAAAATCATCCAACAAGGATTATATTATAAGCTTTTCAAAAAAAAGATATTTATGTTAGATTTTAGCGAAGTGTGTTTGCAGAATATTGTGGTTCACAATGTTGGAAATAAAAGTGCAGAAAGCGGAATCCGATTTTCAAAGTCGGAGTTTAATATCGAAAATCAAGCCGTAAAAGATATTTTGCTTAAATACTTTTTGTCGTCGTTTAACGCTGATAATTTTTACAATTTTTTTCACGATACTGACATCAATCTTAACGAGATTTTTTCGTACACGAGTAAAATTTTTGAAAATTCCGAGAATTTGTACGAACAGTCGGTAAATATAGCCAAACATTTGTACGAAAATTCGAATCATCCTAAAATAAAGGGTGGCGAATTTTATATTGTTTATTTCAGCAATTGCGTGGTTGAAGGAGAGTTGGTTGATGCCTTGGGTTTCTTCAAGTCGGAAAACAAAGATACTTACATTCGTGTTTATCAACGAGGCGAAAATTTTGAAGTCGATTACGAAAATGGAATCAATATTAACAAACTCGACAAAGGTTGTTTGATTTACAATACCGAAAAAAATCACGGATATAAAATCAGCATTGTTGACTCGTATAACAAAGGAAATGAAGCTGTTTACTGGCGAGAAGATTTTTTAAAAATAAAGCCTCGTGAAGACAATTTCTACAGTACCAAAAATACCTTAGAAATGGTGAAAAAATTCAGTAAACACATTGTGAAATCGAACGACGCTGATAAAAAAGAACAAGTTGAGTTAATAAAACGAACCGAAGAATATTTTACCGAAAAAGAGGAGTTCAATATGGGCGAATTTACTCAAGAAGTAATGCTTAAACCTGAAATTATTGAAGCGTTTAACGACTACAAACATGTTTACGAAGAAAATCACAATATAAACTCTGAAGAATCGTTTGAAATTTCGGAAAATGCCGTAAAAAAATCGAAGCAATATTTCAGAAGCATTCTGAAGCTTGATAAAAATTTTCATGTTTATGTACATTCAAAACCCGAATTTTTAGAAAAAGGCTATGATAACGAAAAACGCATGAAGTTTTACAAACTTTATTTCGACGAAGAGAAATAGAATTTTTAGAATTTGGATGAAATTATACCCCATCATAGTTTGCTTTTTATTTTTTTCGACTACGGTATTTTCTCAGAAAAATATCGAGTTATTCATTGAGTATTCCGACTCGTCGATTGTAAAGCATGGTGGAAAGAAAGTCTTTTTTCTCGATAGTCTCAAGCTTAATTCGTATTTGGACAATTTCATTGTTGAACAAAAAGCAGAAGGTTATTTAACTTCATCAATTGATCAAATTTCGATAGATTCGACAAAGGCAACAGTCCAACTATTTACCGGAAATAAGTACACTTGGAAAAATATTTATACAGACTCGATTGAACAGGTATTTTTGAAAAAAAATGGAATACAACTATCTCGTTACAATAATAAGTTTTTTGAACAGAATTCATTTTATAATTTAATGAATAAAATTGTTGGTGTGTATGAAAATAATGGTTATCCTTTTACAAAAATCCAACTCAATAAAACAACTTTTTATGATAACAAAATCTCGACATTTATCGATATTAAAAAAGATAATCTTTATCGTATTGATAGTGTTAATGCTATTGGAAATGCAAAAATATCGTCTTCGATTTTATATCATTTAATCGACATTCATCCACACGATATTTACAATGAAACTAAAATCAGAGAAATAGACAAGAAAATTAAAAATGTTCCTTACTTGAGGCTGGCAAAATCGGTCGAGGTTTTTTATTCTGACGATGAAGCAAAAATTTTGCTGGAACTCGAAAAACAAAAAGCCAATCAGTTTAACGGAATTATTGGTTTTATTCCAAATGCGAATCTCAGCAATAAATTGCTTTTAACAGGCGATTTAAAGCTTTTGATTTATAATCAATTAACATTAGGCGAAAAGCTGGATTTCAATTGGCAAAAAATTGATCAGTATTCGCAAAAAGTCGATGCAGGAGTTAATGTTCCTTACTTTTTCAATATCCCAATTGGTTTTGCCGGAAATTTAAACTTGAACAAGAAAGATACTTCATATTTGAATGTAAATGCCAATTTAGCTGTGCTTTTTCATGTTTCAACCAATAGTTCGATTGATATTTTTTATCAAAACAAATCGTCAAACGTGTTAAGCGACTACGTGCAAAATATTTCGAATGTTAGCACAAGCTTATTTGGCTTTGGACTAAGTATTCAAAACCTAGATTACATATACAATCCATCGAACGGAGTTGAGGTAAACATGAAAATAGGAGCAGGCAATAAGAAAGGCGACTCAGAATTGTTGACCGAAAAACAACAAACGCAGATTGAAAGTGTAAGCGAAATTCAATTTTACAAAACCATTGTCGGAAATTTGATTTTTAGAGTCCGAAATCAATCGGCATTTATAAAACTTTATAACGAAACAAATTATAATTTTTACGAGAATGAAGCTTTTCGTGTAGGAGGACTTAAATCGCTGAGGGGATTCGACGAAGAGGCGATTTTTGCAACATCGTATTCGATTTTTACCACCGAGTTAAGATATTTGTTTGAAGAAAATTCGGCTATTTACTTATTCTCAGATGGAGGATATGTAGAAAAAAACTTAATCTCCGGATTTGAGTCTGACATGCCTATTGGAATTGGAGCAGGAATTGACTTTGAAACAAAAGCTGGAATTTTTACTCTCAATTATGCATTAGGAAAACAATTAGGAAATCCGTTTTCGATACGTTCGGCTAAAATTCATTTAGGCTTTATCAGTAGATTTTAAATTCAAAAACGTCTTAAAAATCTTAATCTTTTGTCGATTTAGATTACTTGGAGGAAAATATGAATAATCTTCAAATCAAATTATGTATCTGATTTTATGATGATTTCGGAGAAAATATTTTCTGAATTTTCTAAAATATTCAAATAATAAATTCCTGTTTTGGGAATTTCGGTCGAATATATTTTGGATTCGCTTATTTGGGAGTCAAGTTTTTTAATTAAAATTATTCGACCTAAGTTATCGGTAATAATAACTTGAATATTCGTTAAATTATTATCATTGAAAATAATTTTGAAATCATCGAAAAATGGATTTGGAGAAATTGTAATTTCAGTTTCTTGAGCATCAACAATAGTTACAGATTCTTTTAATAAAGTTGTTATTCCATTAAAATCAACATTCCACAAACGATAATAATTTATTCCTATTTTAGCATATTCATCACAATATTTGTACTCAGAATTTGATTGATTTGTAGCACTAATTTCCGCAATTTTCGAGTAATTATTTGCATCAAAACTTCGTTCAATAAAATAATAATTGTTGTTAATTTCAGTTTTCGAAATCCACGATATATTTACAGTCGATTTTTCTGCAACACAATTAAAAATACTCAATTTTACAGGAAGCGTTGAATAAATAGTTGTATTTGCAGGAATTGAACTCGTGGGATTTATTCCAAAAGTTTCGCCAGCTCCAAAATACGAACCGCTTGTTGTAATAATTCCAACTCCTTTAATAATTCCGCCAAATCCGTTATCGAAATTTCCTCCAACAATCATTATTCCATCAACCACCACATTTATTGTGTTATTTTTATTTTTAAAATCGCTTGAAATTGCCAAAACACCCGATGCTCGAACGTGTAATGTGCTTCCATTACTTAAAGTTAAGTTGCTCATATTCATAGTTCCATAAATATCGAGTGTTGCTCCATTTTGAACATCTATATCCAACGTTGTTAAAACTCCAGAACTATCAATTTGTAAAAAACCGTTCAAATTTGAACTTGTGAAATTTACCACGCTATGTTTTATTCTAATATTATCAGAAAAACTTGGAACTACGGGCGACCAAATTGATGCATTTGTCCAATTTCCATTTTGCAAACTTGTTACATTTGTTGAAAAAATTGATTTTGTGATTATTGTGAAGATAAAAAAAATACAAATACCTATGGAATTAATATTCTTCGTACTAGCAGGCTTGCTATGAACTTCTATATAATTTATTGAGTTCATAATATTTGTTGGTTTTTGTTATATTAATTTACGACTTTTAATCAGCGATAAATACAGCAAAAACACGTATTTCTTTCGTTAATTTTTAATTTTCATTTAATTATTAGAAATAGACGAAGGCATCGAGGTCAGAAATCAGAAAAATTCATTTAGGCTTTATCAGTAGATTTTAAAGGTAAATGTTTTTGTAAAAACAATCTCTTTAATGATATGCTCATTTCAAATTACTTTTCGGTTTAATTTTTGGTTATATGGTAATTTATTCATCTGATTATCAACAAATAAGCAAATAAACGAATAAGCAAAATTTTCTGGTTTCTAAATAATTTGAGTATTAAAAAGCGAAAATTTCCACCGCACTAAATATCAAAAGTCAGGAAAATTATTTCTTTTTTCCTCTGGTAGTAAAAGGTTTTTTATATTTTTTCATTTTTTTGGAAGGACCGCCTAAATTTACCTTTTTATTTTTGTCCTTTTTCTCATGAAATGCTCCTTTTGAGTCTGTATTTGATGTTTTTTTTAAATAATCTTTGTCGAAAAGTTTTGGTTTTTCTTCGTCGGTATATATATCCGAAATTTTCAGATTTTGAGGTAGCGGTTCCAACGAAATAGCTTTTTTCATCATTTTTTCAATTCGCATTTGAAATTCCAATTCGGCTTCGTTTACAAATGTTATCGATATTCCGCCTTTATCGGCTCGACCGGTTCGACCAATTCTGTGAATATAGTCTTCGGGCAATTCAGGAGTGTCGAAATTTACGACATGTGTAACATTATCGACATCGATTCCTCGCGAAATTAAATCGGTTGCTATCAAAACTCTAAGAGCTTCTTCTTGGAATCGTTTCAACGAATTAAATCGTTGATTTTGTGATTTATTGGAATGTATAACTCCTATTTGCTCAGGAAATTTTGCATTTATTTGTTCAAAAAGTCTATCGGCTAACTTTTTATTATCAACAAATACCAACACTTTTTGCATTTCTAAGTCGTTGGCAAGAATATATTCGAGTAAATTAACTTTTGTGTAAAAATTAGGAACATGATAGACTTTTTGAATAATTTTTTCGATTGGTGTACCGTGTTCTGTTATTTCGATTTTAAGTGGGTTGTAAAAATATTCGTCGATTAATTTTTTTACATCTTCGGTAAGTGTTGCAGAGAACATTAGATTTTGGCGCTTTGGGGGCAACGAATCCATCAAGTCGATTAATTGCTGACGAAAACCAAGATTTAACATTTCATCAACTTCATCAATAACTAGCTTTTGTACCATTTTTAATCGTAAAACACCCGACAATGCCAAATCGACTAGTCGTCCAGGTGTTGCAATTAAGATATCTATTCCATTGTAAACCAATTGTTTTTGAGTTTTGATATTAGCTCCTCCATACACTCCCTCAACTCGAACTGTAATGTACTTTGAGAGTTTTTGGAGTTCACCTAATACTTGCTTCACCAACTCACGAGTTGGAACAACAATCAACACTCGCGGATGTTTGTCGTCAGAATATTTTAATTGTCGTAAAATAGGCAACAAATAAGCGATTGTTTTTCCTGTCCCGGTTTGTGCAATTCCCACTAAGTCTTTGCCTGACATGATTACTGGAAATGCTTCTTTTTGAATAGGAGTAGGCATTACAAAATCAATATCGTTAAGAGCATTGATTAAGGGGGGCGAAAGGTTTAAATCGTTAAAAGTCACAGATGTTAAATTTATTTTTACAAAAGTAATGCGAATAAACCATTATGCAACTCAAATGGAGGTAATTAAGTTAAAATTTCTATTTGGTATCCGTATTTTCGGCTTATTTCGTCAGTTCATGAAAAACGTCTTCTAATCGTTTTTCTCGTTTTTGCATCGAAAGTACTGTGATTTTTTGGCGTACAGCTAAATCGAATATTTTAGGTCTTACATCAATGTTATCTTCGGTTTGAATTAACCAGTTTTGCTCATCAATATTTTTTACTTTTACAACGCCTTCAAGTTTCTCAAGTAGCTGAAAATCAATTTTTTTATCGAATTCAACAATAATTGTTTGAAATTTATCGTCGGTATATTTATGAATATTTTTGGTTGTATCGTCGGCAACAATAACCCCATTTTTTATAATAATGGTTCGGTCACAAATAGCTTCAACTTCTTGCATAATGTGCGTTGAAAGCATAACCGTTTTTTCTTTTCCGATTTTAGTAATCAAATTTCTAATTTCTATAATTTGATTGGGATCTAAACCAGAGGTTGGCTCGTCCAATATAAGTACGTTGGGATCGTGAATAAGAGCTTGTGCAAGCCCTACTCGTTGGCGATAGCCTTTCGACAATTCGCCAATTTTTTTCTTTTGTTCAATTGCCAAACCTGTAATGTCGATAATATCGTCGATTCGGCTTTTGGTTTGTTTTCCCAATTTGTATATTCCGGCAACATAATTAAGATACTCTTTCACGTACATTTCGTGATATAGGGGATTGTTTTCGGGTAAATATCCAATCATTTCACGAACTTCGAGTGAATTTTCGACAACATCTAATTCATTTACAAAAACTTCGCCTTGAGATGGGGGAATAAAACCGGTAATAATTTTCATCATCGTAGATTTTCCAGCTCCGTTAGGACCTAAAAAACCGACAATTTCGCCAGTATTTATTTTAAATGAAACATTGTTCAACGCTTTTTGCGTTCCATATATTTTTGTGATATTTTTTACTTCGATTGACATAATTAATTTTTGTTTGCATTTTACAAATTAAATTCGACAACTCTTTTTCCGTTTTCTTCAAATAAATTTACCCTTAAACAATCTTCGGGTAGAATATCTTCTATCATTTCTGGCCACTCGATAAAACAATAATTTCCACTGTCGAAATATTCAAGCGTACCAATATTTACAGCATCGGTAACTTTTTCAATTCGATACATATCAAAATGAAAAACCGATTCGTCTTTAGTTATCTCGTATTCATTTATGATGGCAAAGGTAGGACTTACGGCTATATCTTTTGTATTTAGTTGTTCGCAAATAGCTTTTATGAAGGTAGTTTTTCCAGCTCCCATGCTTCCATAAAATGCAATTACTCGTTTATTCCCAATATAAGTTAGGAACTCATTTGCAATCGTTGAGATTATAGATATATCGTTAATTACTAGGCGTTTCATTATTACTTGGGGCTAAGTGTAATTATTGGAATCAACATTTCTTCGAGCGAAACTCCGCCATGTTGAAATGTATCTTTATAATATTTTACATAATGGTTATAATTATTCGGATACGCAAAAAAATCGTTATTTATACTAAAAATATAAGTCGAACTAATGTTTGTTAATGGCAAAAATGCTTTTCCGGGTTGCGTTATTTCGAATACTTCTTTAGGATTGTAATTTAAACTTCGTCCTTGCTTGTAGCGAAGGTTTGTGGTTGTATTTCTGTCGCCAATAACTTTTATTGGATTGTTAACTCTAACGGTTCCGTGGTCGGTGGTGATGATAACTTTAATTTTTTCTTGAGATAATATTTTCATCAAATCGAAAATTGGGGAATGCTCAAACCACGACACAGTTAGCGAGCGATATGCCGACTCATCTTCTGCAAGTTGGCGAATCATATCCATTTCTGTGCGTGCATGTGACAACATATCAACAAAATTGAACACGCATACCATTAAATCGTTCTCAAGAACATTTTTGATGTTCTCAACCAATTTTTTGGCATCTTTATTATTATTTATTTTATTGTAATATGATTTTTTGTGTATTCCAAAACGTTGCATTTGTTTTGTGAGCATTTCTTCTTCATACAAATTTTTGCCACCATCATCTTCGTCGTTTAACCAAATATCCGGATATAATTTTTGAATTTCTGAAGGCATAAGTCCTGAGAACATGGCATTACGAGCATATTGTGTGGCTGTGGGTAAAATACTGCAAAATATTCCGTCTTCGTCAACATTAAACATTTCACGAATGCTTGGTTGTATAACTTTCCATTGGTCGTATCGGAGGTTGTCAATTATTAAAACAAACACTTTATTATTGCTTAAATGCGGAAATATTTTGTTTTTAAAAATAGATGGAGAAAGGAGTGGCTTATTCTCATTTTTTTGCTCAAACCATGAGAAATAATTACGTTTAATAAATTTTGCAAAAGCATTATTTGCTTCTGTCTTTTGCATTTTTATAATGTCGATTATTGTTTCGTCGCTCGATTTTTCGAGCTCTAATTCCCAATAAACTAATTTTTTATATATGTCAATCCAATCATTAAACGACATCGAATCGTTAATTTGTAAGGTCAAACTTCTAAAATCAATTTGATAATCCTGAGTGGTTTTTTCAGAAATTAGGCGATTTTTATCAATATGTTTTTTGATAGTAAGCAAAACTTGATTCGGATTTACTGGCTTAATCAAATAATCGGAAATTTTTGATCCGATTGCTTTATCCATTATGTTTTCTTCTTCGCTTTTGGTAATCATCACAATAGGAAGCGAAGGAAGTATTTTTTTTATGGCACTCAACACTTCAAGCCCACTAATTCCTGGCATATTTTCATCTAAAAATACAAGGTCGAAATGAGATGTTTTTACCAATTCAATAGCATCGCTTCCATTATTTGCGGTTTCAACTTCGTAGCCTTTTTCTCGCAAAAAAATGATATGGGGCATTAACAAATCAATTTCGTCGTCGGTCCAAAGAATTCTAATTTTTCTCATGATGCTGAGTCCGTTTCTTGTTTAAGAAAGTAAATTTTTGTTTGCTAAAGCCTTGTTTATTTGAAATAGAATTTATTGAAAAATCGAATGTATTTTTCTACATTTTTATCGTTGTAAAAAATGCCATAATTATCTTTCGAAATCAAAAATATTTCGTGCTTAATTCCCTCAAGTTTTTTGAACACGTCTTTTTGCAACAGGATTGTGTCGTAATAGGTTTTTGCTTGTACAACATCGTCAAAGCTTTTAATAGTAACCAGTTGATAATTATCGTTTAATAACACATCGCTGACGTTAAAATCATTCATGCTAAAAAAATCGGTATTAAAATTAACGATATCAAATTCCAATCGGTTTACATCGACCTTCTTATTGGGAACAACGACAACAATGTATTGCACAATTTTTTCGTCGTATTTATAAATATTCAAGTCTGTATCGTCTTGTTTTACAGTGTCTTCGACAAAAATGATTGGAGTACCTAAGCTGTCTGCTATTCCAGAGTCTTTAAGTTTCGTTAAAATATCTTTTGCCAAGCCTATAATTTCGCTATTAGGGTATTTTGCAATCAATTCTTGTAGCCCTTGAGCAAGAAGTGCAACTCCTTGTGTTCTGCCTTGAGCAATTGCCTTTAAAAATTTGAATTTTGGAACCAAAACTCCATCGTTTTTATAAAGATTCATCGATTCGGCTTTCTCGACAAATTCAATCACTTTTAGATAATTTCCTTTTTCATGAGCCTCATAAGCTTCTTCGTAATACGATTGCATTTGTACAATATCTTGTTCGCTTTCTTTTAAGAAATTTGGGTCAAGAAGTATTTTTGCGTATTTCGAATCGGGATATTTGCTCAATATCAAATTTTTGTAAAAATCGGCTTTTGTTTGATTTTTCTCAATCGTATTTAACTGATATAAATAATAATACGTTGTTGGAATGTAGCTATTTTCAGGATATTTTTTGTTCATATCTTCAAAAATCCTAATTGACTCTTTGTAATCTAAAAATCGTTCTTTGTAAACCGTTCCTGCGTTGTAGTAAGCTTCTACCATCAAAGCATGAGAAGCCTCCATCATTGAATCCGTCAACGGAATTTCAGACAAATAGTATTCTCGGCTTTTATTGTCGATTTTTTTGGTATCTGCGTTTTTACCATCTTCTCCAGCTTCAATATTTTCGGCAACATCTTCAATGGCAACAATAGCTTTATTTTTACGCCTCCAGTTGTCTTCCAATTTTCGAGTTCCCCATTTTCGTTTAAACTCCGACATTCCTGAAGCAATCATTCCTTGATTATAAAAATACCAGCCTCCTCCAGAACTACTTGCATTGTTATTTGTTTGATTTTGAGTATTTTGATTAAACAACATTGAATTCATTTGCTGCATTTGCAATTCTTCCTGTTGACGTTGTTCTTCTTCCTTGATTTTTTCGATGATTGCATCAATAATCTTGTTTCTGTCGGCAGCATTCATTTTGGCTAATGTTTGCAAACTGTCTTGCAACTGAATTGTTTTCAAAGGTTCAACAAGAGCCGTAAGATTTCTAGTTTTTTCTTCAATCTCTCGATAATTAGGATAATCTTTTCTTAAAAATGTCATTGCACTGTCGAAAAACATTTGAGCTTCAATATATTTAGGTTTCCCAAAATATATATTTCCTAAAGCTAAATAAGATAAGGCTTTTTGATTATCGTTGCTCACACTTTTTTGTGCCGATAAACGATAATTTTTAATCGCATCACTTTCGTTTCCTTCTTTAAATGCGATATTGGCTAGAGCAAAATATATTTGGTCGAGATATTCAGTGTTTTTATCGTCGTGAAGCATTTTAGCTAACTCTTTTTTCATTGCTTTTCCGCTACCCGACGAAGCATCGAAAGCCGCTGCACGGTTGATCATTGCATTGAAAGTCATTTCGTAAGGAGGATTCATTTTCACCACATCGCGGTAAAGCTTGGCTGCTTTATTTCCCTCGCCTAGGTTTTGATAAATTTGAGCAAGTATGAATTTATAACGAGCTTTTACTTTTCGTTTTTTCGTTTTTTCAATTGCCAAATTTAGTTTTGGAATTGCATCGTTGTATTTTCCTTGTTTTATGAAATGGTCGGCATAAACAGCATTAAATTCAGGCTTGAGTTTTCGTGGAAAATTTTTCTCCCCGTCGATTTGTTCAAGTAATTCTCTCGATTTATCGAATTTCTTTTGTTCGCAATAATTTCGGGTAAGCCAAAGCATTGCATTATACTTTATCGGGTCGTAATTGTATTCTGAAATTACAAATTGAAAAGTTTCGGCAGAAGAATAAAAGTCGTGTTTGTAAAACTTTGCTTTTCCCAACATCAACCAACTATTATCAATCCATTTGCAATATTCATTTTGTTTTAGAAATTCTTTTTGCTTTTTGGTAGTGGCTCGGTTTTTTCGATTGGGTTTTACTTTAATCGAATGAAGCGATATTACTTTCGATGCTTTTTTTATAACCTCATCCATATCGGGATACGACGATTTTGCAATATTTTCGTCGCCAGATGTAAACATCGGAAGAGTTAGACTATAATCGTCTTTAAACGAATTATTTATTTTTTTTACCCCCGATTTTAATTTTTCGTTTCCGTTAAAATAAGCGTTATACTTCGATGTAATATTATGGTAGGTTCTCGAAACAATCGTATTTTTTTTGGTTGAACAACCATAAATCAAGCTAATTATAATAGCTGTCAGCAGTATTTTTGTATATATCTTTTTATTCAACCTTCTTGTTATTTCTTTACAAATTAACTCAATTTTCACAAAAATATTTTATTTCGTCGAAAAAACTTCAAAAAACCTACGAATTCATACAAAAACAGGCAAAAAATATTAGAATAAAGACTTAATAATATTTTTTTGACTAATTGAAATGTAAATTTATATGAACTTATTCAAATGCAAAAACCTCAATTCTTTTCTTTCAAAACGAGATTAGGAGGGTTGTTTATTTTTAATTTCCTTAGCCCCGTTCTCTTAGAGGGATTTGAGTTCGTTACAAAATATACTAATTAAACCAACGTTTTTTATTTCCGTTTGTTTCTTTTGACTGTCGATAAGGTCGATTGTTCGAATTTGGTTTATTGGTGTTCGTGTCCGAAGAGTTTCTTTGTGTCCGACTTTCGTTGGTTGAACTTGCCGGTTTTCGCTGTGGTCTAGCACCACGTTGTGGAGTTTTTTCAGGGTTGTGATTCATTAATGGAAAAGGGTGATTGTCGATTACCGGAATTTTTTTTCCAATTAGTTTTTCAATATCTCTCAAATATTCTTTTTCTTCGGCATCGCAAAACGAAAATGCCGTACCTTTTGCTCCTGCTCTACCTGTTCGCCCAATTCGGTGAACATACGTTTCGGCAATATTCGAAATTTCGAAATTGATAACAAATTCCATATCTTCAACATCTATTCCGCGAGCAGCAATATCGGTTGCAACTAAAATTCGGGTAGTTTGTGCTTTGAAATTCTCCAACGCTCGTTGGCGGTTGTTTTGCGATTTATTTCCATGAATAGCTTCGGCCGAAATTCTATTTTTTTGCAGAATTTTAACCACTTTATCAGCTCCGTGTTTGGTTCGAGTGAAAACTAAGGCAGTTTTTATGTTTGGGTCTTTCAAAACATCAATCAGCAATTCGGGTTTGTTTTCTTTATCAACAAAATAAATAAATTGCTTAATAATGTCAACCGTTGAAGCCGACGGCGTAACCTCCACTTTTTGTGGATTATTCAAAATAGTATTCGAAAGCTTTACAATTTCAGGAGGCATAGTTGCCGAGAAAAAAAGCGATTGTCTTTTTCGAGGCAACACAGCCAATACCTTTTTCACATCGTGAATAAAACCCATATCCAACATACGGTCGGCTTCGTCTAATACAAAAATTTCGACATCTCTCAACGAAACAAATCCTTGATTCATCAAATCGAGTAATCTGCCGGGGGTTGCCACCAAAATTTCAACTCCGGCTTTTAAACTTGCTACTTGCGGATTTTGATTCACCCCGCCAAAAATTACGGTACTTGTTATACCTGTAAATCGTCCGTAAGCTTTTATGCTTTCGTTTATTTGAATGGCTAATTCACGAGTTGGTGTGAGAATTAAACTGCGAATTTTTCGTTTTTTATCGTAGGCTTTCGATGCGTGTAATAATTGTAAAATTGGAATTGAAAATGCTGCAGTTTTTCCGGTTCCCGTTTGTGCACAACCTAATAAATCAATCCCGCGTAATACGATTGGAATTGCTTCTTGTTGAATGGGGGTTGGGATTGTGTAACCTTCTTGTGCTATAGATTTAAGAATTGGTTCAATAATGTTTAATGACTGAAATGACATATCTTTTTTAATGTAAATTTTTTGAGAACCAAAACCGGACTATCGTTGGGCAGGAAATGTTCGTAATTAATATTTTTTACAAAGGTACAATTTTAATTCAATTTATTGGCATTTGATTTTTCTGTAAAATATTTCAATTTGAATCGGCTAATAATGTAATTATAATCTTAGATATTTGTAAGTTTGCAAAAATAATTCGAAAAATTGAAAGCGTTTAATCGGAATATCGGAATCTTATTTTTTCTGTTTCTATTCTACTCTTGTGCCAATGTTGTTGCTCCAACCGGTGGTCCGAAGGATATTGAGTCTCCGAAAATCGAATCAAGTATTCCCTTAAACAAATCAACAAACTTCAATACTAATGAAGTGCTTATTTATTTCGATGAATTTGTTCAATTAAAAAATTTACAAGCCGAACTGGTCGTTTCGCCACCCATGGAAGAAACACCTGAAATTAAATCGCTGGGGAAGAAAATTTCGATTAAAATTCTTGATAGTTTAAGCCAAGACCAAACCTATACACTTAATTTCGGTGAAGCCATTATTGATATTACTGAAAGTAATACCTTAAAAAATTTCGCCTACATTTTTTCTACCGGAAGCAATCTCGACTCAATTCAAATGAGCGGAAAAGTGCTAAAAGCGTTTTCATTTGCTGCTCCCGAAAAAGCATTTGTGCTACTATACTCAAATTTAAATGATACAGCTCCCTTGACCACAATACCTGATTATATTGCAAAATGCAATAAAAATGGGGATTTTAAAATCCAAAACATAAAACCATCGGTCTATAAAATTTATGCAATAGCCGACGCAAACAATAATTATAAATTTGATTTACCCAACGAACTTTTTGCTTTCAACGACAGTATTTATACTTTGAATTACGATTATTTAAAAGATTCGCTTTCAAAAGCAGTCAACGATATTGAACTTATTCTTTTTGAAGAAGAACCGATAAAACGGTATGTAAAAGAAAAAAAACGAGAAACTCGCAACTTATGTCTTGCCGTATTTAATTTACCATTAGAGGAAAAGGTCAAAATTAAGTTTTTAAAATCCGATTTAAGTAACAATTATGTTTTTGAGTTTAACAAGTCGAACGATTCGCTAAAAATTTGGCTTACCGATTCGGTTCAAATCAAAAAAGACACAACAAGTTTTGTGTTTAATTATTTCTATTTCGATAATCAGGATAGTGTTGTAGAAGTATTGGATACTGTTCATTTTACATATAAAGAAACCAAAGATTCGAAAACAAAATTTTCGATGGAAAGTTTGCTTCACAAAACAGGAAATGTCAGCGAACACATACCTATTCAATTTATATTTTCTTCTCCCTTATCAAAAATTGATACAAGCATGATTCACTTGGTTGAGCTTGTTGATTCAATCAAAAAACCGATACCGTTCAGCATCAATCCCGATTCTATAAAATTGACAAAATATACGCTTGATTTTTCTCGAAAAGTTAAATCTACATATTTGTTCACCGCCGATTCGGGGGCTTTTAAAAGCATCAATAACCAAGAGCTCGACTCGCTGAAATTTTTATTTAAAATTGTACCTAACGAAAAAACTGGGAATTTGTTTGTTACACTAAGCAATGTAAATCCAAACGTTATTATTCAATTGGTTTCGGATAAGGATAAAATTATTTCAGAAAAAATTGTTTCGAAATCACAAAAGATTGAATTCAAAAATCTTAGTGAAGGAAGCTATAAGCTTAAAGCTATTTTCGACGAAAATAAAAATGGTCGATGGAATTCGGGGAAATATATTAAAAAACAGCAGGTCGAAGATGTTAAAATATATTCGACAGATATAACTTTGAAACTGAATTGGGATTTTGAAATACAATGGGATTTAAACGAAAAAACTGAACGAAAATCAATTGTTCCTGAAATAAAACCTTTAAAAGACAAAAAATAAAACCTAAACAAATCAATATGAAAAAAAGTCTGAATTATTTAGTAATTGTGTTGCTTATTTTCATTTCGGCATGTTCGCAAAAAAACGAAGGAAAATATCAATCACTCACAGCAAAGGACACAAATGGTGAAACATACGAATATGTTACCAACGACCCGTTTGGTGCTAGAATTTACACCTTAGACAATGGATTAAAAGTTTATATGTCGGTAAACAAAGATGTGCCACGTGTTCAAACGTTTATTGCGGTTAAAGCAGGAGCAACCTATGATCCAACCGAAACTACCGGATTAGCTCATTATCTCGAACATATGATGTTTAAAGGGAGCAGTAAAATCGGGACGATGAATTGGACAGAAGAAAAGAAAATTATTGATCAAATTGCCGAAAAATACGAATTACACAAAAATACCTCAGACCCTATCGCAAAAAAAACAATTTACGCACAAATCGATAGCCTTTCGGCAATAGCAGCACAATATGCTATTGCAAACGAATACGATAAGCTTATTGCAACTATCGGTGGTGACAAAACCAATGCTTGGACATCGTACGAAGAAACAGTGTATATGAATGAAATTCCAAGCAATGAAATTGAACGCTGGTTAATGATTGAAAGTGAGCGTTTTGACACATTGGTTTTAAGATTATTCCACACCGAACTCGAAACGGTTTACGAAGAATTTAACATGGGACAAGATAGCGATAATGACAAGTTATATAAAGCTTTTTATGCAAGTTTATTTAACAAGCATCCCTACGGAACTCAAACTGTTATTGGAAAAGCCGAACATTTAAAAAATCCTTCAATGGTAAATATTCACAAATATTTTAATACATATTATGTTCCGAACAATATGGCAATTTGTTTGGCAGGAGATTTCGATTTCGATGAAACATACCAACTTATTAAGAAACATTGGGGAAATAAAGCAAAACACGAAGTCGCTCCAATAACACACCCAACCGAAGATCCGATTACTGCTCCAATCGAGACCGAAGTTTTCGGACCTGAAGCAGAAATGTTAATGTTAGGATTTCGTTTTAATGGAGAAACACATTCTGATGATAAAAAATATGTTACGTTAATCAACTCGCTTCTTTATAATGGGAAAGCAGGTTTAATTGATTTGAATTTGAATCAAAAACAAACCGTTCTGCAAGCCTATTCTTACCCTTCGTTCATGAAAGATTACGGCATTCACATGTTTTATGCACAGCCACGTGAAGGACAAAAATTGGAAGACGCTAAAAAATTATTACTGGAACAAGTCGAAAAAATTAAAAAAGGAGAATTTGAAGATTGGATGTTAGAAGCAGCTATCAATAATTTTAGATTAAATGAAATTAAAAGACAAGAATCGAATTTCAAAGCCAATACTTTTGTCGACGCATTTATTGTATCGAAAGATTGGAAAGATTATGTCAAATTTGTCGATGATTTAGAAGGCATCAGCAAACAAGAATTAATAGATTTTGCTAATAAAAATTACGGGGATAATTATGCCGTAACGTATAAACGAATTGGTGTTGATAGCTCGATTGTGAAAGTCGAAAAACCACAAATTACTCCAATCAACATCAATCGAGACACATCGTCAACTTTCTATAAAGAAATAGCCTCGACTGAGTCAAAAAAAATATCACCTGTGTTTGTAGATTTTGAAAAAGAACTTTCGTTTGATAAACTTAACGAAGTAGAATTTGCATATCTCCCAAATAAAACAAACGAGATTTTTACCTTGCAGTATGTTGTTGAGATGGGACAAGACCATAATGTAAAACTTCCTTTGGCCGTCAATTATTTAACTTATTTGGGTACAGATAAATATTCGCCCGAAGATTTTCAAAAAGAATTGTATAAACTAGGATTAAGTCTTGGTGTTAGCTCTTCTGATGACCGCTCATATGTGTATATTTCAGGACTTGATAAATCGTATGAAAAAGGAATCGAATTAATTGAACATTTACTGGCAAATGCAAAACCCGACCAAAAGGCTTACGACGATTATATCGACGGAATTTTAAAAGATCGTCAAAATGCTAAGCTTGATAAGGATCAAATTTTATGGAGCGGATTGTATGCCTACGGAAAATATGGGAAAGTTAATTCGAATACAAACATTTTGTCAGAAGAAGATTTAAAATCTATTAAGCCCGAAGAATTAACAAATTTGTTAAAAGAATTTTTAAGCTATAAACACGAAATTTTTTACTACGGACAAAAATCCTTAGACGACGCCAGAAACATTTTAGCAAATTATCACAAACCTTCAAATTTGAAAGATATCCCAGCAAAAATCGAATTTATAGAACAAGAAACCAATTCAAATAAAATTTATTTTGTTGATTATGACATGGTTCAAACAAATATTGTATTGCTATCGAAAGGTAAAAAATTGGATAATTCGTTAAATTCAGACATTACTCTTTTCAATGAGTATTTTGGTGGAAATATGTCGTCGATTGTATTCCAAGAAATTCGTGAAGCTAAAGCTCTTGCTTATTCTGCTTACGCAAATTTTTCAACCCCTTCGAAACTTGATAAATCGCATTATTTGTTTGCTTTCATTGCAACTCAAGCTGATAAATTAAAAATTGCAACCGATGCAATGTTGGGATTATTAAACGATATGCCAAAACTTCAGAAAAATTTTGACGAAGCTCGTGAAAATATTATGAAACGAATTGAAACAGACAGAATTACAAAGAAAATTATTTATTGGACATATAAAAATAATCTAGAAGTTGGAATAACTCACGATACTCGTAAAGATGTTTACGAACGAATGAAGACATTTACAATTGCTGATTTTGATAAATTTTATCTAGAAAATATTAAAGATAAAAATTACACTTTTCTTGTAATTGGAAACAAGAAAAACTTAAATATCGAAGTACTTAAGAAATTGGGCAACGTTGAGGAGCTCACTCTTGAAGACGTTTTTAATTATTAAAACAAAAAGCGGTTTTTACACCGCTTTTTTTATTTCAATTGAGAAAATATAATTTTTAAGAATAAAGTAGTTATTTTTTAGCTTTATTGATAACCCAGTTTCCCATTTTTTCCGATAAAGCAGTCATTACGTTTCCAACATTATCGTAGCTTGTAACATTTGACTTAGAGTCTGAAAACAGTAATTGTTTTGCAAAAAAGCGAGTTCCACAATAAAATTGACCTCTATTTTTATCTTCAGAATTGCTTGATACAGGATTAGGTCCAAACATGAACAAGTTCACGGCATCAACAACATAATCTTCTTTTTTCTTGCTTGGTTTGCGTGTTACAATGTAACAAACTACGACAGCATCAACACCTAAACCTTTTGCTAGTTCATACCCCAAACTTGAAGTCATTTTTCGGTTAGCTCCTCCAATTCCTGTGTTAATATAATTCGACGATTGGCATTCGCTAACAGGTTCGTTATCAACAAAAAAGGGTCTATAGCCTTCGTCAGTAGGACAAATCTTTATCGTTGAAACAGTTGCTTGTACGTAGCCTCCTATTTGAGTTCTTTCGGTTTTTTCTTTTTTCCCAGACTCTTGATTAAACTCATAGTAAAAATCCTTTTTTTCGTCTGTATTTAGAAATTCAGAAGGTGTTAGCAAATCAATCCCATATTCTTTAAATCCTTTTTTTAAAGATTCAATACTATTTTTGTAGAAACCATCAATATGGGTTTGAGCTAATGCATCGGGGGTTCTCCATATGGCCGCTGAATAAGTTGCAGTTACTCCATTATTTGATTTTGAAGCATCGCCACAAGCTGGGTCGTAGAGATAAAAACTTATCAAAGCTACTTTTTTAGGTTTAGGATTTATCAAATCAACATTTGCACTATATCCCGTTCCATTTTTAGAAGTTCTACCTTCGGCAGGAAAATCTAAAATAGTTTTTATTTTACTGATGTCTGCTGTTTTTTCAGTAAAAGGAGTTGGTTTTTGAGCGATTGCACTAATACTTACAAATAGAGCAATAATGCTTAACGAGAAATTTAGTTTATTCATAATTCAAGGTTTAAATTAAATATTTAGTTTATTTTATTAATTGATTATTTAAACAAATGTACTTTCTGTTATAGTGTATTCGAATAGGTATGATTTCATATTTTATATCAGTAATGGTACTTACTTGTTGTGATTTTACCCAAATACGATATTATGTATCAATTATTGAATTTCGAATAGCAAATTTTATAAGACCAACAATTGATTTCAATTTAGTTTTTTCGATAATGTGTTGTCTATGTGTATCAACTGTTCGTCTGCTGATAAAAAGTTTTTCAGCAATTTCTTGACTTGAAAACTCTTGACAGATTAATTTTAATATTTGAAATTCCCTGTTTGATAATATGCTTAATACGTCGGCTTTTTTATGATTGAGTTTAAATTTTTGTACAATCAATTGAAGAACGTCTTTGCTATAAAATGTATTATTTATTAATACCTCATTAACAGCTGTCAAAAACTCCTCTTTACTTGAATTTCGTAAAATAATTCCAGTAGCTTCGTTAAAAAGAGACTCGTTTAAAATTCCATCATAATTGAGATGAAGTAAGAGTAAAATTTTTAAGTGAGGCGAGTTGCTTTTTAAATGTGTAATAAGATTGTTTACTTTTTCGTGGTTTTTTATAATTTCAACAATTATTAAATTGATTCGTTTGTTTTTTGTTTGTTCTATTGCCATATCAACATCACATTCGTCAGCAATAATATACACATCTTTTAAATTTTGAAACACAGTTCGTATTCCTTCTACAAATATTGGATGGCTATCAACAATAAGAATATTATTTTTGTTATTCATATTTTGTTTCTATAACGAAAGGTTATATAAATAGCTATGCAAGAATTATTACAAGCTGATTTATCGACTTTTACATTACAAAACTACATTCTGAAACCCAACAATAAATAAGTATTGATTCTGATTTTACATGGGTATTAGTACGGATTCCTTGCTATATTTTAACAAGGTCGTTACGAACGGCAAATTTAATTAGTCCAATAATGGTTTTTGCTTTTGTTTTCTCCATTATGTGAAATCGGTGTGTATCAACCGTTCTTCTGCTAATAAATAGTTTATCTGCTATTTGTTGGCTTGAAAAATCATCGCAAATAAGACATAGAATTTCTATTTCTCTTTCGGTAAACATTACTATTTCTTTACAAATTTTCTTTTCCTTTTTAACTTTTTGCATCATAATCGATAGAACTTCGTGACTATAGAATGTTCCGTTGTCTGAAATCTTTTCTAATGCAGAAATTAATTCTTGTTTTCCAGTATTTTTAAGTATAAATCCATCGGCTTCGCACATAATTGCATCACTTACAATCTCATAATCGTTGTGCATTGATAAGAGCAAGACTTTAATTTCGGAGAACTCATTTTTAATTAAACGTGTCAACTCTATTCCGTTCATCCCAATCATGCTTATATCAGTAATTACTATGTCGATTCCTCCTTTTTTGATTCTTTCTAAGGCCGCTTCGGCACAAAGTTCTTCGGCAACAACATTAAAATTATTTTGTTTTCTTAGTAATGCCTTTAAACCATCAATAAACATTTGATGGTCATCAACAATCAATATTTTTTTTTCGTTTTCCATATTTAATATGCGATATCAATGTTTATAATTGTTCCTTTTCCGAGTTGAGATTGAATATTTAGTTTTCCGTTAATCATTGATATGCGAGAATATATGTTTTTCCAACCGATTCCCGTGCTTTTTTCTATTTGACTAGTATCAAAACCTTTTCCGTTATCGGTAATTTTAAGTTGTAAGCGTTCGCCTGATTTAGTTAAATTTATATAAATATTTTTTGCCTGCGAATGTTTTATCGTATTGTTTATTACCTCTTGTATTACCCTATATAGTGCAATTTCTGTACTTTGTTCCAGACGATTTTCCATACCCTCAAAGTGTGTTTCAAAACTAACAAGTTTCGTTTCATTTATTTTTGATGCTAATGCTTCAATTGCTGAAACTAAGCCGTATTCCATAAGAGCAACAGGCATCATTTTATGCGAAATGTTTCGGACTTCTGTAACGGCCTCGTCTATGAGTTTCATTGAGTTGCTAACTAAAATTTTATCTTCGTCCTGCACTTCGCCTTCCAGTCCTGCAACATTTAGTTTTGTGGTAGAAAGCAATTGTCCCAAGCCGTCGTGTAGTTCTTTTGCAATACGAATTCGCTCTTTTTCTTCGGCTTCCATCATTGCTTTAAATCTGAGTTTATCTTGTTTTTGTTTTTCGGCAGATGCTTTAATTTTTGAGCGAAATTCAAATAATATAATTAGAAATAATAATAAACCGCATAAAATGATAAAGATTAACAAATATTGCTTTTTTTCTAATTTTTCTTTTGTAATTGCTAAAGCAAGTTTTTCATTTTTATTTTCTTCTTCTAACTTTTCGCTTCTGTATTTTTCTACTTCATAACGAGTTTGCATTTCTGCAATTGCTTCAGAATTTTCTTTGTTCCTTAATGTATCTTCAATAGCAAACTTCTTTTCGAGATAATCAAAAGCTCTTTTATGCTCTCCCATTTTGTAATAACACTCGGCAAATGTTCCAAAAGAATTTGCAACAACATCACGTTGACCTGTTTGCTCGGCTGTTTGAATTGCCTTTTCGGCATGAAAAATGGCTAGATTATAGTTGTTTAAACGAGAATAATTGTGTGCAATATTAAAATTCACAATTGAGATGTTAGAATAATCACCAAGTTCTACAAAAACATCTAAAGCTTTAAATAAATACTTTAATGCCGTTGTGTAATCGTTCAGTTTTTCATACACATTTCCTATATTCATATTCAATAATGCTATTCCGAGCTTATCGCCCAACTCTTCTGCTATAACAAGTCCATCATTATAATAAGTCATTGCAGAATCTATTTTTCCTATAAATTCATATGCATTTCCAATGTTTCCTTTTCTAATCTCAATTCCTAATTTATTTCCTGATTTTATACTATACTCAAGCGATTTTTGATAATAATTGAGAGCTTTTCGATATTCCTTTCGATTAAAATGAATAATTCCAATGTTATTATTTCCACTCTCAAGACCTCTCGTAAAATCTAATTCTTTTGAAAGAGAGAGAACTCTCAGATATAACTCAATAGCCTCAACATCTTTACGTTGTTGTTCATATACTAACCCAAGATTATTACAAGCCTTTAATTCCCCCATTTTATCACCAATTTCTTTAAATGAGGATATTGCGAGATTATGGGAATTAACAGCATTTTCAAACTCTCCTTTTCTGAAATAACATACTCCAAGATTTGTATAAGATGTTGCACAGCCTTGTATGCTCCCTAATTTTTGAAAAATCTTCAATGCTTCTTTGCCAGATTTTATGGCTTTGTCATACTCTCCTTTGTCTTTATATATTGTGCCTATTAAATCGATAGACTTAGCAAATCCAAATACATAATTGATTTTTTGGGCTATTAATTTTCCTTTATTGGCATAATCAAGAGCCGCATCAAAATCGCTACTAACAAGTTTAAGCGAAATATCGTTTAATAGCTTCACTTTTAAAGTATCATCGGGCATATTTCGCGAAACAATAATCATACTATCAACAGAATTTTGTCCATAAATGAAAGGACAAATAAATAATAACATGATTTGTAAAAACGTTACATATATTTTCATGTGTTTATTTTTTTATATGCATTTTATTTTCAAAATTGATTTAAAAACATATTTAAATTCGTGATGTTCAAATCCGTTTTACCAAGAATTATCATTTTGCATGTTGTAATCTTTTTCCTATGGTTATTTCATGAATGCATATATTATTTTTCATAAAAATAAGAATAAACTACTGATTTACAAATATTCTACTGATTATTGATTTTTTAAATATTATTGATTTTTTTAAACAAACGAACTATAAATAAGTACAACTACCGATAAAGAATAAGATGTAATACCGATTTATCTGGACGTTGTGATTTATAAATTTGTTGAGGAATCATAAAAATTAAACGCATGAAAAAAAATTACATTTTAATGGTTTTACTGATTACAATTATCATAAAACTTAACGCACAAGTTTGGACAACTGTGACAACGCCTTCGACAACAGGTATAGAAGATATGGCTGTTGCAAATAATAAACTGTATATTGCAGCAAGTAACGGTGTTTATTCTTCTACCGACGGAGTTACATGGACTGGCACTTATACTGGTATGACAGTAACTGCTGGTTATACCTTCAGTTCATGTATTTACAATTATAACAATATCATGTATTCTGGTGCAATGGGCAAATCGTATAAATCTGTTGATTTTGGTGCAAATTGGACGATAATGACTGATGCATCACCTTCTGCCTCTGCATATAACACTTCCACATATGCAAATGGTGATACAATATACACAGGATGGGGAAGTTCTACAGGAATAAAAACATCTATTGATGGTGGATTATCGTGGACTTTTAAAGCACTACCTGTAATAGATAAAGATATTGTTACATTTAACGGAGCTGTATATGTAAAAACTCAAAGTGGAGTTTTTAAATCAATCGATAACGCTACAAATTTCACTCAACTTGCGGGAGGTCTTCCTACATTTAGTGGCGTTGTCGGTGCACTTACATTAAGTAACGGTGTTCTTTTATGTGCGATATACACGTATGGATTGTACGTCTCAAGCGACGAAGGAACAACTTGGACACAAATCTCAACTGCAAGTGGATTAACATCTAATAATGTTGGGAGTTTTCACGTTGAAGGGGGGAGTGTATATTTAGGTTGTTCAACAGGTGAAATTTTTCAATCATTAAACAATGGGACAACATGGACTGAAATAACGGGTATTAATAATGGAAGTCCGAAAAAATGCTTTGCAATCTTTAATGGTGAATTATATGCAGGAGGCACATATGGTTTGTATAAAACAACTTTAGGAACTTCAATTAATGAAAATGTTCAGGCAATTGATGTTTTTTCTATTTCTCCAAATCCTGCTAATAACGATGTTACAATTACATCACAGGAAATATTCAATAACGCAACATTTAAAATATATAGTGTTACAGGGAAATTATTCATTGAAAAAAGATTAGATGGAAGTAAACAACAAACAATCAGCGTAACAAATCTTTCAAATGGGATTTATGTTGTTGAAATTAATCAAAATGGAATCACTTTAAGACAAAAAATAATAAAAAATTAGATAGTAGCACTTAAACGATAAATACAATTTTTTAAAATAAATTCATTCCTATATCCACTATGTGAAGCTCATTTCTTTACATTATTCACAATCTTAAAGAAAAGAGATTTAGAGTATTTATGTCGATATCATTTTGCCGATTTTCTATTTCGTATAATTAAAACTAATAATACTTCGGACAACTTTGACAAAGCCCCTATAAAAACGATTTAAAATGATAATATCATATAACTTTGTAAATCGCAAGCAAAAGCCGTTCGAACTTTGGAGTCATA
>MEOF01000040.1 GCA_001769505.1 Bacteroidetes bacterium GWF2_33_38
TCATAAACTTTACATACATAAAAGTAAATTTCTATTAACTTTAACGCCTTAGCCTCTGGAATCATATCATAAATGTTTTTTGTTACTACATCTAAGATACTGATTCCTAGGCTATTAGCCAAATTTTTATTAACTTATTTTATTGATTGTCAATATTTTATGACTTTTTAATATCTTTGTTTTCAACCCTTAATTCGCATATTTACGTAAGAATGGCAGTTACATAAAAGTAATATTTCTATTCGTTTTCGGAGTTTGATTAGTGGGAGTTTGATTTTCAAACGATTCGCGTTTGAATATTTCCATTTCCAACATCATTTCGTTGTACAGAATATTAAACATTTCCATGTTTTGTTTAATTTGCGATTCAAAACAATCGTCGTGATTAAAATTCTTTTCAATGATTGAATCCTGAAAAAAACGATTGTTGAAAAATGGCTCATTGGCAAAACCAAAGGGTTGATTAAAATGTTTTTGAAAATCAATAAAAACACTATCGTTCATAAATGTTTCGTCGCCCGAACTTGAATAAAAATAAGTATAAGTCGAGTCATAACGAGTCAGGTTCCCATTTTCGTCGTATTCTTTATTTACTTCAACATTAGTTTGTGGATTTGCATTTTTTGGCAGATTTTTATCCAAACTACTTTGGCTCATGCAGACGTTTATAATCGCAAACGAAAAAACAAAAACTAAAATATTGCGTTTCATAATTCTATCAATTTTAGGTTTAATTCTATCTCTCAACACAAAATTAAATAAAAATATTTTTCGAGTACTCTTAAAAAATGTTAAATAAATTCGCAGGTTTCTGACTTGATAAAACTTCTTTTTGTACATTTACCTACTCAAAATAATTAATATTGAAAAACACAAGCGAAATAATACAATCGGAGCAGTTTAAAAACTTGGAATTTATTGCTCAACAAATTGTTGAGGGATTTATTACAGGTCTGCACAAAAGTCCGTATCATGGTTTTTCGGTCGAATTTGCTGAACATCGCTTATACAATGCTGGTGAATCGACCAAGCACATCGATTGGAAACTTTTTGCTCGTACCGATAAACTTTTTGTAAAAAAATATGAAGAGGAAACCAACCTCCGCTGTCAAATTGTAATCGACGTTTCGTCATCAATGTTGTATCCCCATAACGAAAAAGGGAAAATTAGCAAGCTTGCGTTTTCTGTTTATTGTGCAGCTGCCTTAATAAATTTACTCCGAAAACAGCGTGATGCGGTTGGTATTACCTTGTTTTCGAATAACATAGACTTACACACCGAAGCCAAATTATCTGTTTCACATGCAAAACGACTTTATGCCGAACTCGATAAGTTATTGGTTTCATCTGATAAGCCTGAACAAAAATTGACCGAAGCCTCGAAGTCATTGCACTTAATTGCCGAAAGTATTCATAAACGTTCGCTGGTCGTGATTTTTTCCGATATGTTTGAAAACGAATCGACTGACGAAATATTTTCAGCCATTCAACATTTAAAATACAATAAGCACGAAGTAATTTTGTTTCATGTAAGCGACAAAAACAAAGAGGAGGAATTTGTTTTTGAAAATCGACCATACAAATTTATTGACTTAGAAACCAACGAAGAAATAAAATTAAATCCAAACGACATCAGGACTGTTTATAAAGAACGTTATAAAGATTTTGTATCCGATATTAAAAATAAGGCCATACAGCACAAAATCGATTATGTCGAAGCAGATATAAACCGTGATTTTAATGCTGTTTTATTGCCCTATTTAATTAAACGAGGGAAATTGTATTGATTGTTAATCCTTATAAAATCGAATATTTAAAGCATCGATGTTAAAAGTTTTTTTGCCTTTATTCCATGTATAAATCTTTAGCACATCGTTGTTGTCAGCAACATAATCGTCGGGAAAAGTAAAAACTTGCACAACATCAAACCATGTTTTCGATGAGTTGGTAAAATTATTAAATTTCATATTTCTCCAATATTTCGATTCGCCATTGTTTTCAATGCCGATAACTTGATTTACGTCTTCTAAATCGCTACTCTCCGAATAGCATTTTAGCGAAACAACAAGTTTTTGAAATTTGAAATCCAATTCTGAAATATGGTAGCTTATTGACGAAGCATATTCTAAGTTTTTAGAAATTTTTAAACTCGATTTTCCTTCAAAATATATTACCGAATCACGATTTTCGATATTTTGTTCAAATGATTCAAAATTATCAATACAAGCTTGTTCCGAAAACGATGATTCATTGTTTTTTGAAAAAATGTAAGCTTCTGAATTAAAATGTTCCGAGTAGTCTTTTGTATATGGATAATATAATTTTATGAACTCAATCGTTTCGGCAAAATTTGCAATATTCGACCAAGCAAATATTAAATACGGTGTTTTACTTTCTTTTACAATAGTTGTAAAACGAACAATGTCCTCTTGAGTGTCTATCCTATATTGTTCAAAATGAATTGAATCGGCGTCTTTAGGCAAATAGTATTGAATATAGTAGGGTTTGTTAATGTTTATTAAATTGCAAACCTTATCTTTTCCTAATTCTGAGTTCCATGTTTCAATTTTTTCGGCTATTTTTTTGAATTCGCCAAAATGCTCGGTGCTGTAATATTTTTTCTCAAAGCTTGTGCTGTAAATCAGTATTGTACTATATAAGAACAGTAAAACATAAAAAATTATGGGTTGAATATTCCTGAAAAATGAGAAGAATCCCAAAATGAGAAAGGGAAAGGAGAATAGTAAAACTGAATATTGCAAAACAGGATTTTTATAAATTGAGTAAAAATATCCAGTTAAAAAGGGAAGAAGAAACAGGATTAACGAAACAATTTGTAGCTTGGAGAACCGAATGTTTTTAATCGACAATATGAGCAAAATTACAAAGCAAATTAACGAAGTCCACAAAACGATATACGAATCATTTAAAATGTAGAATAAATATTCCCAAATCCAATCCGATTCTGGTTTTCCGAGCCAACCACCTACGCCTCCCATTTCGATTTGAGCCATAAAAATCGTTGCGTGAGGCAGATATAAAATAATTGATAAAACAATTCCGATTAGGTAATATTTTAGGTTTTTTCGGCTCAAATAAAACAACCCGAATAAACCCATGAAAATTACAGTTAAAAAGCTGAAATAGTGAGTGTAAGCGGCTAATGCAATCGAAATCCCATATCCAATGCCGATTTTATAATCATGTTTTTTCTCAACGAACAACTTTGTCCAAAAAAAGATATTTACTAATGTAAAAAATAGCCCAATGCTGTATGGACGTGCGAGTTGGCTATAAAAAATTGGATATTCGAGAAACGCCAACGTTGCCGAAGCAAATAAAGCCGATTGTTTATCAAACCATTTATTTGCAACCATATAAATAAGTACAATCGAAAATATTCCTGCCATTATAAATGGAAAACGTATAGAAAATACGCTGTCGCCAAAAATATTTGTCCAATAGTACAAAAACAGTTGAACTCCGGCAGGATGCCCGTCGGTTTTTATACCTAAATCAATTAAATCGGACAAATTATCGTATTTTAGTCTTGATAGAGCACTTAATTCATCGTTGCTAAAAGACATTTCCGACGAATTGTAAAATCGCATAATGGCTCCAATAGTTGTAATAACTGTTATTGCAATATAATCGAAATATTTCTTTAACATTTAGTTCATATTTTTCAAGTTTCAAAAATAATCTTTTCTTTTAATATTAAACATACATGTTTGTATATTAAAATGCCTAATATTTCTATAAAGTTTTTTACAATAGTTGAAAAAAAATTTTTTTATTTACAAAAAGTACTTCATATTCGTTTTTTTATATAATTTTATAATCGAAGTAACAAAAAAAAATCATTATGGGTTTATTCGATAAAGGAGGCGTAAAACGCTTTATTCGTTGGGCAGAAAAAAATAATATTAAACTTCCAACTGACGATAGTAGTAAGCTAAAAGAGCTTAAAAAGTTAAATCTTAAGTTTAAAGAAATTAAAGAACTGCCCGATGAAATTGGAAGTCTTGAGGGCTTGGTCGAACTTGATTTAAGTTACAATGAGTTAACTTGTCTCCCTAAAGATATTACATTGCTTACAAATCTTGAGGTATTGAACATTGAGCGAAATAAACTTAATTGTTTTCCTAAAGGCTTGTCAAAACTTAAAAAGCTACGTGTTATTGACTTCGAAAATAACTTTATAACTTCAATCGACCAAGAAATTGGAGCAATCGAAAATCTCGAAGTCCTTGATTTGTTTTTTAACAATCTCACAAGCTTGCCAGCCGAGATTGGAAATTTAAAAATGTTGAAAGAATTAAAATTAAGTGGGAACAATATTACGCATCTGCCAGCCGAAATTGGTAAACTTACGAATTTGGTTAAGTTAAATTTACAAAGCAATAAATTAAATGAACTTCCAATTGAAGTAGCGAAATTGATTAATTTGGAAGAACTTGATATTTGGGCAAATAACATAAAATCGGTTCATGACGACATCAAAAATCTACCTAAGTTAAAAAACTTTGAGTTGATTGTTAATGTTGAAAAACTGAACAAAAAACTCATCGAGGCTTCTCAAGCTGATGATGTAGTTGTGGCAAAAGAAATGCTTGTAAAAGGTGCTGATGTTAATTACAAATGGAAAGATTATGCAGGAACAGAGTTTACAACAGCCTTGTTCGAAGCAAAAAGTTTGAATATGATTCGTCTGTTATTGTCACACGAAGCTGATGCAAGCATAAAAAGACATAAAAGAGCTCAGTCAAGTATTAAAGTTTGGGAGTCGGATTCAAAGAATACTGATGAATATGAATCATTCTTAACAAAAAGACACTCGCCTGATGTTGAGAAATATCTAAAATATCTAAAATTATTATAACAAATTTGCTTATATGCAAAGGGTTGCGGTGGAATTAAATATAATCAACCGTTAAACTTTTTTGAGTTTTAAATTTTGTTTTATTCTTAATTTAAGTTGCGAATTTCTCTTTTTTATCGGTAAAATACTTCGTAAAAGTAATTTACTGTAATCCAGAAGAATCGTTAGGCAAATCCCAACGTGCTTCAAGATTGTATTTAATAATTGATGTTTTGCAAAATTATCACAAAGAGGCTAGTAAAACCTCCAATACTTCACTTTAACCAATTTTTCATCGCCATTTGCATTGTAAAAATTTTCTAAATATTGATTAAATTCTTTTCGTTCTAAAGAGACTTTTTCTTTTATTTCTTGCGTTAAATCAACAAATTCGAGATCAATTTTTCGACGTTTTGCAAAGAAAATTAAATTCAAAAATAAAATTCCAATTCCTTTTACAAAAATTTTCAAAAAATCGGGCGTTTTTTTGCTGTAAGCTTTCGACCACATACTTCCCCAAAAACCTGAAACTCGCAATCCAATAACTTGAACATCAGCTGGTAAAATAGGAATTAATTTATGAACCGATTGTTTATTTTTAATTATTTCATTCGGCGTTGAAGAAATTTGTCCCGAAGGATAAATCATAATATCGTTTCCTTTTTCCAAAGCTTTTGCCATTTCTGAAATAATTGTATCTAAAACAGTTGCATCGCGGTTTCCAGCTTCAATATCGCTTACGGGAATTGATTCCACAATTTTAAGAATTGGTTTAAAAATAGGATTATTGTAATAAGCATCAGAAACTGCAGTTGAAACCAATTTGTATTTAATTAGTTGTGAACCAATTAAAAGTGGGTCAATCATTGCTTTGTGATTTGGCAAAAAAAGTTTGGTTTTATCCGTTTTCAGCAAATCAACATTTGTTATTGAAACTGAATATCGTAACGAAAGTAATCGCCGAGTAATAAATGCTGTAATTTTTGCGGATGTTTTTACTTTTGCCATTTTTTAGTTTGTAAAGTTGAAAGAAGTAATGAGTTACAAGTAATGAGTAATGAGAACCAATTTTAACATCTAACTTCTAATCTCTAGCTTATCTTAATTATCAAATCAGCACATTACCAAATTATCACATTTCTTCTGCCTTTAACCTTTTCTTCAATTAGCATATTAGCATATTGCCAAATTATCACATTATTTTAATCTTTCAATCTCATAACTCTTTTAAAACTTTCCCTTACTCCATCTAAATTATTTGAAAGAAAATATACTAAATACCATGCAAACAAAGCAATAACCGCAAAAACTACTCTTGTTCCAAAAATATTCTCAACAATTCCGAAAATTCCTGCTGAAATCAAAATAAACACGAAATTTATAAGATTATTGTACGCAATTGCATCGCCAATTTTTCGTCCTTTTACATTTTTTTGCATCCAAGCATTTATAGGTGTTTTCATAATTCCGGCCGAAAATGCAGCCAACATTATTAAAATTGTAAAAATTGTTCCGTTTGGATTGAAAATAAAAATGACCGTATCAAAAAAAGCTAAACCAACGCCACCAATTGGAATTAATCCTAATTCAACATTTTTACGTGAAATTACTCCCGAAAGCCAAGTTCCAAATCCGATAGAAATTGCAACCAAAGCCATAACAATTCCGGTTTGTGTATTTGTCATTTTTAAAGTTTGTGGACAATGAACCAACATATTTAGTTGAATTAACGAACCAATTAACCAAAAAGCCGACAAGCCAAAAACTGCATTGTTCAAACCTGGAACATTTAATTTTGACCATTTGTGATTTCGAAGAATAAAATTGATTGAATTCAGCGGAAGTTTACCTTTTTTCAATGGTTTACTTTCTGTTGCTTTTATAAAAGTTGAACTTATAAATCCTGAAAATGAAACAATTGCAAATGCAATGGCTATAACAATTAATCGATGTTCTTTTACATCGGAAACAATTCCAGCCAAAAAAGTTCCGATTAAAACGCCCAAAAAAGTTAAAGCTTCAATAAAACCAGTTCCGAACGAAATACTTTCTTCGCCACCAATATCGGTAATTAAACCAAATTTTGCAGGCGAATACATTGCACTTTGAAATCCCATAAAAAACATTGCAGTCATTACAACGTAAATATTTTCAATCCAAAATCCTGTAAAAGCCATTGTCATGATTGGAATTTCGGCAAATTTTGCATAAAACACAATTTTTTGCTTGTAAAATGTTTTTGATAAAAATCCAGAAAATGGCGAAAATAAAATATATGGCAAAACCATAAATCCAGTTGCCAACGAAATTATAGTTGAATGATATTCTGTTGGAAACCAATAAATTGAAATAAAGCAAATTAAGTTTTTGAGCAAATTATCGTTCAAAACTCCTAAAAAGTTTGACGAAAACAATGGAACCCAGTTTATTTTTTTATTCACGATTGCAATTTTAGCAGGCAAATATAAAATTTTTCCTATTCAAAATAGAATAAAATACATATGAAACAAGATTAAATATGTACATATGTGCAAGATAATTAAGTGATTATGCTGAAAAGCAGAAAAGAGATGGGAGAATTGGAAATTCTTTCCCGATACAAATATACAAAGACTATTTGAAATTCAGGTAAATAACTATTTTTTTTTCATAAAAAGTATTGTTATACAAAACAGATGTTCTATTTTTGTAAATGAGAATTTAACTAAACTAAAATTTAAAAACGAATGAAAAAGACTGTATTATTAGCATTATTAGCAGGTATTTTGCTTCCGCTTTCGACTTTTGCAAGCGAAGCTGATTTAGTGATTCCCGCAGGAATAAAATCACAAAACATTTTGTATTGGGGATTTTTAATAACAATTTTAGGATTGCTTTTTGGGCTTTACCAATTTATTAAAGTTAAAAATCTTAAAGCTCATCAATCAATGTTGGACGTTGCTCAAGTAATTTACGAAACTGGTAAAACTTATTTGATTCAACAAGGTAAATTTTTAGCAATTTTATTTGTTTTTATTGGTTCAGCAGTAGCCTTTTATTTTGGCTATTTATCCGAAGCTCATTTTGGATTTTTGGGTGTTGCTATGATTTTAGGTTGGACTGTTTTAGGAATTTTAGGTTCGTACGCAGTAGCTTGGTTTGGTATTAGAATGAATACCTTGGCAAATGCTCGAATGGCTTTTGCTTCTTTAGAAAGAAAACCGATTAAACTTTTAAACATTCCTTTAAATGCAGGTATGAGTATTGGTGTTGTGTTGATTTCATTAGAGTTAATTCTTATGCTCGTTATTCTAATGTTTGTTCCTGGAAAATATGCAGGAGCCAGTTTTATAGGTTTTGCAATAGGCGAATCTCTCGGTGCATCGGTACTTCGTATTGCTGGTGGTATTTTTACAAAAATTGCTGATATAGGTTCTGATCTAATGAAAGTAATTTTCAAAATTGGTGAAGACGACCCACGTAATCCAGGTACAATTGCCGATTGCGTTGGTGATAATGCAGGAGATTCAGTTGGTCCAACTGCCGATGGTTTCGAAACGTATGGCGTAACAGGAGTTGCCTTAATTTCATTTATTTTATTAGCCGTTACTGGTATAGAGTTGCAAACTCAAATGCTTGTATGGATATTTGTTATGCGTATTTTAATGATTGTTACTTCTATCGTTTCATTCTGGATTAATGGAGCCATCAGTAACGCAAAATACAAAAACGTTGATGATATGGATTTCGAAAAGCCACTAACATCGTTGGTTTGGATAACTTCTATACTTTCAATAGTTGTAACTTTTATTGTAAGTTACTTAATGATTCCTGAAATGAAATTTATGAAAGACGGAATCGAAGTAATTAATACGGATATGTGGTGGATACTTTCTACAATTATTAGTGCAGGAACTCTTGGTGCTGCGTTGATTCCTGAATTTACTAAATTATTCACAAGTCCTAAATCTACTCACGTTAGAGAAGTTGTAGAAGCTTCAAAGCGAGGCGGTGCTTCATTAAACATCCTTTCGGGTTTGGTTGCTGGTAACTTTAGTGCATTTTGGAAAGGAATGGTATTCTTTTTATTAATGTTTATAGCTTATTATGCAAGTACATTTGGATTAGATGATTTTATGATTTATCCTTCCATATTTGCATTTGGATTAGTTGCTTTCGGTATGCTAGGAATGGGACCTGTTACAATTGCTGTTGATAGCTACGGACCTGTAACAGATAATGCTCAATCAATATACGAATTATCCTTAATTGAAGAAGATCAAGATAAAAAAGTTGTAGAAATTGAAAAGGAATTTGGGTTTAAACCAGATTTTGAAAAAGCAAAATACTATCTCGAAGCAAATGATGGTGCGGGTAATACATTTAAAGCAACAGCAAAACCTGTATTGATTGGTACTGCCGTTGTTGGTGCTACAACTATGATTTTCTCCCTTATTCTCGTCATTAAAGGCACGTTAGGAGTTGAGCCTACCGAAATATTAAACTTATTGAACCCTTTCACAATTATGGGATTCTTATTGGGCGGTGCAGTTATTTACTGGTTTTCTGGAGCTTCAATACAAGCAGTTTCAACAGGTGCTAGTAGAGCTGTTGCTTATATCAAAGATAATATTAACCTTGACCCAAATGCTCCTAAAAAAGCTGACGTGGAAAAATCAAGAGAAGTTGTTAAAATTTGCACTGTATATGCTCAAAAAGGAATGTGGAATATATTTATAGCAATTTTCTCATTCGCTCTTGCATTTGCATTTTTATCAGCACCACAAGAAACGAATGGAATTATTAACAATGCTCCAGTTTCGCTATTTGTTAGTTATTTAATTTCAATTGCATTCTTTGGTTTGTTCCAAGCAATATTTATGGCTAATGCAGGTGGTGCATGGGATAATGCTAAAAAAGTAATTGAAGTTGATATGAAAGAAAAGGGAACTGAATTACATGCTGCAGCCGTTGTTGGCGATACAGTAGGAGACCCATTCAAAGATACTTCATCGGTAGCTTTAAACCCAATTATTAAGTTTACAACTTTATTTGGACTTTTAGCAATGGAAATTGCCATAGCTGAACAGTTTAGATCAATAGCTCCTTATGTTGGAATATCTTTCTTACTAATTGCCTTGTATTTTGTTTATCGTTCATTCTACAAAATGAGAATTAAAGATTAATCATGAAATTATAGATAAAACCAAAAGCCTTTCAAAACATTGAGAGGCTTTTTTGTATCTTTGAAAAATGAAAAATAGTTTAGTCTTAATATTATTTTTAACTATATATTATTGTTCGGCTCAAACTTTAGCCAAAGACTTTTCCTTAACCGATACCAACAATAATACGTATACTCTTTTCGACGAATTGAACCAAGGCAAAACGGTTGTTTTAGATTTTTTCGGCTATACTTGTGGAACTTGCCAAAGTCACGTTCCGATGCTCGACAGTATGTGGCAAATTTTTCAGGATGATAATGTTTGGATTTGGGGGATAGAATCGCTAAATTTCAATAATGAAATGGTCGTTGATTTTATGAATAATTACGGAGCAACTTATCCATGTTTTTCAACTTTTGAAAACGATACGGTGCTAGATTTGTATGGAATAAGTTATACTCCATACTATTTAGTGGTTTGTCCCGATAAAAAAGCAAAATACACAACAATTTATAACATTCCGGCTGTCGTTTCGGGATGTAATACCTTGGGTAATAATAATATGTTTCATCAACCGATAATCGACGTTTATCAAAATCAAATTACAATAAATACACAAAACAAAATATATTCGCTCACAATTTGCAATATTTATGGACAAATATTATCTCAACAAATTATCAACAGCAAAACAACGCTTGATTTAAGTATTTTTAAAAAGGGAATGTATATTGTAAACCTTGTTGCATATGACTATTTTATTTCAAAAAAAATATTTTTGCATTGATATCTGCCTCCTTAAGTCCAATAATTTGTGGAACAATTTCGGTTTTTTGTCAAAAAGTAAAGAGTTTGCAATTTTTATTTTCTGTAAATTTAAGTAACTTTGTATTAATTCATGAATGAAAACTAACACTAGCCTTCGACATATGTTTGTTTATCTATATCGCCTTATCGCAGACGTAAAAATTGAAACAAATATATCCACTAAATCGTATATTCAAAGTAGCAACCTTATAAAAACGACTTCGTCTATATGTTAACTTTGAAAAATATATTAAATAATCGTTTTATTTTATCATGGATTTTTTTTGTGGTTCTTCAACTTGTTGTATCTTCTTTTGCGAAAGCTCAGGCAGTTGATTCATTGTTTTTACAAAAAATGCATTACATGCAATCTAAAAAGATGATTGAGTATCCCGAAATTAAGAATAATACACCAATTCAAGAGACAAATAGACCTATCAATGACGATATTTACAATGCAAAGCTCATTTTAATTTCAGAAGACCCTTGTTTTGCTCAAAAAGGAGGTAATAAAGATGCTAGTCCTGATTTCTATGGAGACTCAACTAAGTTAAATCACAAATCGGTATGGTATAAATTTAAACCTATTTCAGCAAGTAGCGTAAATATCGAAGTTCTTTGTGAGCAAGGTTTCGTATTGGAAACATCACTTGTTAAAGCAAATTGTAGTGAAAATGCAGTTTCTGATTTTAAAACTATTGATGCAAAAACATCTTCTTTCCCCTATGTATTTACTTACAAAAATTTAGATGGTGATTGGTATTATTTAATGGTTTCTTCATCTCTCGAATATAATTTGATTGATTTTGAAATTTGTTTTAAACAGAATTAGAAATATTTAATGAAAAATGTAATTATAAATAGTCGTTTTTTTTGTTTAAAATTTATTTTATTTCTTATTGTTTTCTTTTTATTGACAGAAACAATAAGTGCTCAGTTGAATTATACTTTTACAACTGCTAGTGGCACATACACAGCTAATGCAACACCTACTACAATACACGCAGCTGGTGTCGATGATGCAACAAGTGCTGCTATAAATATTGGGTTTACTTTTAATTATGAATGCACAAATTATACTCAGTTGAAGGTTTGTTCAAATGGATGGTTAACTTTTAATACTTCATTAACAGCAACGTCAACAGCAAATAATTTAGCAACTTCAACTACTAGAGCAGTTGTTGCTCCTCTTTGGGATGATTTACAAGTATATACAGGAGGAACAGTTAATTATAAACTAACAGGAACGTCTCCTGATCAAGTGTTTACTGTTGAATGGAAAACAATGGAATGGAACTATGGTTCTAGTGGAGATGTAATTTCGTTTCAAGTTAAACTATATGAAACGACAAATGTTATTGAATATATCTATACCCAAGGATCGGATATTGTAAATACAGGGTCTGCTTCAATAGGATTAAGTGGAACAACTTCTGGCGTTTTTTATTCACTTGATGGGACAGGGGCTTCTCCATCTGCTTCAACAGTTACTGAAACAACTACGTTGTCAACAAAGCCCGCTAATGGTCAAATTTATAGATGGACTCCAGTAGCAGCATGCTCTGGTACTCCAAATGCAGGAACTGCAACCCCATCACCAGCTTCGGTATGTAATGGAAGTACAAGTACAATTAGTTTATCAGGACATTCTACTGGCTGTGGTATTTCATATCAATGGCAATCTGCATCTGCAGTGGGAGGACCTTATTCTGATATATCAGGAGCGACCTCAACTAGTTACGTCGCCACTGTTACGGCAGTTACTTATTATCGCTGTGTTACAACTTGTTCAAATGGAGGAGGAACTAATACATCAAGTATTGCAACTGTTACATTAAATGCACCAACTTCTTGTTATTGTACATCGACTTTTACAAATACAACTGACGAATGGATTACAAATGTTACGTTTAATGCTATTGATAATGATAGCGGACAAGAAGGAGCCGACAGTTATGGCGATTATACTGCAGTATCAACTGATGTAGCACAAGGAGTTACATATGAAATTTCTGTTTCATTTTACGTTGTCGGAGCTTATGAACAAGATATTTTCGTTTGGTTTGATTGGAATCAAGATGGAGATTTTGTAGATGCCGGTGAGTCTTTCCAAATTTGTGATTATTTATATACTCCAACAACTCAAACTCTGAATATTTTAGTTCCTGCAACAGCAAGTCTTGGGACTACAAGGATGAGAGTTATGACAACAGAAACAAGCGATCCTACTTCTTGTCAAACAGGAACTTATGGAGAAACAGAGGATTATACAATTAATGTAACAGGTTCCTGTACTCCTCCCGCCGATCCTGGTGCAATTACAAGTAATACACCTCAATGTGCAGGTACAGGTATTACTTTTACACAAGGTGCATGCTCCGAAGGAGTTTGCTATTGGCAGACTACATCAAGCGGAACTTCAACTGCGAGTTCTGCGGCAACTTATACCACCGCTACAACAGCAGGCTCTTATACAATGTATGTTCGTGCTTATGATTCGGGAGCAAGTTGTTGGAGCGATGCCGTTTCTGCAACGGGAACGATTAATGCATTGCCTGCAATTACTGTGCAGCCCTCGAATGCAACTATCAATGTTGGGAATTCAACCACATACAGTGTAACTGCTACCGGCGATGGCTTAACTTACCAATGGCAGGTTGATGAAGGTTCTGGCTGGAGTAATATTTCTGTAGCAGGAACTGACCCAACATATGCCGATTGGACAACTTCAACCTTAGAAGTTAATACGGTTGCTATTAGTAACGACGGTTTTGAATATCGTTGTGTTGTTTCTGGAACTTGTGCTCCATCTGTAACCTCAAATGCAGCAACTTTAACAGTAACCGCTTCCTATTGTGATGCTGATGCAACAACTTGTGATGAATATATTAGTAACGTTCAATGTGGAAGTATTTCCAATAACTCGGCTACTTGTACTGTTGGAGGATATGCAGATTATACAGCTCAGTCAACTTCTATGGATATTGGTACAGGATATGCAATTACCGTAACAAATGGCGATCCATATTTGAGCGACCAATGTGGAATTTGGGTTGACTGGAATCAGGATTACGACTTCAATGATGCAAATGAAACTATTGTTGTTACAGGAACACCTGGTAATGGACCTTACACGGCAACAATTACTCCTCCTTCAGGTGCTGCTGCTGGAAGTACCGTTATGAGGATTCGAATTATGTACACAGGAACACTTAGTTCTTGTGGTACTGAGGATTATGGAGAGGTAGAAGATTATACAATCAATGTTACATCTCCTTGTACTGCTCCTGCTGACCCTGGAGCTATTACAAGTAATTCGCCTCAATGTGCTGGCACAGGAATAACATTTACCCAAGGTGCATGTTCAGAAGGAGTTTGCTATTGGCAGACAACATCAAGCGGAACTTCAACGGCAAGTTCCGCCGCAACATATATTACAGCTACAACTGCTGGTTCTTACACGATATACGTTAGAGCTTATGATGCAGGTGAAGATTGTTGGAGTACAGCTGTATCAGAAACAGGAACGATTAATGCATTACCGGCAATTACAACTCAACCAACAAGTACGAGTATTTCAGCAGGAACATCAACTTCATATACTGTTGTTGCTTCGGGTGCTAGCTTAACATATCAGTGGCAAGTGAATACAGGTTCGGGCTGGAATAATATTACGCTTGCAGGTTCAAATCCAACTTATGCAAACTGGACTACTGCAACCTTAAATGTAAATACCGTTGTTATTGGGAATAATGGGTATCAATATAGATGCATTGTTTCAGGTACTTGTGCACCATCTGTTACATCGAATGCTGCTACATTAACAGTTTCTACTTGTTCTACTTTTGACGATTGTGGTTGTGCAACAGCCTTAACTGTAGGAGGAACGTGTTCTTTTTCTGTTTATTCAAATGCAACTGCTACTGCATCTGCTGGAGAAACCGCACCAGGTTGTGGTAACTATTTAGGCGGTGATGTTTGGTTTACCGTTACAGTTCCTGCATCAGGTCATTTGATTTTTGATTCTGATGATAGTGGTGTTATTATTGACGGAGGGATGGCGATTTATTCGGGTTCTTGCGGAGCATTAACCTTGATTGAATGCTCTGATGATGATAGTGAAAATGGTTTGCTAATGCCAAAGATAGATGCGAGTGGATTAACAGTTGGTTCTACAATATATATACGTTTTTGGGAATATGGAAACAATAATAATGGTACATTTAGTATTTGTGTTTATGATCCAGGTTTAACAGGACCATGTGCGAGTGTTACTAATATTGCAACTTGTGGGTCATCGCAAACGGTAACATCGGGTGGTTCTGGAGAGTGGAATACAAGTTTCTGTGGTACAGGTGTTCCTGGTTTAGAAAATATTTACTCGTTTACTCCTGCTACAACCGATGATTACTATATTGTGGTAACTTCTGCCGGTTCTAATTTGTCTTATGCTTATCAAGAAGCTACTTGCCAATCAGTAGGCTGGACTTGTATAGATCAAACAAGCACAACAGGAACTTTTGGTCCATTTAGTTTAACTGCATCTATAACATATTATTTTTTAGTTGATGATGATAATGCGACTGGAAACTCGCATACATTTTATATTAAATGTCCAGAAGCTGAGGGAACTTATATACATCCGTCTGCTACCTTGCAAGGAACATACTTAGGGGCATGTATGGTTCCAACTTGCGAGGGAACATATCAAGATGCTGGAGGTGCCGCAAATTACCCGAACCTGAGCAACAGTACATATCGAACATTTTGCCCAGATAGGACGGGTAAATGTTTAAAAGCCGATTTTACATCTATGAGTATTAATAGTTCTGATTATTTAGGCATATTGAATGGACCTACACAAGGTAGTACTCCATTTTGGTATGGATATGGAACTTTAGCCACTCCCGTAAATCTTTTAGGTACTTTTACCGAACCTTTTGTCTCAACAGATCAAAGTGGATGTCTTTCGTTTTGGTTTTATAGCAGTGCAGCTACAAATGCTCCTGGATGGTCGATTGATTTTTCTTGCGAAGATTGCGGAACTTCCCAAACAAATAATGACTGCACAAGTGCTACCGCTATTTGTGGTGCCACCAATGTGAATTCTGCTAGTCCTGGACCTGGCTTAATGTCTGTTTGTGGAGGATGTAATTTAAGTGAAAATTATTCGAGTTGGTATTATTTCGAGATTACCGAAAGTGGAAGATTAGATTTGAATGTAAAACCTGAAGATTTTTTCGAAGATTATGATGTCTCACTTTATAATGCAAGCGATTGTAATGATTTAGGAGACCCAGTAAGGTGTACGTATGCAATGGCTCCTGATTATTGCTATAATGTCTCCGATGATGCTGCATATTATATTTCTAATGTAACTTTCAATACAATTAATAACACATCAACATCTAATAGTGATTTTCATTCTGATTACACATCATCATTAAGCACAACTGTTAATGAGGGAAGTTCTTATACGTTGTTTGCTACTCTTGTAGGTACTAGCATGTATGCAGTTGCTTGGTTTGATTGGGATAAAGATATGGTTTTTGAAGCAACAGAGTACTATCAAATAGGAACTGGCAACAATACTACGGTTTCTACAAGCATAACGATTCCTGTTGCTGCTAGAGCTGGCAAAACGGCATTAAGAGTCTATACCACTAGATCAGCCTACGTAGCATCAGCAAATGCATGTAATTCTTATTCTGATGGAGAAATTGAAGATTATGCAGTTTTTATAAACGATGGAACTCATTGTTCAAACAATGTTAAAGATGTTGATGAAACAGGAGTTGATTGTGGCGGAGTTGATTGTGTTGACTGTACTGAAACAAATTGGGTTACAAATACAGGAATGGATAATGTTTCAATTGATGTTTCTGAAGATGTTACTGGAGATAGCTGGGTATCAGGAGTACCCGTAAATGCAGGAGATTCATATTATTTGTTGATTAACAATTGGTCTCCTGGAGCAGCTGGATTTGATTTAGTTTGGAATTTTTCTGAAGGCGGTGCCATGGATTGCACCATATTACCAATTGAATTATTAGATTTTACGGCTAATAAAAAAGATGTTGGTGTTGAATTATTATGGACTACTGCAAATGAAAAAAATAATGACTATTTTACTGTCATGAAATCGTATGATGCCAATATCTGGAAACCGATTGGGAAAGTTGATGGTGCAGGAAATTCAAATTCGTATTTGGATTATAACTTTTACGATAATGAGATTTTAACTCAACTTACTTATTATAGACTTAAACAAACCGATTTTGATGGCAATAAAACTTTTTCTGAAATAGTTTCTATTAATCCAGATCAAGTTGCATGTCTTAGCAATTTGAATGCATTTGCAAAAAACGAAACACAATTATCCGTTCATTTCAACGGAATTCAAAATACCGAATATAGTGTCTGTTTATATGATATTACTGGAAAGCAAATTTGTAAAGAGAAAGCATTTGTCGGCGATAATACGTTGACTTTGATTTCTATTCCAATTAGTGAATTAAGTCATGGAGTTTATAATGTAGTTGTATATTCAGACAAGGAAGTTTTAACAAAGAAAGTTGTTTTGAAATAATTTCTTTTGCGGAAATAATTATAATATTTTTCAAGCAAAGCTTTTCAAAAAAAGCTTTGCTTCTTTGTTTTATTTCACTAAATTAGTGTGATATTTTTAATAAAAATCAAAAAACAACATATTATGGGATTATGGGATAAAATTAAAGGCGAATTTATTGATATTATTGAGTGGCTCGACCCAACCAATGATACAATGGTTTATCGTTTTGAAAGACATCAAAACGAAATTAAAATGAATGCGAAACTTACGGTTCGTGAAACACAGGTTGCTGTTTTTATTAACGAAGGACAAATTGCCGATGTTTTTCAACCGGGAATGTACACGCTTACAACTCAAAATATGCCAATTCTTTCAACCCTAAAAGGATGGAAGTATGGTTTTAATAGTCCTTTTAAAGCAGAAGTATATTTTTTAAATACAAAAAACTTTACCGATAAAAAATGGGGCACACCGAATCCGATTATGTTAAGAGACCCTGAATTTGGTCCCATCAGAATTCGTTGCAATGGAAATTATGCATTAAAAATTACCGACCCTGTAAAATTTATCAAAGAAATTGTTGGTACCGATGGACATTTTACAACCGACGAAATTACCGAACAACTTCGAAATGTAATTGTTACACGATTTACCGACGCCATAGGAAGCAGCAAAATACCGGTATTGGATATGGCTTCTAATTACGATGAATTATCAAAATTTGCTCATGAAAAAATCCAACCTGAATTTAAAGAATATGGTTTAGAACTTACAAAATTATTGGTTGCAAGTATTACCTTGCCTCCAAATGTTGAAGAGGCTCTTGATAAGCGAGCAAGTATGGGAATTATTGGAGATTTAGGAAAATATACTCAATTTCAAACTGCTGAGGCTATGATGGCTGCTGCTACAAATCCATCAGGCGGAGGTGCTGCTGATGGAATGGGTATGGGAATGGGCTTTGCCATGGCAGGGCAAATGATGAATACCATGAATCCTCAAAATCAGCAACATGCTCAAAGTGGAGGAACTCCGCCACCACCAGTTCCAGGACAGGTAAAATTTCATGTAGTTGTAAATGGTCAACAATCTGGTCCATTTGATTTGAATACAATTCGTCAAATGATTACGCAAAATCAATTTAATAAAGAAAGTTTAGTTTGGAAAGAAGGTATGGCAAATTGGTCACAAGCAGGCACAATGCAAGAATTGACAGCATTGTTTGCCCCACCAATTCCTCCGGTACCTCCAATTCCTCCAACAGTTTAAGAATAAATAATTACATAATATTCTCACCTTGAGTTTAAGCAAAAAAGGATGGGGTTTAATTAAGTTTTATGGAAGAAAATAGTAATGCATTCGACACAAAAACAGCAGAAACAAATCAATCGGAGATTATTTGTAAAGGCTGTTCGGCATCATTGGTTTATAAACCGGGAACAACAAATTTGAAATGCGAATATTGTGGTGCTGAAAATGAAATTATTGTCTCAAATGAAGAAATAAAAGAAATTTCTTTTGAAAAATTTCTTTCAGAAAAATACGATTCCGTTGATAAAGTTGAAGTAGTAACTGTAAAGTGCCAGGGATGTGGTGCAGAAACAACTTTCGACCCAAACATAATTTCCGACAGTTGTGCTTTTTGTGGGAGCGTAATTGTTGTAAAAACTGGAACATCGCAATCAATTGTTAAACCGGGTTCGCTTCTTCCATTTCAAATTGATGCTAAAAAAGCTTTTTTAGAATTTAAAAATTGGATAAATAGTCTTTGGTGGGCTCCTAACGATTTAAAAAAGCTTGCAAGTCAAAGCGAGAAAATAAAAGGAATGTATATTCCATATTGGACTTACGATTCAAAAACTTCAAGTTCATACACAGGGCAACGTGGCGATAATTATACAACTACCGAAACTTACAGAGGTAGCGATGGGAAAACAGCAACTCGAACGGTTACCAAAATTCGATGGACATATGCAAGCGGACACATTTATCATAATTTTGACGATGTGCTTGTACTGGCGAGTAATTCTTTACCCCGAAAATATACCGAAAGGCTCGAACCTTGGGATTTAGATAAACTTATTCCGTATGATGAAAAGTTTTTGAGTGGTTTTAAAACGGAGACCTATCACATTGATATGAAAGATGGGTTTACCGATGCAAAAGCTAAAATGGACGATGCCATTCGTACAATGATTAAGAGAGATATTGGAGGCGACCATCAACAAATTTCATCGGTAAATACGACATATGAAGATATTACCTTTAAACATATTTTACTGCCAATTTGGATAAGTGCTTACAGATATAGCGAAAAGGTGTATCGATTTATGGTAAATGCTCGTACCGGAGAAGTTCAGGGCGAGCGTCCGTATAGTTGGATTAAGATTACACTTGCAATTTTAGCCGGAATTGGTGCAATTGCAGCGGTAGTTTATTTTATAAATCAATAAAATCAGAGGAGCTTCGGCTCCTTTTTTTATTATTAATACTTCGGTCAACTTTGACAAAGTTGTTTTTGATAAAATTATAAGTATCTAATAATCAACAATATAAATAACTTGTGGTAACTTTGTCAAAGTTCTGATTATCAAATTAATATGAAAAATTAACGAACTATTGATGATTAACGAGGAAAAAAAGTCCTTGCGGAAAAAAATCAAAATGATTAAGGCAAATTTTAGTTTGGAATCTAAAATTGAAAAATCTAAATTGATTTGGAAGAAAATAGAATCCTTGAAAGTTTTTCAAGATTCTAAGATTGTGATGCTTTATTGGTCAATGAGTAACGAAGTTTTTACTCATGAATTTATATTGAAGTGGGTAAAATCAAAAAGAATAATTCTTCCATCTGTTCAAGGAGATGTTCTTATATTGAAAGAATTTAACGGATTTCAGAATATGAAAGTCGGCGAATCTTTTGGAATTTTGGAGCCTCAAGGAATGGATTTCATGGAAATAAATTCGATTGACTTAATTATTGTTCCCGGCGTAGCTTTCGATATTAAAAACAATAGAATGGGAAGAGGTAAAGCTTATTATGATAAGTTACTCTTATCTACAAAAGCATATAAATTAGGAGTTTGCTTCGACTTTCAATTATTTAAGAAAATACCGGTTGACGAATTTGATGTTAAAATGGACAAGATTATTACTGATTAAGTAATGAAATTGTTAAGAACGACATTAATTCCATTCCCGTCTTTAGTGCATTTTCGTCAATGTCGAAAGTTGAAGTGTGAAGATGATGTGAAATCCCTTTCTTTTCGTTTCTAGTTCCAAGTCGATACATTAACCCAGGTACGGCTTGAGTAAAGTACGAAAAATCTTCGGCTGTCATTCTTATATCAAGACTTTCGATGTTTTCTTTTCCTAAATATTCAGTTGCCGCGATAATCGCTTTTTCTGTAATTTCAGGATTATTGATTAATGCTGGATAGCCTCTTTTTATATAAATTGTTGCATTTCCTCCCATAGCTTCGGAAACCGATTTTGCAATTTGCGATATTTTTTGATGGGCTGACTCTCTCCAAGCTTCGTTCATAGTTCTGAAAGTCCCCTCTATAAAAACTTCATCGGGGATTACATTAGTTGCTCCGTTTGCTGTAACTTTTCCAAACGAAAGTACAGTTGGAATCGATGCACGAGAATTTCGACTTACTATTTGCTGTAATGCAACAATAATATGCGAGGCAATTAAAACGGTGTCGGTAAGCTCTTCTGGAATGGCAGCATGACCGCCTTTCCCTTTTACAGTAATATAAATTTCGTCGGTTGAAGCCATGTATAAGCCACTTTTAAAACCAACTTTTCCTGATTCAATAGTTGGCTCAACGTGTTGTGCAATAATAAAATCGACATCCGGATTTTTTAATACACCTTCGGTTATCATTTGATGGGCTCCTCCAGGCAACTTTTCTTCGGCTGGTTGAAATATTAGTTTAACAGTTCCATTAAAACTATTTCGTAATTCCTGTAGAATTTTGGCGACTCCTAATAATGATGCAATGTGGGCATCGTGTCCACAAGCGTGCATAATTCCTGTATTTATCGACTTATATGTTTTGTTGGTTTCTTCTATTATGGGTAAGGCATCAATGTCGGCTCGTAAGGCAATAACTTTTTTTGTTGGATTTTTACCTTTGATTAGTGCTACAATTCCATTTTTTGCGATTCGATTAATATTTGTTATTCCAAATTCTAAAAGTTTGGTTTCAATAAATTTTGAAGTTTGTGTTTCATTGAACGAAAGTTCGGGATTTGTGTGAATGTGTCTTCGAATATTTTTGATTTCCTCAAAATTTTTGAGAGACAGTTTTTTTATTTCTTCTTTAATTTCTTTCATTTTCAATTTTCAATTTTGCCCTTTAAAAATCGAGCGATAAGGATAAATAAAATACTTTGGGCAATACAACATCTTTCTCGACTCCCCAAGCCCAGTCAAACCGAACAAAGTAACCAAACATTCTGGTTCTAAGTCCAAAGCCGTATCCATAAACCAATGCAGGACGTTCCATGTCAACAATCACAGTAACCGATTCACGGTTCACTATTTCGTAATTGTAATTATTGTCTTTATCGAAAGGAGTGAGTCCAGACCAAGCAGAACCTAAATCAAAAAATCCAATTACTTGTAAATTTCCAAGAAAATCTGAATTTATAGGTTTGTTTGAAAAATATTTTATAATTGGCAAACGAACCTCGCTGTTGTAAACAAAAAAGCTATTTCCATTTCTAATGTTTTGAATAAAACCTCGCATATTAGTTGCAATTGCTTGATATGCATAAGTATGTTTTGTGTCGATTGGAATTGAATAATCGAAAGTTTTGCTTGGGTCTTCAGCCAATCGAAGTTTATTGTCAACTCCACCAAGGAAATAAATCAAACGGCTTCTTCCCAGCGAAGTGCTTATTGCAAGTCGATTTGCCCAAATCAAATTTTTATGAATTCGTTGATAATGTCTAGCATCAAGTCCAAAAACAATTAATTCCGATTCTTTTTTATTGATTTGTTTATAGAATTCGCCAAAAATTTTCATTCTTACTCCCTCCTTAATATTGAGCGTAATATCGCGAGAATTGTCGAAAATATATTCAGCTTTTATTCCACTCCATAGGTTAAACTTACTTTCCTGATTAAGATTGTAAAAATCGGTTGCGAGGTAGTCTAATCGATCGTATCTAGAACTTAGTGTGAGTTTTAACGCTGAAACTTGGCTGAATGGATATTTTATTAGATAGAATAATTCGTGTGATTGGGTTTTAATAATTGAATATGCATCAGAACTATTATAAGCTTGTTTGTGAAAAACGAGTTGTTTGTCGATTCTTTTTTTCAAATTTTCGATGCTAATCAAATATTCTACACTGTTTAAATCTAAAGGAATTCTGAAAGTTCCTGTAATTTTATAATCTTCGAATAAGTCGCTTGTTCCAATTTTAAAAAGTCCGCTCATGCCTGGATTGTAATAACCTCCACTTACTCCCGAAAAAGTTTGATAAGAAGTATTTAAAAAACTAAAATCGACTTGCGATACAAATTGATTGTAATAGAATGACGTAAAATATACTGTTTGTTGCGGTAAAACAAATTGATTTTGGGTAGTATCGGAAGCGTCTTTTTTAATTGTATCAACTAAACTCGAATCCCTACGAGTGAATTGAATCGGTATATTTTTTTTTGTTTCTTTTGACAAAGGTTTTTCTTTCTCGAGCAATTGCACATTTTGCTTTTTCTTATATTCTGATGTTTGGTAAGTTCCTGAAAATAAATTATTGTCGGTGTTTGAATGTAAAAATATACGGTATTTATTGTTCAAAAATAGTATGTCAGCAAAAGTATTATTGGTTGGATTGTAATCGTGTTGATGTATATTTCTCGAATAATTTGTAACCGGATTATCGAAGGATAAATATCTGTAATGCGTTGTTGTATCAATATAGCTAATTGTTGAATCAAGAGTAATTTGATGTCTGTTTTTTATTCCATTTTCGTCGGAAATAGCATAAAATTTATTTTTCTCGATTTCATAAGCTGCAAATTCATTTGCTTTCTCTGTATTAGTTAATCGTATTAGATTATTTTTTTTGTTTGCATAATCATAAATAAACAAATCGAAATTATTGTTTGTTTTTGCTCTTATGCTTGTTTCATCTTTCAATGTGTCGAGTAGCCTATTTGAAGAGAAAATTATTTTACTGGAATTTTCAATAAACCGAGGCGAAAAATCTTCGGAAAAATCTTTCGTGATTTGTTCGTTAGTATTTCCTGCAATGTGATGAACATATACATCGCTGATGCCATTTCTTACACCCGAAAGGGCAATTTTTAGTCCGTCGCTTGAGTATGAAAAGTCATTAACTTTTTCGAAATAAGGAAGAAATTTTGTAATATATTCTTCTGTTTCAAGTACATAATTTATGAGTTGCAACTCGCCTTTGAGTTCGGTTATGATGGTTAAAACTTCGCCTCTAGGATGCCAATTTATTAAAGGAATTGAGTAATCGACAATTTGGTCGAGCCGATGTTCTTTTTTGAAAATGCGAAGTGCTTTTTCGGTATTTTTATCGTAAATCCAAATCTTGTATTGACCGTATTCGTTAGTAACGTAAGCAATCTTATTCCCATTAGGACTCACTTTAACTTCGTTATACACACGACGTTTTTTAATTTTCTTTACAATTCCATTTCCATCGGGTGTATATTGTTGATTGCTAGGTTCTAAATATTTTTGATTGTAAAAATCTAACCATTCAAACGACATATATTTTAGTCCGGTTCCAATCACGTACATAAAGCCACTTTCAACATTTTTAGTAATTTTAGTAATATATACAATATTTGAAATGATTGATTTTCCATATTTATCGGTAACAAATTTCCAAATAGAGTGCCCAGCGTAAACGGCATCTTTTCCGGTTAAACTATTGAATTTTGCATATTTTCCACTTAAAATTCCATCTTTAACTTTATTTTCTATTTCTACATCCCAGTCGTTTGCCAAATAAGAAACCAAACCTTTGGTAAACCATTCGGGCAAAGAAAGAAGAGTCGAACTTGCAACTTTATCTTTAATCCCACTTCCGTACAAAACATTACTTAATGCAACCTCGGCAATTGCTGCTGTAATTTGTTTTTCAAATTTACCGTAATCGCCTTCAAAATATATAAAAACTTTATTGTTTACGATTTGAGTAACTCCTCCAATGTTATACGAATCGTCGCCTGTAACCAATCCAATATTACTTTGGCGAAAATCAGGTAGTTTATTGTAAATTATAAAAATGATTCTTGACCCAAAAGGTTGTTCCAACGTAGTTTCAATTTCTTTGATTTTTTTGTCAGCAATTTGTGCTGTAAAAACAGCTAATTCACGTCCTCCAACATAAAAGTAAGTATCGAATTTTTGAAACCGGAAATATTGCCAAAAAAAATCTTTGTATTGAACTCTACTTTTTCCAAAATTCATCTGATGTCCATAGTAGAATTGTGCGTTCGAAGTCGATGGAAACTCAATCAACAGAAGAACTGCGAACAAAAAGATAATATGCTGTAAATTTCTTTTCAGGATTCAGATATTTTGGTTTAAAATTAAATATAAATTTTGAAACCTATACATTTTTTTGAGTAATCGGTGTTTTAATAAAGTAAATCGTTGCTTAAACCAAATTCTTCGAGGCTGTAAACGTGTTTACTTTTGTGATGTTTTTGTTTTTCGGCTTGTGTTTCAATTTCTTTTAAGGCTGAGTCGTTTAATTCTAACTCACAAAATTTATATATTCGTGTCATGGTTGTTACGAAATTGCTTTTCAAGTCTATATAATTGATTGGAAAGACGAACGATTTATATTTTTCATTTCTAATTATTTCATTTAATCGAGAGTAATAATATTTTGAAACAACAAGAATATTTTTGTAGAATATTTGTTTTTTTTGCTCGTCAATTTTTTTGAAATCGATAAAATTCGACAACATGCTTTTCACTAAAGAAAGACTCGAAGGAATTACTTCTTCTCTATTTCGAATAATAATTAGAATTTTTGAATCCGTATAATTATTGATTAATTCATCAATATATAAAATTCCCGAAAAGGTTTTGCTGAAAATACGTTTGTTAGTATTGTTTAATCCTCTTTTATAAAAACGAGTTAAATATTTTTGATGTTTTTTTGTTCCAACATGTTGATTCAACGCCTGAATTAATTCATCATCCGATTTGTATTTTTTCCATGCATCAAAATACAAAAATGGCAATAGCCCATCGAAATAGCGAAACATGATTGCAGCATCATCAGTTTCGGCATGAATAAGCCCAGTCTCGTGAATTGCAGCATTGTATCCATTTCGTTTAAGAAAAATAGCATTCATTTTCGGGAGAAATGGCTTCAGAATTTTTCGTAATGAGATTGCTGAGTATATCATTTCCCATAGTTGATTGCCTTTCAATTGTAAATTATTGCTTAAAATAAAGCGATGAATAAAGGTAGTACCACTTCGCGGATGCCCAATTAAAAAAATAGGTTTAACGATCTTTGTTCTTTTGATATTTAGATGGAAAAATACATAGTCAATCCCAAAAAATAAGTGTAAAATTATTTTGTATAATCCATAAACCAAAGGAACGAGCAAATAAGAAAATTTGAATCCAAATACCTTGGACAGCGTTTTGATTTTCTTATAAATTGCAATCATAATTTAACCCATTCTCCTGCAATCGTAACCATTGTAAAACCAGCAGCAGCGGTATTCATAATAATTTTATTGCCGTTTTTGAGCTTACTGTTTTTATTCAAATGCTCTAAACTCATTGGAAGAGTGGTGTTTACAGTATTCCCATACAAGTGGTGAATGATTGGAGCCTTTGCAACATCAATATTTAATTTATCACAAACTTTTTCGATAATTTTTTTGCCAGGTTGATGCGAAATAAAGTGGTCTATTTGATTTAATTCCCAACCTGTACGTTTCAAAATTTTGTGAATTTCTACAGGAATATGTTCAATGCCCAAATCGAAAATTTGTTTACTCAACGATGAAAATTTTCGACTTGTGATTGGTACTTGGCAAATACTGTATGTTTCTGTAAACGAGGTGTTCATTCCATCAACCAATTTTAAACATCCTTTTTCGAAAGGTTCGCGAGATAAAATCCATGCAGAGGCAGCACTTCCTAGTGTTAATCCTGCTCCTTTTTCATCTAACTCAGAAAATGAGTTTATGTTAAAATCTATGGCAACATCGGGAAAATCGGTTGTGCAACAAATAACTTTATTTATTGATGCGTCACTTTTCATTAATGCCGATGCGACAATAACCGACTGCATCATTCCTGCACAAGCATTTGTAATATCGAAGGCATATATTTTTTTCAAACCGATTTTGTTTGCAACTTCCATTGCCGTTGCTGGTTCAAAGTAATCGCGATATATTCCGCCATAAATCAATGCATCAACTTCTGTTATTTTTACATTGTTATCGATGCAACATTGTTTCCCGGCTTCTACAACATAATCAATAGGCGTTTTTCCTTCGGCAACTCCTAAAAATCGGTTTTTTGAATCGCAGTAGTTAAAAATATAATTAATTCCGGTAATTATTTTTTTTAATTCGATACTAGAGCCTGTAAAATTCTGTTTTACCTTGTCGATAATATCTTCGTTAGAAACTTTATTTTCAGCAAATTTTATAGTCGGAATGGATAAGTAAATATTTTCTTGGCTCATTTAATCAAATAATATTTTCATTTTTCACAAAAGTAACACTTTATTAATAATAGTTTTTATTTTTGTAATGAAATAAGAAAATTTAGAATATTGGATAAACTGGTTTTTATAATCATATTGATTTTTTCATCGAATTTTGTTGTAGCTCAAGACTTTAATCTTGATTTCGAAAATTGGACAAACACAGGACAATTTTATAATCCATCGGAATGGGATAGCTCTAACGAAACATTTATGATTGGAACATTTGTTCCTGTTACTAAGGAATCGAGTGCATACAATGGAACTTACGCCGTTGAGTTGAAAAGCACTTTTATTAGTCAGGTTGGGTCTACCTTAATTGGTGTAATTACATTGGGAGATTTTGAAGTAAATACATATACACAAAAAGCAAAAGTTTCAGGAGGAAAACCTTATACCAAAAGACCAAGCAAGCTAACAGGCTATTACAAATATTCGCCAAACACAACTGATAGTTGTGGAATTTTAATCGATTTGTTCAAATACAATTCATCGACAAGTGACAGAGATACAATTGGTTCGGGAATATTGACTTCGGGCGAAGTTCTTGATTGGACATATTTCGAGGTTCCGATAAATTATGTTTCATCTGAAAATCCTGACAGTTTTAATATTATTGCTCTTTCATCAGATACCAGCGATATTAAGCCGGAAAGCACTCTTTGGCTAGATAAACTTACTTTATTTGAAGAGTCTGCGATTGATGAAAATGATTTGCAAAATAGCCTTCTCGTATATCCAAATCCTACGAATGGAGAGTTAAACATTAAATTTAAAAATAATTTATTTGAAGATATTACGATTCAGCTTATCGATATTTTTGGAAAAGTTCTTTTTTGCGACTATATAACTCGAAATCAGTATTTTCAAAAAAATATATCTTTACAAAAATATTCAGCAGGCTTGTATTTTATTTCATTGAAATCGAAAGAATATTCCGTTGTAAGAAAAATTGAAATTAATGGCTTATAGAATTTTTGTTATAATATTGTTTCTATTCACAAACTCAATTGTTTCGGCACAATATGAATTTCTTTCGCCTATTCCCAATTCTAGATACCATAATATTGAAACAAATATTATTTTCAGGGATGGCGATTTGATAAACCCTAATTCTTTAAATTCGAATTCTTTCGATATTTACAGTTTTTCAACTGGAAATCATACCGCACAAATAACTCTATCTCCAGATGGAAAAACAGTAATTATAAATCCAGATGTCGATTTTAATACAGACGATAAAATATATGTGAGCATACAAAATATTGTCAGGCTCGATGGTAGCGTAATTGATAGTTTGAATTTTTATTTTTTTACGACAAAAAATGGTTCGAAAAATCTTCCGTATAATGAGAATTATATTTCAGTAAATACTGCACTTTATAAAACAAAATCAATACCTGAGTCGTTTCCTGATATTTCGACTCTTGCTTACGACAATCCGTATGAGGGTTATATTTTTTTTCAAAATACATCAGGATATGCGAGTTATTACGACAGATTTATTTCTATTATCGACCACAATTTGAACCCTTATCTTTATATTCAAGATAATAATCGAGGATTATCTTTTACCAAACAAAAAAATGGACAATACAGTTTTTTTAATCCTTATGGATACAGTTTCTATACATTAGATACAACTTTTGCAATAGTCGATTCTTTTGCATGTGGAAATGGGTATAACGCAGATTTTCACGATTTTCAACTATTAGAAAACGGAAACTCATATTTATTGGCTTATGATGTGCAAATTGTTGATATGAGTGAATATATTGAAGGAGGAGAGCCGGAAGCTCAGGTTACAGGAGTTGTTATTCAAGGACTTGATTCTCAAAAGAATGTAATTTTTCAATTCCGAACTTGGGATTATTTTGAATTTGCCGACGCTTTACATTACGTCGATTTAACATCACATTATTTTGCGTATGCTCATACAAACTCAATAGATATTGATGAAAACGGAAACGTATTAATCTCAAATTATTTAATGGATGAGTTGACTTTAATTAATGGGAAAACTGGTAATATTAAATGGCGTTTTGGAGGAAAGAATAATCAATTTACTTTTTTGAACGATACAATTGGTTTCACTACACAGCACGATGCTCGTAGATTGTCGAATGGAAACATAACTCTTTTCGATAACGGATTATTTCATACAGATGTAGTATCAAGTGCCAAAGAATATGAACTTGACGAAGTGAATAAAACAGCTCGATTAGTTTGGGGCTATACACATCCCTTGCATTTTTCATCTCCTCGTTCAGGAAATGTTCAACGGCTGCCAAATGGAAACACCTTTATTAATTGGGGCTGGCGACCAAGTAATCTTTTTCCTTCTATGACAGAAGTTCGACCAGATAGCACAATAGTTCATGAAATATCGTTTGCTAAATCAGACCATTTAGTTTATCGAGCTTATAAATTTATAATTTCAGAAAGCGATTCAACGGATATTATTGTTGATAAAAAATTAAAACTATCTAAGATAAATGCTTATCCAAATCCCGCTCAAGATTTTGTGATTATTGACTCTAATTTTGAAAACTCAAATTTACGAGTTCAAGATGTTAGTGGTAAGGATATTAGCTGTCAAGTTTGTGTTGAAAAACATGCGAAGAATTCTTCGCATATACTTAATACGTCTTCTTTATCTACAGGACTTTATATCTACATCATCACTTCAGGAGTCGAGATTCAATCAGGAAAGTTTGTTATTATTCGATAAATTCTTGTTTTTATATTATTTATTTATATTTTTGTAGTTCAAAAATAAGTTAAACCAAAATTAATTAATTATGAAAAAATTTACCTTTTTATTTTTAATGTTTGCGATTGTGTTTACTTCTTACGGTCAGAGCAGATATGAAAGCTCGATAGCAGTTGTAAAAAAACAAAAAGAAACATTTAAAGCAATTAAAGCTACAAACACAGCGAGTGTAGCAAAATCAATTAGTGCTGTTGAAGATACACTTTACAACGATGGTGGTTTAAGTACTGCTATTGGTGCTGGTGGTGGAGATTTGGCAGTTTTTACAGAATTTCAAGCAGCTGATTTAGCTCCTTTTATTGGAAAAGAAGGTCTTGAAATTAAAATAGGTCTTAACGATGCAGCTGAAATTACTGCATTAGAGATTTTAGTTTATACTGACACAAATATTGTTGGTGGTGCAATGCCAATACATTATCAAACCGTACCTACTTGGGTTGATGGTTGGAATACATACGTATTAGCTCCTTCTTTTACAATTGATGGAACTCCTTTATTTGTTGGTTACAATGTAACTTACAATGCTGGAGGTTATCCTGCTGGTTGCGATGCTGGTCCAGTAAATATTCAAGGTAACTGGCTTTATTACGGTGGATGGGCTCATTTAAATGATTTATCAGCTTCTTTAACAGGAAATTGGAATATTAGATTAAATGTTGGTTCTGCTTTAACTTGCCCACAACCTTACGATGTTGCTGCAAGTAATATTACTACAACAAGTGCTGACATTGCTTGGACAACAGGTGGTGCTGCTGCTTGGAATTTACAATATGGTGTTTCTGGTTTTGTTTTAGGAGCAGGAACTACAATTGTTGCTACAAATCCTAAAACCTTGACAGGTTTGACTCAAAATACCGATTATGATGTTTATGTTCAAGACGATTGTGGTGGTGAGCAAAGTGCATGGTCATTTGTATATACATTTACTACTGCTGCTGATTGCCCAGTGCCATCTGCATTAAATGTAACAAATATTACTCCTTCTTCATGCGATTTAGGCTGGACTACTGGTGGTGCTGAATTTTGGAATGTTGAATATGGTGTTGCTGGTTTTACATTAGGAACAGGAACTAACGAATTAGCATTATCAAATCCTTGGCCAGTTGCTGGCTTAGTTGCTGGAAATTATGAATTCTATGTTCAAGATTTTTGTGGAACAGGTACTAGTGACTGGGTTGGTCCATTCGCTTTTACAATTCCAAATTGCTTACCTGCTGACCAATGCGAATATGTATTCGATTTAAGAGATTCTTATGGTGATGGTTGGAACAATGCAACTCTTACAGTAACTGAGAGTGGCGTTGCAGTTGCAACTATTGAATTAGCTGACGGAAGTGCAGGACAACAATTAGTTGCTCTTTGCGATGCAAAAGCTATTGAAGTTATCTATAACAAAGGAGATTGGGATAGTGAAGTAGGTTTCACAATTACCGATCCTTTTGGAACAGAATTATATACTATTGACGATTGTGATGCAATCACTGAAGGACAAGTTGTATCTTCATTTACTTCAGCTTGTACTCCTCCAACTTGTGCTGCTCCAACAGCTTTAGCTGCAACAACTACACAAACGACTGCTTCTTTATCTTGGACAATTGGTGATGTTGAAACAGCTTGGAATGTTGCATACGACGAAGCTGGGTTCGATATAGGAACAGCTACTCCAGTAGCAGTAACTGCTACAACTTATCCTGTTTCAGGATTAACTGCAGGAACTGCTTATGAATTTTATGTACAAGCTGATTGCGGTGGAGACGTAAGTGCTTGGGTTGGTCCATTTGCTTTCAGTACTCCTTGTGCTGATGTAACTGCATTCCCATACACAGAAGATTTCGAAGATGCTGCTGCATGGCAAGCATGTTGGTCAAATATGACAGGAACATTAGCTGATGGTACTGACATGGCTGACGGTGGTTCTTGGTTTGCTGTTGATTCTACATCGTTTACAAATCAAGGTGCTGATTATATTTATTCAGGTTTAGGTTCAGTAGGTATTGGATATTCTGCTCCTGATTTTCAATGGTTAGTTTCTCCAAGTATTGTAATTCCAGCAACTCCAGCTTATGATTTAAAATTCTGGTTACATACTGAAAGTAGTGTTGCTGACAGTTGGATTTCTCTTTTCTACGTAAAAGTATATGCTGATGGTGTATGGACAGAAGAATTTGCTCATACAGATGGTACAAACAATTTATTTGAAACTCAAGTTGTTGTTGATTTAACTGCTTATGCAAATAAAACAGTTAAATTAGGATTTGTTTTTGAATATAACGATGGTTATGAATTGTCTTTAGACGATGTTGTTGTTGACCAAGTCGTTGGTGTAAACAATACAACTTCAGAAAGCATTAGAATTTATCCAAATCCAACAAATGGAATGGTTAACATTACAAATGCAAATAACTCTACTATCAATGTTTATAACATGATTGGCGAAGTTGTTGCTACAGTTAACGCAACTGACAATTTCAATACAATTGATCTTTCTAATTTATCACAAGGATCTTATATTGTAAAAGTTGTTGCTGGTGACAATGTAATTACTAAGAAAATTAATTTGATGAAATAATCAGATTAAGTAATAATATGAAAAAGCCACTCAAACGAGTGGCTTTTTTGTTTTATGTATTGGAAGACTACGTGGCAAAAAATGTTGCTTAAAATGTTTTATCCCAATTATGATTCAATGTGACCGACACAATTTAAAAATAAGATACCCGCTTTTGCGGGTATGTGGTAATTTTTTGAGGCACATTCCCTTGAAAAAGGGAATCTAAAAAATCACTTATGTGTCATATGGAAATAGAATTGGTATTATACCATACTAGGTAAAAAAAAAATGAAAGAACGTTGAAAAGGTTTCAATGTTCTTTCTTTGTTTTATGGAAATAATGTATAGTTTGTAGTTCAAAATAAAGTACATAAAGACGGAAAAAGAAAAGTCAAACAAGGCTACCAATGTTTAGAATGTTCTCTTAGCCATTTTGCAAATGAGTAGTAAATGAAAATGGATGAAAAAAATCCATCCTTTAAACTACTTTTTTACATCAATATTATTACTTTCGGTTTGCTCCTCAGCAGAACTCGGATTCTCTTTTTGTTGATGTGTAAATTAATATAATAGTTTGTCATTTCGACGATAGGAGAAATCTAAAATATTGCCGAACCAATGTAATACGTATTTTTATTAAATTTGTGCCCCATTTATGACACATTACCTTTTTTGTTGATTGCCAGCCGCAAAGTAAATACGTGAGAATAAATATTGAAAAGTTTATTTCCAATATTCGATAAAGCATAATCGATGTATAATCTGTTCAAAGATATTCCAAGCCCTAGTCCAGGTTGCATATTTATGGCAGTTTGCTTATCAAACAATAATACATTTTGAATGTTTGAAACGCCACCTCTCAAAAACACTTTGTTTTTGTAAGAAAGTTCCAATCCTGCATGCGGATCAAGACTGAGGAAATCGGTTCGTAAAACGGTGTTTCGTTTTCCATCAAAAGTTATATCTCCATCAATTTCTGTTGTTAAATTAATTTTTTCGGAAATTTTAAAAGTCTTTGCAGCAGCAAGAATTAAACGTGGCATTGTGTATTCAATTGAATTTTCAGGAATTTCATTTCCAGTTTCATCAAAAACATCTTCAAAGGTTTCTGTATTAAATTTCCATGCATTAAATGTTGACGTAATATCTCGACCAACGGCTGCAAAACGCCATGATTTATTCACGTACATTGCCGATACATCTAGCCCAAACCCCCATGCTGATGCAAAATCGCCAACTATTCGACGAATAATCTTAAGATTCCCACCAAAAGATAGTCCGTTGACATTCGATTTTTTTGCAAAGGAAGTAACAAATGCATAGTCGGCAATCGAAAAAGAAGTTATTAAATCGTATCGAATTTGACCGTTATTGTCGATTAAATCTAGTGTATTTGGAATGTCATCAACTCCAAAACGAATAATCGAAAAACCTAAAGCCGATGAATCTGATGTTTTAAAAGTTGCGGCTCCATAATCGTACGAAGCAATTCCATAACTGTAAGCCGAATGCATTGCACCCATTTGCATATCGCTCGAAAGTTCCAATAAGCCCGCAGGATTCCAGTAAGTTGAAGTTGCATCATTTGAAGAAGCAATACATGAATTTCCCATCGCTAATGCTCTTGAACCAACACCAAGCGACAAAAATTCATTGCTATATTTTACCTGAGCTTTAGTTGTAAATGCTAACAAAAGCAACGAGACAGAAAATGCAAAAAGTCGTATTTTAGTCATTAAATTGAATTATTAACGCAAGATAATATTTTTTCTTACTCGAATTAAAAGAATAAACTTATTTTTGTATAAATTATTGTTATACTATAAAATTGGAAACAAAAAACGCAACAGGAATAGTGAAGCACATTCCGAATTTTATTACTTCTCTGAACGTATTTAGTGGGTCATGTGCGATAGTATTTGCTTTTAGCGATAAGTTGCATATTGCAGCTATATGTATATTAATAGCTGCTGTTTTTGATTTCTTGGATGGCTTGGCAGCTAGATTGTTACATGCATATTCTGCTATGGGTAAAGAGTTGGATTCTTTGGCCGATGTTGTTAGTTTTGGAGTTGCTCCTGCAGCAATCGTTTTTAATCTTTTTATGATTCATCAAGACACTTATCAGATAATGTTTTTACAAGAAAATTCTTTTTTTTACTTCTCGGCTTTTATAATTGCTGTGTTTTCTGCGCTACGATTAGCTAAATTTAATATTGATACTCGTCAGACAACTTCATTTATCGGTATGCCGACTCCTGCAAATGCAATTTTTTGGGCGTCGTTTCCATTAATCCTTTATTACAATCCAGACTCATTCATTTCTAATATTTTAGTTCATCCATATGTTTTGTTTGGATTAATTATTATAAGTTCATTTTTATTAATATCAGAAATCCCGATGTTTTCGTTGAAAATGAAAAGTTTTAAGTTTTCTGAAAATTATACACAGTATATTTTTTTAATATTGTCGATAATATTATTTGTTTTTCTAAACATTATTGCAATTCCTTTCGTAATTTTGCTTTACATAATAACATCTATATTTTTTAACTTGATAATAAAAAACACATGAAATTTATTGCTCAAATAAATGTAATGCCTCTAAAAGCTCTTCTTGACCCACAAGGAAAAGCAGTAAAAACATCGATGCAAAATACCGGACATAAATCTGTTTTAGATGTTCGAATCGGAAAACACATTACGATGGAACTTGAAGCCGATTCAAAAGAAAAGGCTGAAAAATTAGTGGAAGATGCTTGTAAAAAGATTCTTTCAAATCCTATAATGGAAAGTTATGAATTTAAAGTAAAAGAAGCTTAATTTAAGCTTCTTTTACTTTTTTCGCACATACAATCTTCCTAGTATTTGTTTAGTTTTGTATAATTCATTTTGAAATCGACAATGCGTTAAGTTTAAATTTATCGTTCGTTTTTCTAAATCAACCTCTTAATTTCCTCAATAATTTATTTGCTAACTTTTTTCAAGCAGTTTTCAATTCCTTTGAACTCTGCGTTCAATTACGTAGTGTTCCTTGCAGGAGATACTGCTAGAAATGAAAGCAATCTACAGAAAAATCTTTGCCACCCCGTCAGTTTTCAACTGACACCCCTCCACAGGATGGGAATTTAGCTTCGAACTATGATTTTTTGAAATTGAAATTTTTCATTTTCTTCTCCCCAAAAATTCTCCTCCCTTGGAGGAGTGTCCGCAGGACGAGGTGGTTATTTTCTGCGTTCAATTACGTAGCGTCCCTTGCAGGAGACAATGCGGGAAATAAGGTTATATAAACATTTTTTGCAACAAGCCTTTTTTCCATTGTTCCATTAGGGTTATTTTATTTTCAGCGTTGCTTATTTTTTCATCAAGTGCTGATAGAAAATTGGCGATTTTGGTTTGCTCGGAAAAACAAGGAAGTTGAATTTTAATTTTATAAATTGTAGAAGCACTTAAACTTGGAACGCCTGATGCTTCATTATATAAATACCAATTTATATTTTGAAATTGAAAATATAACCATTTAGGAAATGTATTAGAAAAAACATCTGTATAAAAAAGAGTATCAACAGACCAAAATGGAGTTTCCATATAAACAGGTTTATCAATTGTTCCTTTTCTACCAATAAGAACAGATGCTTTATTACATAGAAAAGAGTTTGTTTTACCAATTATACCGCCTGTCCCTAAAATTGGATATTTACCATTTTCATCTATAACTTGTTTTTGGTCTTTTCCATACATTATTTTTGCTAAATCAGAAAGATTTTTTTCTTCCCAATCTTCAAAATCGTTACCATTATCGTCTTTAAATCTCAATTTTTGAGAGAAAATTTGTTGCATTACACCTTTTTTGTATTGCGATAAAAGTTCTTTTTTTTGTTTTAATTGCGTGAGTTTTTCGTCAACTGCTGTGAGAAATGTTGCTATTTTGGTTTGTTCGGGAAGTGATGGAATGTTAATTTCAAGATTTTCTAAATCACTTTTCACAAAACCTTTAATTGATGTGCCTTGATTAAATTCTAATAATTTATTGGTTTTGAATTTAATTAAATATGCTAAAAAAATATAATTGTCCAATTCAACAATTAGATTGGTAAAATCTTGACTTGTACAAATTTCTGTTTCATTTATTGCTACTTTGCCAACACCAACTCTTGAAACAATTAAAATACTTTTTGCAGGAATTAGTTTTGTCGCAGTCTGTGAAATGGCTTCTCTTGAAATAAATCTTGATTTATTAATTTTATAAATGCTTTCATCTGAAATATCCGAACTTGAAATCCAAGGAACATCTCCATTCCAAAAATTTGCATTTTTTGTAGATGGAGTTCCTCCTCCGATAAAATTTCCAATTTCGCCCAATTTTTTATTTTCCCACGTATCAGAAAATTCAGGAAACCGCAATTTTGGTATATTGTTGTTTTGGTTCATTGGTTTGTTTTGTTTGTTTGTTTCCGTAGAGACAAGGCATGCCTTGTCTCTACGTTGAAAACATACGTTTAAAATACGTTTCGTATTAATTAAAATGATTTTTATTTATTTTTCACAATTTGTAATAATCAATTTTTTATTTTCCCACGTATCAGAAAATTCAGGAAACCGCAATTTTGGAATATTGTTGTTTTGGTTCATTGTTTTGTTTTGTTTGTTTTTTTCTGTAGAAACAAGGCATGCCTTGTCCCTACGGTGTTCTGTACAATTATTAAAATTTCACATTCAAACAAAATCATTAAATCAACCCCTTAATTTCCTCAATAATTTTATTTGCCAATTTATCAGCGTTTTGCATTGTGGTGCTTTCGCTATAAATACGAATAATTGGTTCGGTGTTCGATTTTCGCAAATGAACCCATTCGTTTTCAAAATCAATTTTTACTCCATCAATGGTTGATGGTTGCATATGAGCATATTTTGCTTCCATTTTTTTCAAAATTCCATCAACATCAATTTCTGGTGTGAGTTGAATTTTATTTTTCGAAATAAAATAATTTGGAAAACTTGCTCTAAGTTCAGAACATTTTTTGCCCGATTTTGCCAATTGTGTTAAAAACAAAGCAATTCCAACCAACGCATCGCGTCCGAAATGCAAATCAGGATAAATAATTCCGCCGTTTCCTTCGCCACCAATTACTGCATTGGTTTCTTTCATTTTGTTTACCACATTTACTTCGCCAACTGCCGATGAAGCGTATTTTCCGCCGTGATTTTCAGTTACAACTCGTAAAGCTCTTGTAGATGACATATTCGAAACTGTGTTTCCTTTTTTGTGTTGCAAAATATAATCGGCAACAGCCACCAACGTGTATTCTTCGCCAAACATTTCGCCATTTTCCATAATCATTGCAAGGCGATCAACATCTGGGTCAACCACAAAACCAACATCGGCTTTTTGAGTTTTTACAACCGACGAAATTTCGGTTAAATGTTCAGGAAGTGGTTCTGGATTGTGTGGAAATTCGCCATTTGGAGTACAGTAAAGTTCGATAATCTCTTTTACTCCCAATGCTCTCAGAAGTTGAGGAATTGCTGTGCCACCAACTGAATTTACACAATCTACCGCAATTTTATAATTCATGTTTTCAATTGCCATTTTATCAACTAAGGGCAAATCAAGAATTTTTTGAATATGAATATCAGTATAGTCGTATCGATTTATAGTTTTTCCTAAATCATCGACTTCAGCAAATATTACATCTCCGCTTTCGGCAAGAGCTAATACTTCGATTCCGTCGTTGGCTGAAATAAATTCGCCTTTATGATTTAATAATTTAAGAGCATTCCAATTTTTAGGATTATGGCTTGCAGTAAGAATAATTCCGCCATCTGCTTTTTCTTCAGTAACTGCTATTTCAGTTGTAGGAGTTGTTGCAAGCCCGATATTAATTACGTCAATCCCGATTCCAGTAAGCGTACCTACTACAATGTGATTTACCATTTCGCCACTGATTCGGGCATCGCGACCTACAATCATTTTTACCTTGCCCGTCGATTTAGATTTTATCCAATAGCCGAATGCCGCAGTAAATTTCATTACATCAATCGGACTTAAGCCTTCGCCAGCTTTACCTCCAATAGTTCCTCGAATTCCTGAAATAGATTTTATGAGTGTCATTGTTTTCTTTTTTGCAAAACTAATTAAAATTTACCAAACTCGTTAGTTTATAAAGTTTGTAAAATTGAATTAAAGTTTAGAAAGAAAATTTTGAATTTGTTTGGAATAGCATGGATAATCTTATAAGAGTATCTGAAAAAATAATAGGCTTGAACAGTATAATTTTTGTACCTTTGTTTAAAATAAATCAAGAAATGAGAACGAGAATCCCTAAAGACAACAATAAACGTTCATTTGTAAAAAATGATGAAAAGTCGCAAGCAATTGAGCAAAAACCTTATAAAAAAAGAGACCAAGAAAAATATTCGGACAAAGACACTAAACCCATTGTAAGAAAACGACGTGATGATGACTCAAAATCTTTGGATAGAAAACCATTTAAAAAAAGTCCGTCACACGATAAATACCCTGCTAAAGAATCGACTTCATACGAACGAAAACCTTACAAAAAAAGAGCGCAGGACGAAAAATATTCGGATAAAGACACTAAACCTATAGTAAGAAAACGACGTGATGACGACTCAAAATCGTCTGAATCAAAACCATTTAAAAAAAGTCCATCTCACGATAAGTATTCTAATAATGATACTCCTTCTCGTGAAAGAAAAAGAGATTCGCAAACTTCAACCGAAAGAAAACCTTATAAGAGAAGAGATTCAGACGATAAATCTACCGAAAAAGATAGGAAATATTCAGAACATAAAAGAAATCCAAAACCTAGATTAGGGAAAACCGAAAACAGTAAACGAAAAACATTTAAAAGCGATGAGCCTATTCGATTAAATAAATACATTGCTAATTCTGGTATTTGCTCTCGTCGTGAAGCCGACGAATATATAAAATCGGGTGCTGTTACAATTAACGGAGTAGTTGTTAAAGATATGGGCATAAAAGTTCATCGGAGCGATAATGTGCAGTTCGAAGGCAAACACTTAAACCCTGAACGAAAAGTATATATTTTGTTGAATAAACCTAAAGATTACGTAACAACGTTGGAGGATAAACATGCTGAAAAAACAGTACTCGATTTAATTAAGGGAGCTTGTTCCGAAAGAGTTTATCCTGTTGGCAGACTTGATAAAAATACAACTGGTGTTTTGCTTTTAACTAACGATGGTGAATTAACTAAGTATTTGACACATCCATCGCATAATAAAAAGAAAATTTACCATGTTCATTTAGATATTCCGTTTAATATGAATGATTTTGATAAACTGCTTCAAGGTATTGAGCTTGAAGATGGTTTTATAAAAGCTGATGAATTGCAATACGTTGACCCAGCTGATAAAAGCCAAGTCGGTGTCGAAATACATTCTGGACGAAACCGAGTTGTACGTAGAATTTTTGAACACTTCGGATATACAGTAAAAAAACTCGATAGAGTCGTTTTTTCAGGCTTAACCAAATATAATCTTCCTCGTGGGAAATGGCGTTTCTTAACCGATAAGGAAATTAACATGCTTAAAATGGGAGCTTTTGAGTAAATGTTTAACATAACTATCTGATACTATTTTGTTGCGAAATACAAAATGAATTTTGCTAAACCTAAAATTTGAATCCTCTTAAAATAGGCTGTAAAGCAATAATTTAGCACCTAAATATGTTTCGTTTTATCAAACATAAGGGGATTAAAATTAATAGAAAAAAAAGCAAAACGAGTTGCTCTATATTGAAATTATTGTTGTTCGAAAAAAAATAGTTTACTAACTGAATTTTCCATTCCTTTTCCGCCAAAAAAGCTACATTTGTATTAAATCAAAAACGCAAACAAGATGATAACCAATTATCTTAGCTATAAAATTAAAATAAAAGACCTTGAGTTTGTTACAGAAGATGGACGAAAATTCCCTAACACTGCAGCAATTTCTTTTTACGACATAAATAAAAAAGAAACCGATTATATCGAAAAGGCATTTGTTGAACAAGAAACGGTTTTTCAATTAATTGATAATGGAGAAGATATAAATATTAATGAATGTTATATCGAAAACTTTTCGTTAAAAAATTATCGAAAATCAAGAAACATCGAAAAAGACGAAATCGTAAAAATAAAAAACTTTTCGGCAATTGATTGTTTTTTCGATTCACACGGAGAAACCGATTTTTCTTTTGCTGTTTTTCAAGGAGATTTTGCTAATTTTTCAAAGGCACATTTTATAAATGGCGGTATAAATTTTGATTCCGTTAATTTCGAAAAAGCCGATGCCGACTTCAGTTATGTATATTTCAACAATGGAAATGTAGATTTTGCCAATGTGATTTTTAGCGGAGGCGATATTACGTTTAAGAATACGCTTTTTGGAGAAGGGGAGAAGAATTTTCAATATACCGATTTTGGAAAAGGAAAACTGAGTTTTATAAATACTGATTTTGGAAATGGTGATGTTTTGTTCCTGAATTCCGATTTTAGCGATGGAGAAGTTTCGTTTAAAGTCGCTCGATTTGGAGACGGAAAAGTCGATTTTCATTTCTCTAAATTTGGAAAAGGAGATATTAGTTTTGAGCAAACCGACTTTGGAACAGGGAAAAAAGATTTTCGAAAAATAGAATTTGGCTCCGGAAAAGTAAATTTTAACCGAGCTGTTTTTGGCGATGGAGATATTTCTTTTGAAGCCTGTCAACTTTCGAAGGGGAAAATAACATTTAAAAAAACTATTTTGGGAAACGGACTCAAAAGTTTTGAACTACTCGAATTTCACGATGCCGAGATTTTAATAGAACGTGTGGATTTTGGAGTCGGAAACGTTTCGTTTAACAAATCGCATTTAAAAACCTTATCTCTTAAATCGTGCCATTTGGATAATTATATTGATTTGCGAGTTGCTAAATGCGATTATGTCGATTTATCCGATACCATAGTTCGCGACATTTTGGATATTCAGCCCTACGATTTTGACGTTAAAATTACTAACCTGAATATAGTAGGAATGAGGCTGCTTGGGCGAATTGATATCGATTGGTATAAAAATAAAGTTGACAAAATAATTGGTCTACAAACAGATACTACGCATTTCGAAAAAGCCGAACAATTTAGAATTTTAAAAGAAAATTATGGAAATATAGGATTGTATAATTTCGAAGATTTAGCTTATGTGCAATTCAAACGATTTGAACAAAAATCAGATTTTCATGTTGCATTATCTAAAAATAAATTACACGGTATTTGGCAGTTTCCTGCCTACGGTTTTAAATGGTTAATGTTTGATAAGGTTGGATTATATGCGACTTCTCCATCTCGCGTTTTTCTGAGCACAATGGTTACATATTTATTTTTCTCGTTAATTCATACCATTTTGCCATATATGATGGATACTGCAATTAACTGCATTGACCCGGCTACTGGTTTCATGTCCAGATTTTTAAATACAATGTATTATAGTGCAATCACATTCTTTACAATTGGTTATGGCGACTGTTCTCCTGTCGGATTTTTACGAGTAATCGCAAGCCTTCAAGGATTTATAGGTGTGTTTATGATGTCGTACTTTACAGTTGCTTTTGCCAGAAAAATATTGAGATAGGGGATTTAACATTAGCAAGTTCGTCAACAAAGTTCGTTTTTTAGCATACGTATTTTGAGAATCTCAACTTTCCACATTATTGTTTCACTCAATTAAAGAAAATTACATTTTATTTCAAATTGCTTATTGAATTGGCAAAATAAATTTTATTTTTACAAAGTAGTGAAATTCGGATTCTAAATTTTAAATTTAAATTAGTGCCTAAATTTTTAAAAATAAGTTTTGTTTTTTTCTCGATAATTGTATCGCTTTCAACTCAGTGTGTTTCTGATGAGTTGATAAATAAGTCATTAACCATTGATACCGCTACGTTTAATAAAATTTATCATACTTTTGAAAAGTATTATGAGTCAGAAAATTATGATAGTGCTTATTATTATGGTCAGCAGGTTGTTTTACACTCATATAATTTGTTTGAACGAAAAAAGTCCATTACATACTCGTACATGGGAGAAATAGCCCAACGAAAAAATTTGTACACAGATGCTATTTTTTACTACAAAGAAGCGATGGCAATTTATAATAAAACCGACGATTATAAATCAATAGCCTCAATAAATTCAACAATTGGCTATTTGCTGTATGTTACAGGCGAATACGAAGAAGCTTCTGTATTATTGTCAAAGAACGAATCGTTTTGCTTTAAACACAATTTAAAGACCTCTTTAGCCCGCACATACATGGGATTAGGCTTTGTGTACAGAGGTTTAAATGCTTTTGGAAAAGGGCTTGAGTTTTTTTCTAAGTATTTAGAAATAGCATATGAATTAGATAATTATCAAGATATTTCAACCGCTTTAAACGAAATAGGAAACGTTTATTTGCTTTCAGGTGATTATGAAAAAGCAATTTCGTATCAAATTAAATCGATTGAGGTAAAGGAAGAATACAAAGATACCTTGGCTCTTTGCTATTCGTACAACGATATTTCGCTTTCGTATAAGTATTTGGGAAAATACGATTTGGCTTTGGAATATTTATTAAAGTCGGAAACAATAGCTATTAATTTTAAGTACGATTATGTGCTGACAGCAGTTTACATAAATATTGCCGATATTTATAATCAAAAAGGAGATTTTACAAAAGCAGAAATCTATTTGAATAAAGCCTTAGCCATTGCGTTGGGATTAAATCTAAAAAGCGAATTATCGGCTGTTTATGCTGAATTTAGTAGATTTATGGCTGAAAAAGGCGACTATAAAAAAGCCTACGAGTACCAAGAGTTAACTACTTTGTACGCTGACTCGCTGCTCAACGAAAATGTTCATAAACAACTTAACGAACTTGCTGCCAAATATGAATTCGACAAAAAGCAAAAAGAAATAGCTTTGTTATCGAAAGATCAGCTTCTTCAACAAAATAAAATTACACAACAAAAATACATTCAATATACCTTGATATTCGGAATTGTTGTTTTTGTGATTGTATTAATAATTTTGGTTAACAGATATCAAATCAAACAGCGAGCAAATAAAGAATTGGCAAGAAAAAATGAAGAGATTTTTCAACAAAAAGAAGAGATAAGTTCTCAACGTGATGAGATTGAATACCAGCGTGATAAATTGTTGGATTTGAACTCCGAGATTTCAACTCAACGCGACCAGGTTACTTTACAACGCGACGAAATTGTTGTGAAAAATAAAGAAATTAACGATAGCCTTAATTACGCAAAACGAATTCAGCAGGCATTGTTGCCCGATATTTCAAAAATATTTAATGAAATAAATTCTAGTCTAGGAGAGTTGGGGGAGCCATTTGTTTTTTTTCGACCTAAAGATATAGTTTCAGGCGATTTTTATTGGATAAGAAAAAAGAATAATAAGGTTTTTCTAACAGTAGCCGATTGTACTGGACATGGTGTGCCTGGTGCTTTTATGAGCATTCTGGGAATATCAGCATTAAATGAAATTATCAACAACAACATTACTGAATCATCACAAATTTTATTGCAATTAAAAGCTTACATCATAAATTCGTTGCATCAAACCGGAAAAATGGGTGAAATGCAAGACGGAATGGACATGGCTTTTTGTATAATCGACAGCGAAAATCGCACAATTGATTTTGCGGGAGCAAACAACTCGCTTTACATAGTTAAAAGTTTGCCAAGTTCATCAAGTTATAAAGTAGACGAAAAAACAAATTCCAACTTTATGAACTTTGAACTTTATGAACTAAAAGGAGATAAAATGCCATTGGGGATTCATGTTTCGGAAAAACCATTCAAAAGTGTATTTATAAATTACTTAGAAAACGACAGAATATATTTATTTACTGATGGCTATAAAGACCAAATTGGCGGTGTAAATAATAAAAAACTCAAGACCGTAAATTTTAAAAATAAAATTTTACAAATAAGCCTTCTGTCAATGACTCAACAAAAAGAAGAATTGACTAACTATTTTGAACAATGGAAGGGTTCAAACGAACAAGTTGACGACGTGCTTGTTTTAGGCATTAAACTTAAGTAATCGGTTTCTAATTCTTTTTTTTAATTATATTTCTTTAGGTCTTATTTTATATTGTTTAGATTAGGGTTTTATATATTCAAGTTTATGCATCTATCAAGTTATCATAGGATTAATCACACTAAGATGTTAAATTTATTAAGAGCTGCTCTAGTTTAATTTGTTGTCGAAATTTTTTATGTACATACTTGAGAAATTAGATTATTTATGTAAATTTGTAACCATTGTGTAATGTTAACTAATATGGTTATGAAAGAATATATTTCTCTATCTGAAGCAGCAGAATTATTAGGAAAAAGCAAAGAAACTTTGCGTCGTTGGGATAGAGAAGGAAAGTTAACCGCTGTGCGTGAACCGATGAGTAATTATCGAGTTTACAAAAAAGATCAATTCGATTTGTTTTCAAATTTTTTATTGAAAAATGAAATAGAAGAAGTTTCAAACTATGCAAAAGCCGAAAAAGAATATACCGTTTTAGAATTATTTGCAGGAGCAGGAGGTTTGGCAGTAGGACTTGAAAAAGCTGGTTTAAATTGTGTCGCTTTGAATGAAATTGATAAATCGGCTTGTCAAACTTTACGCAAAAATCGTCCATTTTGGAATGTTTTAGAAGGAGATATTAAAGATTATTATTTTTCGGAATATTACAATAAAGTTGATGTTGTAACTGGAGGATTTCCTTGTCAAGCATTTAGTTATGCAGGAAAAAAATTAGGTTTAGCTGATGCTCGAGGAACTTTATTTTATGAATTTGCGAGAGTTGTAAAAGAAGTTAATCCACCAATTTGTATTGGCGAAAATGTTCGTGGTTTATTAAGTCACGAAAATGGAAAAACTTTGCAAGGAATGATTTCAATTTTAGATGAAATTGGCTACAATGTAGTTCCTTATGAAGTTTTAAAAGCTATAAATTTTAAAGTTCCTCAAAAACGAGAACGATTAATTTTGGTTGGAATTAGAAAAGATATTGATATAAAATACGAATATCCAACACCATTTAAGAAAATTTACACACTTTCTGATGCTTTGAAAAAAAGCGAATTATTCGATTGTGATGTTCCTCAATCTGAAGGTTCAAAATATCCAAAACATAAAAAAGAAGTTTTAGATTTAGTTCCTCAAAAAGGCTATTGGCGTGATTTACCTTTAGATATTCAAAAAGAATTTATGGGACAAAGTTTTTATTTGGGCGGTGGAAAAACTGGAATGGCACGGCGTATTGGTTGGGATGAACCGTGTTTAACATTAACTTGCAGTCCAGCACAAAAACAAACAGAAAGATGTCATCCAGAAGAAACTCGTCCGTTTACGGTTCGTGAATATGCCCGAATTCAAACTTTTCCTGATGATTGGCAATTTGAAGGTTCAATTTCGCAACAATATAAACAAATAGGAAATGCGTTTCCAGTTAATTTGGCTCGTGAAGTTGGATTTTCGATTGTGAAATTTCTGAATAATTTCTATCATAACTTTAAAAACAAATAGATATGACAAAACAAGAAAGAGTTGCTTTAGCAATTAAAGAAGTTGTTTCAAAAATGATGAATAGAGTTATGGATAACGTAATGATAAAAGATCCATTTATCAAAGAAAAACATCAAGCTGCAAAACCACTTTATGCAGCTTTAGTGCCTGATGAAATTTTTAAAGGTTCGCATTTCGAAAGACGGTTTGTAACTCCTTTTGGAAGTGTTTGGGAACGATTAGCTCAAGTTGTTGCAATTGAAGCTCACGGAAATTGCACAATGGGACATAATGTAAGTGGAATTGTTGGAAGCGAAAGTTTAAGAAGAATTCAAGAAGTATTAAATAGACTAGAACATAACAAAAAAGGAGAATTTAAATTTAAACCTGATTGGAAAAGCGAACTTAAATATATTCATGAAGGTGGTGGAGAGCCAATTCCTGTTAGTGTAACTTGTGATATTTTTATTCATAATAAAGAAACAAATACAAAGTATGCTTTTGAATTAAAAGGTCCTTTACCAAATAGCGACCAAACAAAAGTAAGTAAAGAAAAAATGTTCAAATTATTGGCAATGAAACCAAAACAAGTTGATTTTGCATATTATGCCTTGCCTTATAATCCTTATGGAAAAAAAGAAGATTATAAATGGGCTTTTCCTTTAAGATGGTTTAATATGCAAGAAGATGAGTCTGTTTTAATCGGAAATGAATTTTGGGAATTAATTGGAGGTGCAGGAACTTATAATAACTTCATCAAAGAAGTTAATCTTTTAGGACAAGAATATAGAGATAGAATTTACAGAGAATTTTTAGAAATTGAACCTCCATTGAATTCAGAAAGCAATTTATTAAAATAAAATTTGAGAAATGAAACAAAATAAATTTACATTCATTGACCTTTTTTCAGGAATTGGAGGTTTTAGAATGGCCCTCGAAAATATTGGTGGAAATTGCTTAAATTTTAGCGAAATAAATAAAGATGCAATAAATACATATTGTACAAATTTTGATGAAGATTTTGAATATAATTTAGGAGATATTACCAAGATAAAAAAATTGCCAAATCACGATTTACTAACTGGTGGTGTGCCTTGTCAAAGTTGGTCAATTGCAGGAAGAAATCTAGGTTTTGATGACGATAGAGGACAATTATGGAACGATACAATTTATCTTCTTAATCAATCAAAACCAAAAGCATTTATTTTTGAAAATGTTAAAGGTTTAGTTGACCCAAGAAATAAAGAAGCATTTTCTTATATATTAAACCGCATTAGAGAGGCAGGATATTTTGCAAATTATTATTTAATTAATTCTTATGATTATAGCGTTCCGCAAAATAGAATGCGTGTATATATTGTTGGTTTTAGAGAAAAAGAATTTGCTGAAAAATTTAATATCCCAAAACCATTAAAAAACAAAATACGATTAGGTAATATATTGTCAAATTTTGAAGTTAAATCAATACAAAATGAACCAATTGTTCAGAAAAATTTATTTGGCGAAAATATTACAACTCGAAATATGAGTTTATCAAATAGCAACGGGTTTAATGACTATTTTTTATTTAATGATTTACGAAATGGTCATTCAACAATTCATTCTTGGGATATTTTAGATACAACTGAAAGACAAAAAAATATTTGTTATTTATTATTAAAAAATAGACGCAAAAGTGCATATGGTAATTTAGATGGAAATCCTTTGTCATATAAACATTTTAAAGAATTAGATAATTCAATATTAGAAAATGAACTAGAAGAATTAGTTACATTAGACATATTAAAAAAAGAAGGATATTCATTTTCAATTAATGATTTTGACAAAAAAAATATTTCAGAAGATGAAAAATGTATTCTAGATTGTTCTATTAATAATTTCTTATTTGTTGAGAATTTAAAAACTGATAGAAATTTAAAGTTAAAAAAAATATCAATTTCTAAAACATTAAAAACATTACAAGAAAAAGGAGTAATTTCAAGTTGTGAAAATAGATATGATTTTAAAAACACAAAAATAAGTACTGGTTTATTTGGTATTAATAGAATATTTCTACCAACTTCAAATATTTTTCCAACATTGGTTGCAAGCGATACAAATGATTACATTTCAACTAAAGAAATTAATGCAAAAACCCCAATTGAATACAAAAATATTTTTATTGAAGAAATTTTTAAAAGAGGAAATTTCCGAAAGATAACAAAAGAAGAAACTTGTCTTATTCAAGGTTTTCCCAAAGATTTTAAATTGCCCGAAAATAGAGCAAGATGGATGAAACTTTTAGGAAATAGTGTTTCAGTTCCAGTTATTGAGATGTTAGGAAAAGCTATTTTTGAAACAGGCATTTTCGACTTAAATGAGAATGTTTTAGAATATAAGCCTGTCGCAATGAGTAGCTATTAATTTTTTTTTTGGTAATGTTATTCCATATTTATTTTTTCAATTTTAATCGAACAAACTTTCGTTTCCGGAATTTTTGCAACAGGGTCAATAGAGCAAATTGTTAATTCGTTCGTTGGTGTTTCAAAAAAATGAAAAGTCATTGAAACAACCCCTTGTGGGCAAATTTCGTTCACATCGACCTTGACAGTAACTTCTCCGCGTCGAGATTTTGCTTTAACCATATCGCCATGTTTGATTCCATATTTTTTTGCATCTTCAGGATGAATTCGAAGCAATTCTTCACTGTCGAGTATTCGTAATCCTTCAACTCTGCGTGTCATAGTGCTTGTATGATAATGGAATAAACTTCTGTCGGTAGTAAGCAATAATGGATAATCTTTATCAGGAAGTTCGTCAGATAAACGATAAGTTAACGGAATAAATTTTGCCTTTCCCGAAGCAACCGCAAAACGTTCGGTATGCAATATTTTTGTGCCCATGTGTTCAGTTGTAGGGCAGGGCCATTGCAAACCAACTTTTTCAATCCTTTCGTAGGTAATTCCGGCATAGCTTGGCGTTAATTGACGGATTTCTTCGAATATTTCTTCTTCCGATTCAAAATCGAATCCTTTTTCCCCCATTCGTTTTGCAATTCCGCAGGTAATTTTCCAGTCTTCTTTTGAATCACCAATTGGGTTAATTGCTTTTCTCACTCGTTGTACTCGACGTTCGGTATTGGTAAATGTTCCGTTTTTTTCGGCAAATGTTGCTGCTGGTAACACTACATCAGCGTATTTTGCCGATTCGGTGAAGAAAATATCTTGTACAACAAAAAAATCTAATTTGTCAAGAGCTTTCTTTACGTGATTTGCATTTGCTTCGCTCAATACAGGATTTTCGCCTACTTGGTACAATGCTGTGATTTTTCCTTCTTCTATTTGATCAAAAATTTCGGTATGTGTTATTCCAACTTTATTGCTTAATGAAACGCCCCATGCTTTTTCAAATTTTTGTTGTGCCGCAGGATTTGTAACATTCTGATATCCTGTATAAACATCAGGTAAACCGCCCATATCGCAAGCTCCCTGAACGTTGTTTTGTCCTCGCAATGGATTAACGCCCGATGATTCTTTTCCAATATTTCCAGTAAGTAATGCAAGATTACTAATTGCCAACACATTATCGGTTCCGTGCGTGTGTTGAGTAATTCCCATGGCATAAACTATTGATGAAGGGGTATTGGTGGCGTATAATCTTGCTGCTTCAATAATTTGTTTTTGAGGAACTCCTGTAAGTTTTTCAACTTGTTTTAAGCTAAATTCGGCTAACGATTCTACCAATTTATCATAATCTTCGGTTCGTTCTTCAATAAATTTTCTGTCAACCAAGCCTTCTTCAATAATTACCCGTGCCATTCCCATTACTAAGGCTACATCAGAGCCAGGTTTTTGACGAATATGAATATCGGCAAATCTTACTAAGTCAATTTCTTTAGGATTTGCAACAATGATTTTTGCTCCGTTTCTCTTAGCTTGTTTAATGTGTAATCCAATAATTGGGTGAGCTGCAGTTGTATTTGAACCAATCGAAAAAATAGTTTTTGCATTTATAAATTCGTCAATTGAATTTGTCATGGCTCCACTTCCGAAAGATTGTACTAAACCCGATACCGTTGGTGCATGACACAATCTTGCACAATGGTCTATATTGTTGGTTCCCATAACTGCACGGGTAAATTTTTGAATCACGTAATTTTCTTCGTTTGTAATTTTAGCCGAAGCAAGAGCTGCAAATTTATCTTTCTTACTTTTGGCAAATTTTTCGGCTATCAAGTCAAATGCTTCGTCCCAGCTTGCTGTTACAAACTTTCCATCTTTTTTTATCAAAGGAGTGGTTAATCGTTCATGATTGTTCACAAATTCATACCCAAATCGTCCTTTTACACACAATCGTCCTTTATTTACAATACTCGTTCTGTCTCCTCTGGAACTTACAATTTTGTTATCTCTAACGCCAAGAATTATATTGCAGCCAACGCCACAATATGAACAAACTGTTTTTACTTCGCGAGTAGGAATTTGTGTTTTAATGGGCTGAAGAGCACCAACTGGGCAACGAACTACGCATTCGCCACACGACTCACAAACCGATTCGATTATCGGTTTATTCATAAACGTACTGATTACGGTCTCAAATCCTCTGTTTCCGTAGTTTAATGCGTTAACTCCTTGCACTTCGTCACAAGTACGAACACAAATTCCGCACATAATACATTTATTGTGGTCGAGTATGAAAAATGGATTTGATTTATCGGGTTCGATATATGGCTTGGTTCGTCGCAAATTATTAAATCCTTCTTGATTTATACCAACAAATGCGGTTACTTTTTGCAATTCGCATTGATTGTTTTTTGAACAAGTTGTACAATCTTGAGTATGATTTGCATGAATTAATTCTAACGAAGTTTGTCGAGTAAGTTTTATATCCTCACTTTCTGTTTTTATTGTCATTCCTTCGGTAATAGGAGTTTTGCACGCAATTGTTTGTCCTCTCATACCTTCAACTTCGACTAGACACATGCGGCAATTTCCTGAGGGGACTAAATCTTCGTGATGACAAAGATTCGGTATATAAATCCCATTTTCGAGTGCGGCTTCTAAAATGGTCTTGTTCGAACTTGTTGAAATTTTTACTCCGTCGATAATTATGTTAACATTTTTCATTTTTTAAACCTCCATTTTTAAAATTCCTGGATTACAATCTATTGCACTGAATTTTGTTGGACATTTTTCGTAACATACTCCACATTTAATACAAATATTTTGGTCAATTGTATGTTTTTCTTTTGGATTTCCAATGATTGCATCAACCGGACATGATTTTGAACAAATATGGCATCCGGTACATTTGTCATTTTCAATGTGATAATGCAACAACTCTTTGCAAACCCGAGCTGAACATTTTTTGTGTATGATGTGGTCTTCGTATTCGTTTCTAAAATACCGAATGGTTGTGAGAACAGGGTTTGGAGCTGTTTGTCCGAGTCCGCACAACGACCCTTTAATAATTCCTTTTCCGAGAGATTCTAATAAATCAATGTCTTCAATTTTTCCTTTCCCCGAAACAATATCTTCTAGAATAGTAAGCATTTGTTTGGTTCCTAATCGACATGGGGTGCATTTTCCGCACGATTCTTTTTGTGCAAAATCGAGAAAATATCTTGCAACGTCAACCATACAGGTATCTTCATCCATAACAACTAAACCGCCTGAACCCATTATCGAACCTGCTTTTGCGAGAGATTCATAATCAACAGGTGTGTCTAATAAATTTTCGGGAATACAACCACCAGAAGGACCTCCTGTTTGTACAGCTTTAAATTTTTTTTCGTTTGGAATGCCTCCGCCAATATCAAAAATTATTTCTCGTAAAGTTGTCCCTAGAGGAACTTCAATTAGTCCTGTGTTTTTTACTTTTCCAACCAATGCAAATGACTTCGTACCTTTGCTATTTTCGGTTCCATATTGTGAAAACCATTTGGCATCGTTTTGAAATATTCGAGCAATTGATGCTAAAGTATCAACATTGTTAATGATGGTTGGCTTGTTCCAAAGTCCTGATATTGCAGGAAATGGTGGGCGAGGATTAGGCATTCCTCGCTTACCCTCGATTGATGCTATAAGGGCAGTCTCTTCGCCACAAACAAACGCTCCGGCACCTTCTTTAATCTTGATGTGAAAACTAAAATCTGAACCTAAAATATTATCTCCCAGCAAATTGTTTTCTTCGGCTTGCTTAATTGCTAAGCGAAGTCTAGTTAGTGCTAATGGATATTCGGCACGACAATAAATATATGCTTTGTTCGCACCAATTGCATAACTCGCTATAATCATACCTTCGAGAAGCGAATGAGGGTCGCCTTCCAGCAATGAACGATTCATGAAAGCTCCGGGATCTCCTTCATCAGCATTGCAAATCAGATATTTTTGTTCCGACTGGGTCTCTTTACAAAATTGCCATTTTTTCCATGTGGGAAAACCGGCTCCACCGCGACCTCTTAATCCTGATTCTTTAACAATTTCAAGAATTTGGTCAGCATTCAATTTTAACGCTTTTTTTACACCTGAATATCCTTTGTTTGCAATGTAATGATTAAGATTAGTCGGGTCGATGATTCCGCAGTTTTGAAGAACTAAGCGAATTTGTGGTTTCATTACCGGAAGAGATTTTAGGCTGGGAATATTATGATTTGTATCGTCTTTTAGAATTCCGATAATATTGTTTTGAGACATTTCGTTTTGTTGAATGTTCTTAGAAATTAAATCCAAGGCATCTTTTTTACCAACATTACCATAAAAAATAAATGGATTGTTGGGATTGTAAATAGCAACTATTGGTTCAAGGTAACACATTCCAATGCAACCAACTTCAAAGACATCGATATCAAGATTTTTTGCAGCGATTTCATTTTTTAATTCATGCATGATATCCATTGAGCCAGCTGAGCGACCGCAAGTTGCATTTCCAACAAAGAATGCAGGTTTAGAGCCACCTAAAAGTGTTTTCCATTCTTGTTCAGCTTGTTTGAATATATTTTTTGAATCCATAATTATTTTGTGTGCTTTATAAATAATTCTTTAACTTTTTGAGGTGTTAAATTTGCAGCAACCTTTTCGTTAATCATAATGCAAGGAGCTAAGCTGCAAGCTCCAATACATGCAACACTTTCGACCGAGTATTCTAAATCATCGGTTGTTTCGCCTTCTTTAATTTTTAATTGCGATTCAATTTCTTCTAAAATTCGAGGGGCTCCTTTTACATGGCATGCTGTGCCTCGACAAATCATGATATGATTTTTTCCTTTGGGTTTAAATCTAAATTGTGCGTAGAAAGTTGCTACTCCGTATATGTTGCTCAATGGAACTTTCGTAAATTTGGCAATTGCTTTCATCGATTCTTCTGATAGAAAACCAAATTCATTTTGAACTTTTTGAAGCAAGGGAATTAATTCTTCTTCGCTTCCTTTAAAGTTCGAAAAAATATAATCATAAGGTGTTTGCATATGCGTTTTATTTATTCTCAGTTCGTTGATATTATTAACATCTTCAGGATAATTTACATTCGCAAAACAGTGTTCGAAGTTGGATGGAATTTCGCAGTAAAAAGCCTGTCGGGTATCGATAAAAAGTCTGATTTTATGGAACTTCGATGTTTCGATAAAATTGATTAATTCAGGCAAAACATTTTTTGAATAAAGGGTAAATAAGGGCTCAATTGAATTTTGTTTAGTAGGAACTAAAATTTCAGGATTTTCAATAAAATATTGATTTACAAAATAATTAACAACTTCTTCGTTGATATTTGGCATGTCGCAAGCTATGACAAAACAAGTCGAATTATTAGCATTTTTTAGGGCTGCGTGAATTCCTCCAAGTGGTCCAATGTTTTTATATTCGTCGCCAACAATACGAACATCCTTAAAATTCATATACGAATCGGGTAAATTTGTAACGATAATTATATCTTCGAATAAGGCATTAAGAATTCGAATATATTTTTTTATTAGAACTTCTCCGTTAATTTCCATAAAAGCCTTATCAATTCCATTGAAACGAGAGTTTTTGCCTCCTGCCAAGATTGCACAACTGATGTGTTTGAATTTTCTCATTCGTTGAATTTAAAAAACATTTAAAAGTATAAAAAAAATATGAATTTGATAAATCTATATATGTAGAATTATTAAATTCGTATTTTTTGTTTGGCATGAATTGTGCAAACCGAAAGGTTATAAAATTAAAAATGGAGGTATATCATGGCACGATTAGTTTTTAAAGCAAGTTTAGAGGATAGTTTAAGTCAAATACTTAAACTGGTAATGCCTTACATGAAAGGTCTGGTTTATGAAGAAATTTGTGTATTGGCTGATGGAAAATCTAGAATTGTGATGCAAAGAACTAATGAAGGCTATTTATTGTATGGTGCAGTTTTAACTCCCGACAAAATCAAAAAAAGATATTTCTGAAATTTTAAAAAGATATTTCTGTGTACAGAGTGGTCGGAAGAATTTTCTTCCGACTTTTTTGTTTATATCAACCTATTATTGTTAATGTAATTTTTTGATTATCATTTGATTGAATTTAAGAAGTTAACTGTTTTTTTATTCTTTGTATTACTGACAATCAAATAATTATGGCAAAAGAAGATTTAAATTGGAAGTCTAAAAATTAGTTAATGCTCTCATTGGTTTAATGCTGAGGGTGCCCGGATAAGTTCTAAAAACATAAAAAAAGTGGTCGGATTTTTCTTCCGACCACTTTTGATTATTGGCTACTCTTTTTATAGATAAATTAATATATTATTTTACAAGATCCATCTCGTCAATTAAATGTTTAGCTCCTGCGTACTTATCAATTACAAAAAGAACGTATCGAATATCGCAAACGATTGTTCGTTGTAAATTATCGTCAAATTCGATATCGCTACTCATTGCTTCAGAATTTCCGTCAAAAGCAGTTCCAATTATTTCACCATTGGCATTAATTACCGGACTACCTGAATTTCCTCCGGTTATATCGTTATTTGTAATAAAACCAACAGGCATTCTTCCATCAACACCATATTGTCCAAAATCTTTGGCTTTGAAAAGTTCTTTTAATTTAGGCGAAACAATAAATTCTTCATTACTTGGGTCTTCTTTTTCCATTACTCCATCCAAATATGTTCTAAAATCATATTCAACAGCGTCGGCAGGATCGTATGGCATAACTTTTCCGTAAGTACAACGCATAGTTGAATTTGCATCGGGATAGAAATTTTTATCAGGGTGCATTTCGCGTAATCCAGCTATAAATAATCGTTCGGCTTTATTTAGTTTTTGGTCTGCTTGACCTTTTGCCATATTTATTTTCATAAATGTTTTGTAAAAGGCTTTCATAATGCTTAGGGCTGGGTCGCTACCTAAAACTTTCGCACTTGGTTTTTCTAAAAAAGCATTTAGTTTTGCTTCATCAGCAAAAATTGATTTAGCAAATACCACATCTGTATATTTTGAAAAATCGCCTTTATATTTTTTGTAAATTTCAGTTAATTCTTCAGGATGAAATTCTGCTGGAACATCTTTGTAATATGCATCTAACATTGCTGCCATTATTTTCATGTCTGTTTTGGCATTATAATCTTTGTAATGTTTTTCAGATGCTTTTTTTAAATCAGCAATGGTTTGTGTTGCATCGCCTTGCGATTTTAATATTTCTTCAAGTTGGTAAGCATTTAATGAAAACGTCATGATTTCAGCTCCGTTCATAAAAGTTAATTCCACAAAATACCAATAAGCCAATTCGTATTTATTATCCGCTATTTCCTTATAACTATCGTTTATGTCTTTGATAACTGCACCATATTTCTTTTGTTTTTCAGGATTTTCATTAGCCCACTTTTCAAATTGGTCTTCAAGTTCTTTCTTTTGTTCAACAACTTTTAACTTCAATAAAGCTTTGATTTGCTCTTTATCTTTTTTCCAAAAGTTTCCAAGAAAAGCATATTTAGCAGCATATTGAATTCTAACTTTGTCGTTAGTAGACATGTCTTCGTGCATTATTTTCATTTTAGTATCTCGAAGTTTAACGCATGCAGGATTAGTTTGTTTTATTTTCAAATCAATACCAGCAGAAGGTAAATATCTTTCTGTAGTTCCAGGGTATCCCCAAATCATGGCAAAATCGTTTTCTTGAACACCTTTTAACGATACGGGTAAATGATGTTTTGGTTTAAACGGAACATTATCTTTTGAATATTCAGCAGGTTTTCCGTCAGGACTCATGTAAACTCGGTACATACTAAAATCTCCTGTATGACGAGGCCAAACCCAATTGTCTGTATCTCCACCGAATTTTCCGATTGATGATGGTGGAGCACCTACTAAACGTACATCGTTATAGGTTTCGTAAACAAACAAATAAAATTCATTTCCTGACAACATACTTTGCACTAAAGCTTCATAATTATTTTCAGCCGTAGCCTCTTTTTCAATTTCTTTAATTGCTTTACCAATTGCACTTTTTCGGTCGGCGGCACTTGTTTCATCAGTAATTCCAGTTAATACCCTAGCAGTTACATCTTCAACTCGTACTAAAAAAGATGCTGACTTTCCATTATTTGGAAGTTCATCGGCTCTAGTCATTGCCCAAAATCCATCGGTTAAATAATCGTGTTCAACAGAGCTATGAGATTGAACATCGTCAAATGCACAATGATGATTTGTTAACAATAATCCTTCTGAAGAAATCATTTCTCCTGTACAATTTCCATGGTCAAGCATTACAATAGCATCTTTTAAACTACTGTTGTTAATATCATACAATTGCTCTTTGGTTAGTTTTAATCCTAGACGTTGCATATCGTCGTAATTTTTTCCTAAAAGAAGTGGCAACCACATCCCCTCGTCAGCTTTGACAAAGAGACTACTTGTGAACAAAAACGCAAATGCGTAAATAAAAAGTTTAGATTTCATAGTTTTAAATTTTTGTTAATATTACTAAATTTATATTTATTCAAAAAAGTTTTATTCATATTTTAACGAATCAATTAATTCTGTTTTTGTTGTTTTTACAGCCTGATATGCTGTGATAATTAGTGAAATAAGCAAAGAAATCACCCCTGCAAAAATAAATGGCAAAGCAGAAATATCAACATGCTGGTCGAAACTTTCGAGCCAAACGGAAATTCCCCAGTATGAAATAGGTGCAGCAATTGCATTTGCCAAAATAATTAAATAGATAAATTCTGCCGAAATTGTTTTAACAATCGAAAATGTCGAAGCTCCCAACACTCTTCTTATACAAACCTCTTTAGTTCGAAGATGGATAAGGAACGATGATAAACCTATTAAACCGGTTGTAGCTATCAAAATGATTAATATCGAAAATATGGCGGCTGTTTTTCCGAGAGTTTCTTCTTCTATGTATAATTCACTCAGTTCGTCTTCGAGCGACATATATTCAAATGGTCGATTTCCACAATAATTTATCCACTTGTCGGTTACATAATCAAGGGTTTCTTTCAATTCTTCTTTATCTCGAATTTTAAAAGAAATGTACCTTGTGTATTGCGAAATTTCTGCAGGATATTCCTTCATGTCAATTACAAACGGAACTTTGGGAGAGTGAAGAGATGTTACATTAAAATTACGGACAACTCCAATTATTTTCTCATCTCCAAAAAGCGACTTAAATTTTTTACCAATCGCCTCTTGGTTGCTTTTCCAACCCATGTGTTCAACTAAAGCTTCGTTTACAATGATACTTGACTTTTCGTCATCTTTACCCGGAATATAATCACGTCCAGCAATTAACTGTATTCCAAATGTTTTAATAAAATCGTATCTCACAATAAAAGTTGGCACAAAAGTCCAATCATTTTCCCCTTTACCATGTGGAATATACTCGTGAGTGTTATGATTAATTCCCAAAATATCTTCAGTAGCTGTAATACTTTCGATGTTTTTATTTTTTAGCAAATCAGCTTTAAACAATTCATAATTAGCGAGGATTGGAGTATGTTCAATAGGAAGTAAATAAATATTTTCTTTCTCAAAACCCAGCGAAGTGTTTCGCAAAAAACTTAGTTGTTGAAAGGTAATAATAGTTCCAATGGTAACAATAATCGAAATAGTAAATTGCAATACAACTAGCGTTTTTCTAGCAAAACTCGATTTGTTCTCAATTTTTGTGTTGGTTCTGAATATTTTCAACGGCTTAACAGTAATCATGTAAATTGTTGGGTATAAGCCCGAAAGCAAGCCTACTAAAAATGATATTCCAATCATAAAAAAAATAGAAGCCGCATTGACATATTCTCCTAAATCGATGTTTTTACCAGTAAATTGGTTAAAACTTGGAATACTTAATTCGACAATTACAAGTGCGAAAGCAAGCGATATAAAACTTAACAAAACTGCCTCAGAAAGAAATAATGCAGCGAGTTGCCATTTGTTGGCTCCATGAATTTTTCGTATGGCGGTTTCTTTTGCCCTTTTTGCCGAAATTACAGTTGCAAGTTTTGCATAATTGATACAAGCAATTAAAATTAAGAATAAAGCTATTGCCGACAATATTTTGACATATAGAATGTTTCCATTTGGCGAAATTTCATAATCGAGCTTCGATTTTAGATGAATGTCGGTTAAGGGCTGTATCGATAATGAAAAATGTTCCTGCCCTTTTTCCTTTTTCATGTATGTTGAAATAATGCCGGGCAACTTTTCTTTGATTTCTTCCGGCGAAACATTTTCGTTCAGCAAAATATAAGTCCAGCAGGGATTCCACACCCAATTATCGGGCAGCATTCCACGAAATATATACCGAACAGTTGACATTGACGCAATAAAATCGGGACGAAAATGCGATTGTAAAGGAATATCTTTTATAACTCCTGTAATCGTTAAATTAAGCTTCTTCTCTGAGAGAATCTGCTTCCCGATAGGATTTTCTTCATTGAAATATTTTTTCGCAATCGATTCGGTTATAATTACGGAAAATGGTTTATCTAAAGCCGTTTTTGAATTACCTCGAATAAATTTATAATCAAAAATATCGAGAGCACTCGAATCAGCAAAAAAGAAATGCTTTTCGTTAAACGATTTATCTTTATATTCGACAAGATTTTTAATCATTTGAAAATTGAAGAAACGAGCCGATTTGCTAATCATCGTCGGCAATTCTTTTTCGAGTGTCGGACCGACCGGAAAAGCAACGCTTGACGCAATTTCTCCAACACCGTTATTATCGTATTTACTAGTTACACGATAAATCCTATTTGCATTTTTATGATATTTATCAAAACCTGTTTCATCTTTTACAAAAAGTGAGATAAGAAGAAACGCTGCTAATCCAATAGTTAAACTGCTTATGTTAATAATTGAATAATATTTATAGCGTATTAGGTTGCGTAAAGCAACTTTGATGTATGTTATAATTGAATGATTAAACATTAACATTTCGCTAAAATATTAACTAAGATTTTGAATTTTTTTCATGTTTTCGTTTATTATTTTCCCGTCGAATAAACGAACGATTCGTTGGCTGTATTCGGCATCCCGCTCCGAATGTGTTACCATAATTATCGTAGTTCCTTTTCTATTTAATTCTGCAAGTAAACTCATTACTTCGTCTCCTTGCAAAGAATCTAAATTGCCGGTTGGTTCGTCGGCAAGTATCAATTTGGGATTTGAAATGATAGCTCTCGCTAATGCTACTCGTTGTTGTTGCCCCCCCGAAAGTTGAACAGGAAAATTCTTTTTTCGATGCAAAATATGCATTTGATCAAGAGTTTCTTCAACTTTTATTTTTCTTTCTTTTGAATTTAATCCTAAATAAATTAGAGGTAATTCAATATTTTCAAACACAGTTAATTCATCAATCAGGTTAAAATTTTGAAAAACAAAACCGATGTTATTTTTTCTAAGTTGTGATTTTTGTTTTTGCGATAATTTTCGTGTATCGTTTTCTAGAAAGTAGTAGTTCCCATTGCTTGGAGCATCTAATAAGCCAAGAATATTTAATAAAGTGGTTTTCCCGCAACCTGAGGGGCCCATAATTGCTACAAAGTCGCCTTGATTTATTTCCAACGAAACATTGTTCAATGCACTTGTTTCAATTTCTTCGTTTCTAAAGACTTTTGTTAAACCAATGGTTTTAATTAACTGACTCATCTTTACTCTTTTTGTTAATACTCACAGTAATTCAAAATCTGTTATTTTGAATTTTCCGATTTAAAAACTCAATTGTATTTGTATTTTTTGGTCAATGCGATGCGGGGGATAGCATTAATTATACCACAATACATAACTGCCATGTAACATGATAGATGTGATTGGGTTTTTGAATTATTAACTGTACGATTATGTGTTTTTGATGTCCGATAACGGACAGGTTTCAAAAAAAATCCGATGTTTTTAAAACATCGGAGGCTAAGTTAATATCTATTTACTCTTCCATCATAAACATTGGATCCCAAGGAGGAAGTTTTATCGGTTTAAGATTTAAATAGTCTAAGATTTTTGCGTCAACATACTTTTTATTTACCACAATTCGAAACATGTATTGGTCGAACCATTCGTCGGTCATTGTTAAATAACCATTGTGTCCACTTTGCCCGCCCCAACTATTTTCGAGCTGCCATTTAGTAATTTTACCATTAGCATCTTCATCAACTCCAACCAATGCCATTCCGTGGCTTGAACCACTTTCTCGTGTTTGAATCCGCTGTTTTTTGTCCATTCCGAATTTTACTCCAAACAAGGATTCAAAGTCGTAATTATCTAATGCCAAATAACCTTCAGTTGAGTTAAGTTGTTTTCCCACATCACAAGAAAAATACATAGCTTCGTTGTCGATAATCGACTTGCGTGCAAATTCTTTTATTTCGGTTGACGGAAGATTAATAAATCTCCAGTTTGTTCCTTCGTACATATTTCTATCGTATTCGATTTCGTAAAGCTTATAATATTCGCGAGTTGGGTCGTCCATAAGCAATACATAATCACTCAAATTAACTTTTACATACTCATCATAAAACGATTTTGGAGTATATTTTTTAAGTTCTGTAATTTTATTGTCTTTATCAACATAACGCCAATTAAATTCGGTTGGTGGTTCGCCGAGCGAGATGGCTAGAATTCGGTAAATTTCACTTAGCATTTCAATTTTTTTATCTTGAATTTTCTTTTTGTCGTTTTTAGCGGCATACATATCGCGAAGAATGATTCCATCTTCGCGTAATTTACGTTTAATCAACGATTGAATTGCTCCAGTATTTTCAGAGCTTTGACTTTCGGGCATAACGTCTTTTGGCACGGTGCCGTATTTATTAATTAAATCAACAAATAAATTCCAAACTCCGCCATCGCCTATTGCATTTTCGAAAAGCCAAACGACAGTTCTATCGTCAATTGATTTGTCCGATGTTGCAATAATTCCTTCCAAAAAAAGATTTGCTTTTTCAAATTGATCCCAAAAATAAAGGTAATTTGTCGAGAATTCGAATCCATCAATATTTGCATTTGCCAATACCTTAGGACGCATTACATTTAGTCCCGTAAACATCCAGCAACGACCCGAACTTTTTTGGTCGGTTATACCTTTAACCGAAACTTTGTATTTAAAATTATGGTCAACATTAATCTTTGGAGCATCAGTTTCAACCAGTTTTTTAATATCGTTGTGAATTACCGCATTAGAAATTGCCTTTGTTTCCGCATCGTGTGTATTGTACGATTTTTTAATTTTTTCTAATAATTCAGGTGTTATGCTTCCGGGAATTTGAGCAAACATATATCCGGAAATAAGAAACAATAAAGTTAAAAAGTTAAGTTTTTTCATGCTAAAAACAGTTTATAAAGTTTGTAAAGGTTAAAAGTTCATAAAGTTAAAGAAAAACTACTCCTTAAAAAAAGATTTACAATAAGATAAATATTTCTCTTCCATGTTGCCAAAAGTATCTCCTGTAACTTTCTCAAATTCCTTCTCAAAGCCATCTCGTTTTAAAACAAAAAGTTTATTAACTTTATCTACACCATAAATTTTAAATAGCCACTGTAAAAAAAATCCCGATTGAGGATAAAATTTACCTTCAATTATTTTTTGAGCATTCAATAAATCTGTGGGTTTTTGCAAATTCTCTGCATTTATAAAATCAAGAATAGGCATATAATAATACTTATCTTCAATTTCTTTTGCTGAATAAGTTCCGCTAATTGCATTTGCATATCCCTCTGTAAAAAGAAGAGTCTTTGAATCCCCAATTTCATTAAAGGATATGATGTGAACAAATTCATGCAACCCTATGCGAAAAGTCCTATTTCGTTCAATATTGATTCGTGGAATTTCAAAATAAGTATAATATATAGATCTTTTTGATGGAATTGCACCTCCACCTCCATTTGTTCCTATTTGCTCCTTCGCCTCATCGAAATTGTATAAATATATTTTAACTTTTGCTGTATAATTGACTTTAAGTTCTTTATTAATTTCGTTTACACAATAAATCGATTCTTCTAAAATTTCATTTATAATTTCGAGAGTTGGTGATGGAGAACTTGTATAATTTTCGGGACGAGTAAATAATATTATATTTTCTTTTTTTGTAATAACCCATTCTTTTTTAAAAATACTTGAATTTGAAACAAGTACAAATAGTAACAGTAAGAATAAAACACTTATTTTTTTCATTCCAAATAAAGTATTAAATATAAGCAATCTAAAGGCTACACAGCATCTTCCAAAATTCGAGTCATCACTTCTGAAAACGGAATTCCTGCTTTACTGCATGCTGCAACAAAACCGCCATCTGGCGAAATGCAAGGATTTGTATTAATCTCGAGTATGTATGGATTTCCTTGTTTATCGACTCTGAAATCGACTCTGGCATAACCTTTCAATCCGAATGTATTCCAACAATCGATGCAATATTTTTCGAGTTTAGCTAGTAATTGTTTATCTGTGTTATCAAAATCGAAAGAACGAACGGTGTGTTTGTATTCAAACGATTCTTCGTCCCATTTTGCTCGATATCCAATAATTTTAGGTTTATCGGCAGGGTAATCTACAAATTTTATTTCAGCAAATGGAAGCACTTGTGGACCTTTTTTTCCACCTAAAATAGAAATGTTAAACTCGCGACCATCGATATATTGCTCTGCAAAACTTTCGTTTTTAGCAATTTTTCTTTCGCTTAAAATTTTAAAAATATCTGCTTTATTGTTATAAAACTTAAACACTTTTTCATCAATCCCCACACTTGCATGCTCCCAAATGGACTTTATTAGATATTGTTCTGTCTCTTTGACTTCAATTTTTTCAATATTTTGGAGCGTAATGTGTTTTGGTGTTGGCAAATTGTAGCCATTAAATGTCATTTTAGCGGTTAACTTATTCGAGGTTAAGTATATAGCGTCGGCAGGACAACCGCTGTACGAAACATTCATATGTTCGAATAAAACCGGAGCAAAATTGATAAAACGACCAGCACCATATATAGTTTCAACTAAGTTGAAAATCAAATTGGGTTTTTCAGATTCAATAATTTTTTTGGAATCATCAAGATTTGTAGTAAACGGATATACACTAACTTGATATCCCATTTTTTCTAAAATATCTTTTATAAATGCAGCTTCATGCAATACATCCTGTTCATCAGCAGGTGCATTTTCAGGAACTTCACTATGAAATATTATTGTTTTCATTTTTTTGAGTTAAAAATTAGATGTTAATTAATTCTCTTTACGGCTGAGTCCATTATCATTTTTATTACTTCAACATAAGAAATTCCGTTTAATCTCGACAAAATAGGCAAGTCCGAATCAATCGGATGCAAACCCGCTAGAGGATTAACTTCTATAAAGTTTGGAATACCGTTTTTGTCCATTCTTATGTCGACTCTTCCACCATCCCGACAACCTAGTCCAATCCACGATTTTAAAGCAACATCATACACGCTTTCGAGAATTTCTTTCTCAGGAACAAGATAATCGATATATTGTTCATAATTTGCCTTATTATCATATGAATAAACATCGGATTTAGTATTTTTTCTAAATACAACCTCCATTGCTCCAACAACTTTGGCGTCGCTTCCCGTACCCACAACACCAACAGTAAATTCTCGCCCCGATAAGTACGTTTCGACCAAAACCGGTTGTTTAAATTTTTGTAATTTTTCAGTGCAAGATTCAATCAATTCGTTTTGATTATTGATAACCGAGAGTGCATTTATTCCCTTTCCGGTTCCTTCTGCAACAGGTTTTGCAAAAAGTGGAAATGGCAAATTTACTTTTTCTACATCACTTATTGTCTCAACGACAAAAAAGTCAGCGGTAGGAATTCCTAAGTCTCTAATTACTCTTTTAGTCATTCCTTTGTGCAATGTCAACGAGAGAACAAGTACATCAGAAAAAACATACGGAATGTTATATAAATCAAGTATAGCAGGAACTTGGGCTTCTCGTCCAATTCCATACATGCCTTCACAAATATTGAACACCAAATCCCACTTTTTTCCTGAATTTATTTTTTCGATTAACGACTTTGCATGTCCAATACGCTCTGTTTCATAGCCAAGTTCATGAAGTGCGTTTTCAATTCCAATTATGGTATCAATTGAATCAAATTCAGCTGCTTCCTCTGACGAAAAACCTAAAGCCAGATATTCTGACTTTAGGTCGTATGTTAAGCCAATTGTCATATAAACAATATGTATTTTAGGTTAAATCGGGATAGTAATATGTATTGCCTTCGAAATTTTCTAGAACAATGTTATTCTCAGATTTTCCTTTGTAATATTCAGGGATTAGTGGTATTTTTCCTCCACCGCCGGGTGCGTCAATAACATAAGTTGGAATTGCATATCCCGACGTGTGTCCTCTTAAGCCTTTTATCATTTCTAATCCTTTTTCAACACTTGTTCTGAAATGATGAGAGCCTAAAATTGGGTCGCATTGATATAAATAATACGGTCTAACTCGATTCATGAGTAACTGATGCATCAATTGTTTCATGGTTTCGACATTATCATTTATTCCTTTAAGCAAAACGGTTTGGCTTCCTAATGGAATTCCTGCATCGGCTAAACGACCTAATGCTTCTTTCACTTCAGGAGTAAGCTCGTCAGGGTGAGTACAGTGAATACTCATAAACAAAGGATGATATTTTTTAAGTACAGATATCAGTTTTTTGGTAATTCGTTGTGGCATTATCATTGGCACTTTTGTCCCAATTCTGATAAATTGCACGTGAGGAATTGCTCGCAAACGAGACAATATTAAATCTATAAAATCGTCGCTCATCGTCAGAGGGTCGCCTCCTGATAGCAATACATCTCTAATTTGAGTGTTTTGCTCAATATAGGTGAGGGCCGATTCAAGTTTGTTAATTCCGCAATGCATTTTATCTTTCGCAACCATGTGAGAACGTGTGCAATAGCGACAATAAGTTGCACAAAAATCGGTTACCAAAAACAGTACTCTATCGGGATAACGATGAACCAAGTTTGGGATTGGACTATCGTTATGTTCACACAATGGGTCTGACGATTCTCCTTCTGAAATTAAGTATTCAGAAGAAACCGGAACTACCGTTTTGCGAATAGATTGATGAGGATTGGTTCCATCAATTAAACTTGCATAATAAGGGGTAATTCTGATTGGTAAAGCATCGTGATTGTCGATGTGTTTTAATTCTTCATCAGGGGTTAGTTTGATAAAAGAATTTAGTTGACGAAGTGACAAAAAACTATTTTTTATTTGCCATCTCCAACTCCTCCAATCTTTTTCAGTTGATTGAGGAAAGTGTTTTTCGTAAAAAGCTTTTGATTTTTCGCTAACTCGAATGGTTTCTTCTGAGTTAAGATGTGTTTTTCGTTTATACAACGACATTGTTGAAATGGAGATTTCCTCACTCGCGACAAGGCTTGGAGGTTCGTCGTCGACACCAATTTCTGCTTCTTTGCAGTAAATTTCTGAATTGTCAACCTTTAAATTTTCAAATTTCATTCTATTAATTTTTATATGCTTTTAAATGTTTAAAATATTATTGTAAAACCTATATTTTTTATAAATTTCAAACAATAAATTTTATATACAATTATACAATAGGATTTTTCATTATGTACTATCATGATTAAATAAATATTAACACGATAACGTGTTGAATGACAATAGCTTTAATAACTATTCAACAGGTCGTTTTTTACATATATGAATTATTACTCGGAATTTTTTACAACATATTTTCTAAAACGATAAAAATTCGTCAAAAACATGTTTCAAAAACATAACAAAACAGATTTTAAAAGAGATGGTATTTTTTACGAAACCTTAGGTTCAAAAATGCTAAAATGAACGAGGCTATATTTTCTCGTTTCTTTAAAATTCGGATGCTTTGAAAAATTATGATCCGAATTATGTTCAAGAATGAACCACCCGTGCTTGTTAATTAGATTTTTCGAAAAAATAATATCGGGAAGTGTTTCAATTCCTTCTAATTCATAAGGAGGATCGGCAAAAATAATATCGTAAGTTAAATTGCTCATTTTAAGAAATTTGAAAGCATCGGCTCTGAACGAAATTATTTGATCGAATTGTAAATCTGCGATGGTCTTTTTTATGAACGCATAATTTTTGAAATTTAACTCAATTGAAGTTATATCCATTACGCCTCTTGAAGCAAACTCATAACTAATGCTGCCAGTCCCCGAAAATAAATCTAGAACTTTGAGTTCGGAATAATCGAAATGATTGTTTAAAATATTAAACAATCCTTCTTTTGCAACGTCGGTTGTTGGACGTGCGTTGAAATTTTTACCAGGAATTATATGTTTTCCCTTAAAGTAACCACTAATTATTCGCATTTTTGAAGACTAAGTAAGTTTGAAAATTTGTAAGCTGGAATATCGAAAAAAGTATAACTGTATAGAAACCCTTCATCAAGTTTTTCATGCTTAATATGGCGGATGTATTTTTTGATTTTTATGAATTTCTCGTCTTTTTTATGAATATTTCCCATGAAAATAATTTCGGTTTCTTCTGGATTAAGTTTCAACTGCTCGTAAACCAATAAAATAAAATATGAAAAATCATCATCGGTTGAATAAGAAAAAGTATTGAATAAAATCAATTTACGCCCTTTAATAACCAATAAATCAAATGAATTATCATGAACATCAACAATTACTTTAAAAACCTTTGTTTTATTTTTATACGTAACCAAACTTGTTTCGACCACAGGCAAAGATTGATGATAAATCTTGACATTTGCAAAATAAGCCTCAAGTAATTGAATTTTCTTTTCCGAAACAGAAAATATATTAACCGCTTCGGCATTATGTAATTCATTAATCATAAGCCTTTCGGTATTGTTTGTATCAAAATTCAACGAAATATATTTATTCAAATTGTTTTTATCAAACAATGGAGTTGGAACAAATGTAAATTTTTCGGTATAATACAATACTTTTACCTTCTTATATTTACGTTGAAACAAAACGTCTTCGTTTTCGATAAAAGAATTCAATTCTTTACAATAATCTTCTATCGACATATTATTTACATTTAATTGCTTGTGATATAAAGCAATAAATTTATCACGTACGGAATCAAAAATACAAAAAGAAAATCCATCCAACATAAGTTGAATGGATAAATTATAAGTTAAGGTCAGATTAATATCTAAAGTCTCGTCAACTAGCCTAATGTCATTCATTTATAGTTTGTAAACTTGGCTTATTCCCAATTACCGGCATGATTTGTTGCTTCTACCAATGAACCTACTTGCATAACATCTTCTGGGTCGAATGGAGCAGTATCAAAAACTTCGAAAACTTTTACTTTTACTTTTGAACCTGTTTCAATTTCTCCTATAGCCATTTGAAACTCAGAACTTGTAAAAGGAACAAATCGAATTGAATCTAAAGCATATTTTTTACCTAATGCAACGTCTTCCATTCTGATTAATGAATCGTAAACGTTAATTCTAATTGTATCTCTAATTACTAGACCTAACTCAACCGCTTTGGCTTCAGTTAAAGTGTCAGGAACTTCACCAATTGCTCTAATTAAAGGCAAAGAATCGTTTTTAATAAACTTTATAAGAGTGTCAAAACTAGCCGTAAAATTACCATATACATCTTTATACACAATCTGTGCAGTTCTAATATCCTTTAAGCGTTGGATAACTTGTTCGTATCGTCTAGCCTTTTCCTCTGCAAAACGAATAGGTTTTGCAATACTTTCGTATAAGAAGTACGACAAGGCTGCAATTGCCAAAATCATGGTGATTTGAATAACTTTTTTCATGTTATGATATGTATTTTATTAATTTTATGTTGCTTTGTTGCAAAATTATAATTTTTTTTAATTTATACGATTCTTATTAGTATTTTTTTAAAATGTTACAAAAGCATATTTCCTCAGAAATCGCAAATAGCTTCGAATATACGCCTACCGAAAGTCAAAAGCAATTAATAGAAAAACTTTCTGTATTCATTTCTACGCCCAATATTCGACAAATATTCATTCTTAAAGGATATGCCGGCACCGGAAAAACATCAATAATAAGTGCGATGGTAAAAACTTTGTCGATATTTAAGATTAATTGCGAATTGTTAGCTCCAACCGGAAGAGCAGCAAAAGTTTTTTCGTCATTTGCACATAAAAAAGCCTATACCATTCATAAAAAAATATACCGACAACAATCATCAAAAGATGGATTTGGAACATTTGTACTAAATAAAAACCTTCATAAAGATACGTTCTTTTTAGTCGATGAAGCATCGATGATTTCGAACGAAAGCTACGAAAATTCGATATTTGGGAGTGGGCGTTTATTAGAGGATTTACTGGAATATATTAACGAAGGTAATAATTGCAAACTTATTTTAATAGGTGATGGAGCACAGCTTCCGCCCGTAAAATTATCGATAAGCCCTGCCTTAGATAAAGATTTTTTCGCATTTCATAATTATCAAATTATTGAGCACACTTTAAACGATGTTGTCAGACAGACACTTGATTCTGGGATTTTATATAATGCAACTAAAATCAGAAATCAAATCGAAAATAAAAACGAAAACTTTCCCAAAATTGAAATCGAAAGATTCGATGATATTGAAACCATTATTGGGAGCGAAGTTGTTGAAAAAATTTCGAATGCTTACGATAAATTCGGGCTCGAAAACACGACCATAATTTGTCGTTCAAACAAACAGGCTAATATTTATAACAATGGAATCCGAAGTCAAATTCTTTACCACGAAGAAGAAATATCGGTTGGCGATTATCTTATGATTGTGAAAAATAATTACTATTGGGCTGAAATATTGAAACTCGAAGAACATGGCGTTACATTTATTGCCAATGGCGATACAGTGAAAATTAGAAGAGTAAAAAATATCGAAGAAATATATGGCTTTCGATTTGCAAATATAAGCATCGAACTTATTGATTACGATAACATTGAGATTGATGTAAAAATTTTATTAGATGCTTTACAAGTCAATTCAGCATCCTTAACTTCAGAACAAAACAAAGCTCTTTTTTATGGAATTTTGGAAGATTATCAAGATTTAAAACCGAAGAAAAAACAATACGATGCGGTGAAAGAAAATCCGTATTTCAACGCCCTTCAAGTAAAATTTGCCTATGCTATAACTGGACATAAATCGCAAGGTGGACAATGGAAAAATGCATTTATCGACCATGGATATATCCCCGATAACAAGATTGACGCTGAATTTCTTCGATGGTTATATACCGCCTTTACTCGCCCAACAGAAAAGTTACAATTGGTGAATTTTAATAAATTGTTTTTTTAACTCAACTAAGTAATTATTTGAGCGAACTTGAAGCAAATCATAAATTTTGGATAGTTCTCGTTTTGAATATTTCGCTGCTAAGTTCGGATAAAATTTTTATTATGAAGATCCGTATGAAATGCAACGCATTCACGAATACCACAACAGAATAATTAAATGAGTAATCGAGAGGTTTAAGCAGGGTTCTGTGAGAGGTTTAGGGGTGAAATATCCCTTTATCTACTCGATGTTATTCAGGGTCAGACATAATTTGTTTATTCTTTTTTTTGTCTTCTAACTCCTTTGCGTTTAAAGGACTTATTATGCTTTCACCAAGTTTTTGCTCAAGTTCTTTTCTTGCATTCCCAGCAACTGCTCCTCCATTTTTAGCAACTTTTTTACTTTCCAAAAAAGATTTTGGTTTTGCTTTTTTTGATAATTCTGTTGTTGACGTTTCCGCCAACATATTTAAGACCAATTCAAGATTTGTCATATGGTCACGAAGATTCTCTTTTTTTAAGTTCTTTAGATTTTTGTAGTCTTTTGTTGTCAGCCCAGCCCATGCTTTTGTTATTTCATCCGTCAAAATTGCATACTCTTGTCCCTTCTTAATTCCCCGGACTTCCCATTCGTCAGTCAACTCTTTTCTTACTTCAATACTTTTTAATCGCTGATTTATCCAATTTGTAGAATATCCTTTTTTTAAATATGTTTCCATTGCTCTGTCAAAAGTTAATTCAGGATCTTCTGTTTCTTCAATTCTTTCATAACCAACTTTTGCTAACCATTTTTTAAAAGGCTCCGCTTTTGGCGATGGAATAGACTGAATAATTCTTAATAATTGTTCTGTGTCTGCAACGTCGGTTTCTCTCATTCTACCATCAGATGCTGCCATTTTCAACTGTACGATTTTCTCGTACAGTTGACTTCCTTCTTGTTTTAGCTTTATTTTTAAATCGCTCCAATACCTTCTTGAATTATTGCTGTCTGTTAGTACTTGAATAACGTCAATTACTGAAAAATACCACTTTTCCTGTTTATCGTCCCAAAGAGTACGAATTTGACTTTTATTAAATAACTTAATTGCTGTTTCTTTTGTCATCGAATGTCCAATATTTATTTAACAAAGATATAAAATCATTTAATAATGGGTATTTGTTACGAGAGTCTTTTTTAGCATGAAACACAATGGACGGCGGTAAGTTATTGTTGCCGATTTCGGAGCATGGCACTATGAAGAACCGTGTGAAATGCAACGCATTCATGAATACCACAACAGGATAATTTAATGTGTAATCGAGAGGTTCAAGCAGGGTTCTGTGAGAGGTTTATGGGTGAAATTTCCCTTTATCTAATCGATGTTATTTATATTTTTGAATCGTTTTCCTATTTTTTTGTCTTCTGGATTTCTTCTGCAATCCCAAAGCATTGAAATTAAGATATTGTTCTCTGTAGTTTCATAAATAATTTGATAGTCTCCAGTTACCAATGCTCTAACTGTATCAAACTCTGTTCTTATACCTAATTTTGGATTTTTAGAAATTGCCGAAATGTCTTTTTTGATTTTCGAATAAAGCTTCTTACTATACGATACTGTTTTGTTCCTTTGGATGTAGAACTCAAGAATCTCTGTCAAATCTATTTCTGCTTCAACTGACCAACTTATTTTGTACTTAGCCATTTGTCAACTTTTTTTTGAACAGTATCATTTGAAATTGTATTCCCATTCATCAGTTGCTCTCTGCCTTTTCTAATTCTTTCTATTTGAAAATCTGATAATTCATAAGTTGTTGAAGCCAATTTTGTATCAACAATTGTCTTTAATGCTTCTAAAAATGATTTGTCCTCTATCAAGAAGATGTTTTCAATTAATTTATTTCTTATTTCTAAAGTACTCATATGAATTAAATTTATCCAAAAATACAAAAAATATTTCCAATGTCATAATTTGCATACTTGTTTCAGAAAAATTGGGTGTAACGCTTGATGTTACAATAAAACCTCGAATATACAAATATCTTTGATTAAGTAACAAAAAGCGAGGAGTATTTTTTCTAGAGGGTGCAAGTCCCTTATGTGCGGAAATAACGCTCCGAAACATTAGCAAGCCTTATCTTAAACTACTAGAAAGCAAATTTTGGTGCAAAGAGCAAAATTTGTATGCAAATCGAACCGCTCCGATAAATCGGAGTGGTGTGAGAGGTTTACTCCGTTAGGACTTACTGGCGGAGTCATTTACTTGATTGTGCACTGTTTAATTTGAACCGTCTATTGTTAAAATAAATATATTATTCATTTGTCTAATACTAGCATTATACATATTTGAATTCTCTGTGAAGGTCAAAAAAGAATCTTTTGTTTTTTCTATGAACCAAATTCCGTTTTGACTTTTATTCATGTTTTCGATAAAATTATATACAATTAATATTCCCTCTTCAAATCTAACATTTGATAACATATAGGTAGTCTGAAACCATGCATTACCTGCTCTTTCATAATAAACAAATCCATTATTAAAAATAATTTCATTATTAATTCGTTCATTATTTCCCCATTCAAATCGTTTCGCAATTCCATGTTCCTTTTCAAATATTTCATTTAGACTGTATAGAGTTTGTATATTATAAATAGGCTCAAGCTTCGATAAAAATCCACTGTAAATGTAACCAGTAATATTCTTGTAATTTACTTTTATCAAATATCCGCTTATCGAATAATTTGGAGTCCATTTGTTATTAATTTTTTTAGATTTTATAATTTCCACATCAAACATCTCATTTTCAGTTTCAGAAATAATTTCAACAAGCTCTCCAAATGGAATTGTTGTCAAAATTTTTCCATTTTCATTTGGTGTCTCTCTAAGATTTAAACCTGAATTTGCCCAAACAAATAAAGTATCTCCTTTTTGATAATTTATTTGAGCGCAAAGACATAGAGATAATAAAAGCAATAAAAATGTTAATTTGATTTTCATTTTATTTATATTATTTAGAAAAAGCTACACTTTAATAGTGCACAACTCGTTTATATACACCTTTTAGTGAATACTATTTTTCCAAATATACAAAAATAGCTAATAATTCTAGTTTCTAGTTTCATTTTTTTTCTGACTCAAGTACAAATAAAAAGATTAAACCCAGCTGTAATTAAAAAAGGGAGTGTTCTCACATGGGCTCGAAATGACAAGAAATTTTGAAACGTAATGCTCTGTCTATCCCTTGTAAACATTTTTTATGCAAAAAATACCCAATCATTAATTTTCAAATCAAAATCAATGCAAAATACAACTCAACATATAAACTTGAAGGGAAAATTAATCAAGCTTTATTCTGGCTCTGCCAAAGGGTTAAATATCGAAATTTATCGTACATACTCCGTTTTAATATCGAAAGGAATATTAAATTTTAATATTAGATTTGTAATAAATTTTGTTAAGAAATGCAGCAAAAAGAAATACGTTTGCCGAAGTTTGAGCGAGGGTTTCACTTAATAACCGATTTAATCGAAAGAGAATTGACTACATTGCCAAAAATTGGTTTGGTAAATATTTTAATCAAGCATACTTCGGCTGCCATAATCATTAACGAAAATGCAGACTATTCGGTTCGTGTTGATTTTGAATCGTTTGTAAATAAGTTGGTGCCTGAAAATTTTCAAGGTTTTACTCATATATTCGAAGGCGACGATGATATGCCCGCACATATTAAGGCTTCTATATTTGGACAAACATTAACCATTCCTATAACAAACGGAAAATTAAATTTAGGAACATGGCAGGGAATTTATTTGTGCGAGTTTCGAAATAATGGTGGAGCAAGGCGGTTGGTTTTAACAGTTTACGAATAGATAATTATTGAAAATGAATTTTATTGAATTGGCAAATACTCGGCAAAGTGTTAGAAACTATAGTTCAACACAAGTTGAAAGGGAAAAAATTATGAAATGCATCGAAGCCGCAAGAATTGCACCTTCGGCTTCAAATTCACAGCCTTGGAAATTTATAGTTGTGGATGAACCCGAATTGAAAAATAAAGTTGCAAGAGAAACGTTTAGCTCACTCGTTTCGTTTAATAAATTTGTATTGCAAGCTCCGGTAATTATTGCAATTACAGTTGAAAAAGTGCAGGCAATCACTCAAATCGGAGGAAGAATCAAAAATCGGGAATATGCTTTGTACGACATTGGAATTGCTGCCGAACATTTTTGTTTGCAAGCAGCCGAGCTTGATTTAGGAACTTGTATGTTGGGCTGGTTTAACGAAAAACCGATTAAGAAATTATTAAATATTCCTGATAAAAGAAGCGTTGCTTTGCTTATTACACTAGGATATGCCGAAAATAATGTGATTAGAGAAAAGAAAAACAATCGATGAAATGTCGAACTTTAATATTTATTGATGATGGAAGAACCAATTTTACATTACTATACTGAATACGGATTTGACGAATCTATTGTTCAAGAAATTGTGCTAGGCGAAGTTTTCTCTGCCGTGAAGTTGAAAAACGGAAACATTGGAGTTTGTGCAAATATGTCGAACGAAATGTCATTAAATATTGTCGATTTACGAACTCCGAATTTAAACAATGTTTGTCAGCGAGTTGTATTGAATGCATACTATAACGCACTTTTGAATACGGCTCCAAATTACGATACTTGTGGAGATATATTCGATTGTGTAAATTTCTCTAAAGACAAAAAAATTGTAATGATTGGTTGCTTTACACCATTAGTTGCAAAATTTGAAAATAAAGGAATTCATCTCGATATTTTCGATTTAAACGAAAGACCTGAAATGAATATTCTCCCAATCGAAAAACAACAAGATTATCTTTCGAAAGCCGATATTGTAATTCAAACAGCAACTACAATTGCAAATCAAACTTTTACGAACATTGTGAACTCTGTTTCAAAAAATTGTTCAATATATTTATTAGGCCCATCGTCGATTTTAAACGACGATATGTTTGAGTATCCGCAAATTAAAGCAATTTTTGGTAGTGTTTTCAATAAGCACGACGATAATTTGTTGCAGCAAATTAAAAGTGGCGACGGTGCTCGAAAATTTTTACCTTTAGCACGAAAAGTATCTATAATTAAAAAATAAAACCAATTAAAAATGAAATCCTTAATTCTATTATTTTTTGTTTTAATGTTGGCAAACAACATATTTTCGCAAGTCGATAAAGTAGTATTCAAGGAGTACACTCCCGGATATTATCAAAACAACATTTTGAAAGATGTTCAGACATTTGATAAACCTATAAACGAGGAGCCTTACACTTATCTTTCGGTTGATTTAACAAACAAAAACTTTCCGACAAACATTGATGAATACACAAGCGTATGGAGAAATAATCCTGTTTCGCAAGGAATTACAGGCACTTGTTGGTGTTTTTCGGCTACATCGTTTATGGAGTCGGAAGTAAAACGAATTACTGGAAAAGAAATTAAATTGTCGGAAATGTACACTGTATATTGGGAATATGTTGAGCGTGCAGCCGACTTTGTGAACACACGTGGTGAAACTTATTTTGCCGAAGGTTCTGAGGCTAATGCGATTCCGAAAATTTGGAAAAAATACGGAATTGTTTCGTTAAGTGATTATAATGGAAATCCTGACAATATGCCTTTCTACGACCATCGTACTATGTTCGACGAAATGGATGCATATTTAAAATCGGTAAAATCCCAATCGGCTTGGGATGAAGACAAGGTTGTTGCAACAATAAAATCAATTTTGAATAAATACATGGGTATTCCGCCGACAACTGTGAGTATTGATGGAAAAAATTATACTCCTAAAGAATATCTCGAGAATGTGCTGACTTTAAAAATGACCGATTATTATAGTTTTATGTCAACTATGTCGGTTAAGTACAATGAAAAACATGAATTAGTCGAAGCCGATAATTGGTGGCATTCAAGCGATTATTATAATTTGTCGCTGAACGATTATTTTCAATTGATTGTTGATGTAATCGAAAAAGGTTACACAATAAGTATTTGTGGCGATGTCTCTGAGCCAGGTCACAATAGTAATTCAGAAGTTTCGATAATTCCATCTTTTGATATTCCGTCTAATTTTATTAACGATGATTCTCGTCAATTTCGATTAAGCAATCAGACCACAACCGATGATCATTGCATTCACTTGGTCGGTTACAAGAAAGTTGCAGATGAATATTGGTTTTTGATAAAAGATTCTGGTAGTGGAGGATTCGATGGAGCTAATAAAGGTTATAGTTTTATGCATCAAGATTATGTTCGATTGAAAATGATGAACATTATGGTACACAAGGGGGCTGCTCGAAAAGTATTAGATAAGATAATAAAATAGGGCTTCATAACTCATAACTTGAAACTTGTAACTTGTAACTTGTAACTCACAAAATGTCAAGAATCGAATTGTTGAAAAAATTACTCCCCGGATTTTTACCAATCTTTATTTTTATTCTTGCTGACGAAATTTGGGGAACAAAAATTGGATTACTTGTTGCAATTATTTTTGGACTTGCACAGCTAGTTTTTACGCTCATAAGAGAAAAACGAGTCGATAAATTTGTTCTTTTCGATACAGCCTTAATTCTTGTTTTGGGTCTTGTTTCAATATATCTCGAAAATGAAATATTTTTCAAGTTAAAGCCAGCTTTCATCGGTTTTATATTTGTTTTTATTTTGGGAATTTCTGCTTTTTCTAAATTGAATATTATGGCGGTTATGTCGCAACGCTACATAAAAGATGTCTCGATTAACGACATTCAAATTAAGCAAATGAACAAAAGCGTAAAGATTTTATTCATTATTTTTCTACTGCATTCAATGTTGGTTTTATATTCAGCTTTTTATATGTCCAAAGAGGCTTGGGCTTTTATTAGTGGCGGTTTGTTTTATATTATTTTTGCAGGTTATTTTGTTTTCGAATTTGTGAAAAATAAATTTCGTTTAAAACATTTAAAAAGCGAAGAATGGCTTCCGATTGTTGACGAAGATGGAAATGTGAAAGCCAAAGCTCCTCGATCCATTTGTCATAGAAACAAAGAGTTGTTGCATCCGGTCGTTCATTTGCATGTTGTGAATAAAAAAGGCGAATTTTTTTTGCAAAAAAGACCTGCAAATAAACTGATTCAGCCCGACAAATGGGATACTTCGGTAGGTGGACACGTTTCCTTTAATGAAACCATCGAACAAGCCCTTAAAAAAGAAGCAATCGAAGAATTAGGAATTGTTGATTTTAAACCGATTTTTGTAAAAAAATATATTTGGGAATCAGACGTCGAACGAGAACTTGTCTTTATGTTTTACACTCAATACGAAGGAATTGTAAAAATAAATAAAAATGAACTCGCAGATGGAAAGTTTTGGAGGATTTTAGATATTGATAATCAAATAAATAAAGATATTTTTACTCCTAATTTCTTAAAAGAATTTGAAATTATCAGAACTTACCTTTCATAAAATAAGTCAATCGTTTTAATGTGTTAATCTTTGTTAAAAATTAGTTCATAAAAAAAAAGAACAATCAAAGATATATTTTCATATATTTATAGTTAGTTTTTTCATAAAATTATCACATAAATTTTTACAAATGAGAAATATCTTTACCTTCATTTTCGTCTTATTTTTATCTTGTAATCTAGCCTCTTTTTCCCAAAACATTGCTATTACCGACAACGATTTGTACAGTGCAGATTCTAAAGCTATGTTAGATGTAAATTCAGCAACGAAAGGAATGTTGATTCCTCGTGTTACTACGATTGCTCGATTGGCTATTGCAACACCTCCAACAAGTTTATTGGTTTTCGACACAAGCTTAAATCAGTTTATGTATTACAATGGAGCAACGTGGGTTAATCTTGTAACATCAGAAACCGATACATTGTGGTCTGCCGGATTAGGAAACATTTATTTATCCAACACACTTTTAAATTTAGGAGTTGGTTCTACCGATCCAAAAGGTAAGTTAGAAGTGAAAGCGGACATATTGAATGGCTTGAATGAGCCTATTTTCGATGTGGTGAACAGTAATGGAGATACAATTTTTGCAGTTTATCCCAACGGTGTTAGAATAAATGTATATGATGATACATTAACAAGAGCATCAAGTACTAAAGGAGGTTTTGCAGTTGGCGGATTTAGTCCATCAAGAGGAGCATCAGACAAAGAATATTTGAGAGTAACTCCCGATAGCGTTCGTATTTATATTGAGGAAGGTAATTTAAATAGAGCATCAAGTACTAAAGGTGGTTTTGCGGTTGGTGGTTTTAGTCCATCAAGAGGATTTGTACCTACCGATTATTTTAACGTTTATGGTTCTAACGATGCTACTATAATTGACCCAAGCGAATCACGCATATTGTGGTATCCATTGAAAGAGGCGTTATTATCTGGGCGGGTTTTGGTTGAGTCGCCTGATAGCGTAGGAACAAATTCAATGGCAACCGGTTTTGAGTCAAAAGCGATTGGAAATTACTCGCAGGCATTTGGTTATCAAACTAGAGCATTCGGGTTAAATTCTACGGCAATTGGTTACCTTGCTAATGCAATCGGCGATAATTCTTATGCATTGGGAAATCAATCTTTGGCAAGCGATACAGCTTCTTATGCTATTGGTACAGAGGCTCATGCAACCGGATTAAGAAGTTTTGCAATTGGTTCAAGAGGAATTGATGTTTACGGCTTTCCAATTGGCTCAACAACTGCAAGTGGTGATTATTCATATGCTTTTGGAATGGGTTCTATTGCTTCTGCTCAAGGAGCTTTTTCAATAGGAACTAAAACAACTGCTTCGGGAACTTATTCTACGGCGATTGGAAATAAGTCAACTGCTTCAAATCAGAATACAATAGCGATAGGATATAATGCAGTGGCTAGTGGATCTAGTTCAATAGCAATTGGGGCAGATGCTGTTGCTTCGGGGCAAAGTTCATTGGTTTTTGGAAATGGATGTACATCAACCGAATATTGTGCGTTTTCTTCTGGTAATTGGTGTCGTGCAGAGGGAAGTGGTTCCGTAGCAATGGGAAGCAATACAGTTGCTAGTGGGCACAATGGCTCGATATCTCTAGGATATTTAACTACTGCAAGTGGCGGTTCTTCCGTTGCCATGGGTTCTACAACAACGGCAAGCGGCATGAATTCTACCGCAATTGGAGGATATACTGTTGCAAGTGGCTATGGCTCTACAGCTTTAGGAAGTGATATTATTGTTCAAGGTAGTCGTTCATTTGGAATAGGGTTAAATAATCCATTTCCATCTAGTTGGACAATTACTCAAGATAATACCATGTCAATCATGGGTGGTAATGTTGGAATTGGAACGGTTTCTCCTGATAAGCTTTTGCATGTTGCTGGAGATGCACGTGTTGAAGGAGATATTTATTATGGTGTTGGAATAAATACATATTCAAAACCAGACTTTGTTTTTAATCCGAATTATACCAAGAAATTTACCATTTCAGAAGTTGAAGAATTTATTGTTAAAAACAACCATTTGCCATGGGTAACTTCAGCCAAAAACGAAAAAGATGGTGTCAATTTAACTCGCATGTCATTCGAGACTCTTGAGTCAGTCGAAAATATTCAAATGCAAATAATCGAACTTAAGAATGCAAATGAAGATTTGAAAAATATAATCGTTGACCAAAACAATCTCTTAAGGCAAATGAAAAAGGAAATTGACGATTTACAAAAATCGAAAAAGGAATAAAGTATAAATTAAGTATAAATAATTATGAAAAAATTTTGGATTCTAATCGTGTTTATTGTTGTAATTAACAATATGAGTTTGTTTGCTCAAAATGTTGCCATTACCGATGATGATGCTTATTCGGTAAATTCATCGGCAATGCTCGATGTTAAGTCAACCACAAAAGGAATGTTGGTTCCACGGTTGACCACAGCACAACGAACAGCAGTCGCAAGCCCTGCAACGGGCTTGTTGGTTTTTGATACCGATGCTGGAAGTTTTTATTTTTATAATGGAAGTGCTTGGGTAAATTTAACTTCAGGAAACGCTAGTGGTATTTTGGGATATACAGCTCCTGATAAAGTTTATTTGAACGATGTTAATGATAAGTTTGGTGTAGGGACAATTGCTCCTAAAAATAAATTGGATATTAAAGCGGACGCATCAAATGGAATTGATCAAGCGATTTTCAATGTCGTAAATAGTGATGGAGATACCATTTTTGCTGTATATCCGCAAGGTGTGCGAATTAATGTGTTAGACGAACCAACTAGAGCCGCTAGCACTAAAGGAGGTTTTGCTGTAGGTGGTTTTAGTCCAACTAGAGGAACAATAACCGAATATTTACGAGTAACACCCGATAGTGTTCGAGTATATTTTGAAGAAGATGGAGCAAGAGCCTCAAGCACTAAAGGTGGTTTTGCTGTAGGGGGTTTTAGTCCCACAAGAGGAACAACTAGCGATTTTCTTCGTGTAACAGACGATAGTACTAGAATTTATACTACCGGCACAGAATCAGGTTTTGGAGTTGAAGATGGTTCTGGGTCAGGTTATATGAAACTTACACCTGAAAATTATTTTATCGGACATGAAGCTGGAGAGCAAATAACTAGTGGTAGAAACAATACTTTCTTAGGTTATCAAGCAGGTAAGTCAAACATAGAAGGTTGGGACAATATTTTTATCGGCTATCAAGCAGGATATAGCAATATTGGTTATGGACAGTATAAAGGAGCGAACAATATTTTTATCGGGAATAAGGCAGGGTATCACAATAAAGCTGCTGCCAATGATGAGTACGGACACGAAAACATATTTATTGGAAAAGAATCAGGATATAATAATGTAAATGGACCTGGAAATCTATTTATTGGGGTTCAAGCTGGATATAGTAACATTGGAGATAATTCCAATGATGGTGGGTATAACATATTTATAGGAAATAAAGCTGGTTATGCAAACAGAAGTGGGGCTAATAATGTTTATATTGGTTTAGAAGCAGGGAAAGTAGATACTAGTGGTTTTGGTAATTCGTACATCGGATTAAGTGCTGGAGGTTCCGCCATTGGATATAGCAATGCATTTGTTGGAGCTAATGCTGGTTCAAGAATTAATGGTAATGCAAATACTTGTTTGGGGAGTTATGCTGGTTCTGCAGCAGCTGTGAACAATAATATTCACAACAATACATTGGTTGGCTATAGTGCAGGACAATGGTTAATTACAGGTTCTGATAATGTAGTAATGGGAAAAGAAGCAGGGTATTACTTTGAGAATGGTAGTAATAATGTTTTTATTGGATCTAATTCTGGATATAGTGCAGGTTCGTCGAGCACAGCTAGTTCGGGAAATGTTTTTATTGGTTTTGAATCAGGATATTATGAAGAAGGTTCAAATTTATTATATATCGATAATTCATCAACAAGTCTTCCTCTTGTTTATGGAAACTTTTCAACGAATAGTTTGATAGTCAACGGTAGTTTTAAAGCTACAGGTATTTTATACGACGATGATGGAGATGCAGGAACAAATGGTCAGGTATTATCAAGTGTAGTTTCAGGAACTGATTGGATAAGCTTACCTGTATCTAGTAGTTTCTCAGGAAGCGGAACAACAAGTTATTTAGCTAAATTCACAGGAACTGAGTCGGTTGGTAATTCTTTATTATACGACAATGGAACAAATTTAGGTATTGGAACAACTTCTCCTGCAACAAAATTTGAAGTATCAGGAGCCCCACAATCAGCATCAATACCTGGCACTAATTCAACAGGAGTATTTAGGATTGCTGTATCGGATAATGAAGCGATAGATTTTGGACAAATGGCATCATCTCCTTGGTCTGCATGGATGCAAGTTGGATATGCAGGAACTACGGAACCTTTGTCTATACAACCTTTAGGAGGGAATGTAGGAATTGGAACAACTTCGCCTACTCGCACCCTTGATGTAAATGGAAATGCTAGAATTGGAACCAATGGAACAACCATAGCTAATATTATAAAAGTGAGTGTTGTAAAAGACTTGCCTTCTATTTCTGCTGATGCTTCTAGTACTCAAACTTTTGCTGTTGCAAATGCAGCAGTTGGCTCAACAGTTTATGTTTCGCCGGCGAATGCTTTAAACGATGGCTTGATTATTTCATATGCTCGAGTATCTTCAACTGGAACAATTGAAGTGAAATTTAGAAACGTTTCTGCTGCTGCAATTGATGCTGCAAGTATGAATTATTATATAACCGTAATAGAATAATAAAAACTCATATTCATGAAAATAACAATTAAAATTATTTTAGCACTCTTTGTTTTCGTACAAACATTAACAATAACAAATGCTCAAAACATCGCTATTACCGATGATGATGCATATTCTGCAAGTTCGTCAGCTATGTTAGATGTTAAATCAACAACCAAAGGCTTATTAATTCCTCGGCTAACAACAACCGAAAGAACGGCAATTGTGAGTCCAGCGACAGGGTTATTAGTTTTTGATACAAGTTTAAATGCATTTTATTATTATTCAGGAAGTTCATGGATTAATCTTACATCAGGAACAACTGGAGGTAATTTTTGGTTGTATTCATCACCAAATATATATTTAAGCACTTCTACTGACAAAGTTGGTATTGGAGTTACAAGTCCGCTGCATAAGTTGCATGTTGCCGAATCAAATACAAATACTACTGGAACAGATGGTGCATTTGTCGATATTCAAAATTTATCATCAACCACAGGCGTTTTGTCAGGACTTCGATTTTGTAATGCAACAACATCTTTTCCTTATTTTAAAGGAGGAATTTTTTATAAAAAAACAACTACATTTAATAGAGGAGATTTGATATTAGCCAATAATTCAACAGCCAGCTACACTAACATTACAACAAGCGATGCTCGATTAGTACTCGAAAATACCGGTCGTGTAATGGTAAAAGGAGACCCCAATTCAGATTTGGAAACAGCAATATTTGCAGTTCAAAATTCTGATGGAGATACCGTTTTTGCGGTTTATCCTCAAGGCGTTAGAGTCAATGTAAATGACGATCCTGCCGTACGTGCATCTAGTACTAAAGGAGGTTTTGCCGTAGGTGGTTTTAGTCCATCTCGTGGAACAGTAACAAACGAATATCTACGAGTTACACCCGATAGCATTAGAATGAATATTGAAGAAGGCGATTTGAATAGAGCTTCAAGTACCAAAGGCGGTTTCGCAGTTGGTGGATTTAGCCCAGGCAGAGCAACAGCCACAAATTATTTTAATATTTTCGGATCTAATACAGCTAAATTAATCCAGAGTGAACCCCGAATATTTTGGTATCCTCTAAAAGAAGCATTTTTAGTTGGAAGGGTTCATGTTGGTGCCGTAGATAGTGTAGGAACAAATTCATTTGCATCGGGTTATCATTCAATTGCTATGGGAAATTGGTCTCAGGCTTTGGGATTTCAGGCTCGAGCTTTTGGCGATTATTCCACTGCAATTGGAAATAACGCATACGCCGAGGTCGATAATTCCTTTGCTTTTGGAGCAGGAGCTAGAGCTACAGGAAGTGGAAGTTATGCTTTTGGTTCTTATAGTACGGATACTGCAGGAGTTCAAAATGGCGATCCAACAACGGCATCAGGAACTAATTCAATCGCATTTGGTCAAGGTTCAATGGCAATAGCACTAAATTCACTTAGCTTGGGAACCAATAGCAATGCATCAGGAGGATTTACTATGGCAATTGGATATGGAACACAAGCTTCAGGTAAGTGGGCTATTGCAATGGGTAAAGAGGCTGAAGCAACAGCTGAACGGTCATTGGCAATTGGTTCAACAGCGTGGTTTTTTGGTGATGTTCCAACAAGAGCGAGTGGAGAATATTCAACAGCGGTTGGTCAAGGAGCTCAATCAACTGCAACAGGCTCAACCGCATTGGGAACCTTAAGTTTAGCAACTGGAGTTATGTCTGTTTCACTTGGATCGACTGCTCAAGCACAAGGAGAATATTCTCTTGCATCTGTGATGTCAACAGCTAGTGGTTATCAATCAATTGCAATGGGGGGAGGAGAAGCTACTGGAGAAGGTTCTGTTGCAATTGGTTCAGGGTGTTATGCTGGAGGATTAAACTCAATATCTATGGGGGCTTCAGCTTCAAATTCGGGAGACTATTCATTTTCTATGGGACTTCTGACATCTGCAAGTTCGTTCAATTCGTTTTCGATAGGTCGTTACAATCTTACAAGAGGAACGGGAACATCGTGGGTTGCAACTGATGATTTGTTTGTGATTGGGAATGGAACTGGGCACACCACAAGGGCAAATGCTGTTACAGTATTGAAAAATGGAAAAACAGGCATTGGAAGTGATGCTCCTAATTCAAGATTACATGTTAATTCATCAGCAACAGAAGACCCATTCAGGGTACAGGTCAGTGGAAATTCCAAGTTATACGTTAATACAAACGGAGGAACTTCAATAGGAACATCAACAGCTGCTACAGCGAATGGTTTATATGTATATGGTAGTACAGGAATGGGAATTGCTGATCCAGGTAGTCATAAATTATATGTTACATCCACAACTACTGGTGCTTCAGGGTCTACTGGCTATTTTGTTAATACAGCATCAACAGGTTTGGCTTTTTCTATTGAAAACTCAAGTACTTCATCAAGCGATAATGTTCTATTGATTTCACAAAAAGGTTCTACAGGTGATTTAGCTAGTTTTGACTCATATCATGGTACAGGAAGTTGGGATAGAGAATTTCGTTTTACAAATACAGGTGATGGACGTTGCGATGGAAGCTGGGTGGCCGGTGGTGCTGATTACGCTGAGTATTTTAAAAAGGCAGACGAAACTAAAAAATATGAATCCGGAGATGTAATGACCATATCTCAAAAAGGATATTCTGTTGAAACTTCTGGAGTTCAGTATTCTGATATGATTTTAGGAGTGTATTCAACAAATCCAGCAGTTATCGGAAATTCGAGTGCCGAAAAAGATCCCGAAAATTCAGTTTTAGTAGGATTGTTAGGTGTAATTCCAACAAAAGTGTGTGCTGAGAATGGAGTAATAAAAGTTGGTGATTTTATTACTACATCATCTACAAATGGTGTAGCCATGAGAGCAACAAAGCCAGGAATGGTAATCGGTAGAGCATTAGAATCATTTGATGGAAAAACAGGAGTAATTAAAGTTTTGGTTAATCCGATTTGGTCTGGCAGAAATATTGAATTTAAAAATAAATAAACGGAGTTTGACAATACAACTAAAATCAATTCCAATCGGCAAGTAAAAAACGTATAAAAGATAAACACATGAAAACACTAATTAAACTCTTTTTTGCATTATTAATTGCAAATTGCACATTGACAATTGCAAAGGCTCAAAACATTGCTATCACAGATGACGATGGATATTCAGCTAATTCATCAGCAATACTTGATGTCAAGTCAGTCAGCAAAGGAATGTTAGTACCACGGTTAAGAACTGTTGAAAGAGATGCAGTGGTTAATCCTGCAACGGGATTGTTAGTATTTGATACCGATGCTGGAAGTTTTTATTTTTATAATGGAACTTCTTGGATAAATTTAACATCAGGAAGTGCAAGTGGAATTTTAGGTTATACAGCTCCCGATAAAGTATATTTAACTGATGCAAATGATAAATTAGGAGTTGGAACCATTGCTCCAAACAATAAATTAGATATTCGGGCAGATGCCACAAACAAATTAGATCAGGCAATTTTTAATGTAGTAAATAACGATGGCGATACTGTTTTTGCTGTATATCCGCAAGGTGTACGAATAAATGTTGCTGACGAATCAAGTGCTCGAGCATCAAGTACCAAAGGTGGTTTTGCTGTTGGAGGTTTCAGTCCAGGCAGGGGAGCAACAACCGGTGAATATTTGCGAGTTACTCCAGATAGTATTCGAATGAATATTGAAGAAGGTGATTTATCAAGAGCAGAAAGCACCAAAGGAGGTTTTGCTGTTGGAGGCTATAGTCCTGGAAGAGCTAACGTGAAAAATTATTTTAATATTTATGGATCAAATACAGTTGACTCAATTTATCCAAGCGAAGCAAGAATTTTTTGGTATCCACTCAAAGAAGCTTTTCTTGCAGGTAGAGTAATTGCTCAAGGACCTGATAGCGTTGGAACCAATTCATTTTCATCGGGGAATGAATCAAAAGCGATAGGGGATTATTCACAAGCCTTCGGAAATCAAGCAAGAGCCTTTGGAAATAATTCAACAGCTATTGGTAATTTTGCAAATGCAAATGCTGATAACTCTTTTGCGTTTGGTGATTCTGCAATTGCAATGGGGAAAGGTTCATACGCAATAGGTTCTGTTGGTCGTGATACAACAGGTATATCAACTGGAATACCAACAATGGCATATGGCGATTACTCTTTCTCCATTGGATTAGGAACTAGAGCCGATTCAACAAATGCCTTTGCATTCGGAAACAACACACAGGCAAAGGGTGTGAGTTCTACGGCATTTGGATATGAATCTATTGCAAATGGAAGATATGCAATTGCGGGAGGATATAAATCAGAAGCATGGGAAAGGTCTTCTATAGCTCTTGGAGAAGATGCTCTTGCATATAAACGAGGAGTTGCGTTGGGTACAAGTGCTTATGCGGGAGAGTCTTCGGTTGTTTTAGGCTCATATTCTTTTACGGGCAGTAATTCTATTTCAATTGGAACTGGCAACATGTGTAATACTAATGCTGCAATCCTAATAGGTTCCGATAATGACTTTGATAATAATGCTAGTGGTTCAGTTGTAATTGGTGATGGAAATGTAGCTAGTTACCCATATTCGTATGCATTTGGGAACAGTAATCATTTTTACAATGATTTTCCAGGTTTATACGATGTTTCTATGGCTTTAGGATATAATAATACAATTAATAGATTGGGGGCTTTCGCAATAGGGCATAACTTAATATCTAGTGGTGAATATTCATTTGCTATTGGATGTGATAATACAGCAAGCGGTAATTATTCTACATCAATAGGAAGAGGTATAACAACTTCTGGCCAATATTCAATTGGTATTGCATTAGACAATTTAAGCTCTACAACTTTAGCTCAGGCGAACACAATGGCAATTATGGGAGGAAATGTAGGGATCAACACTGTTACTCCTTCTTATAGATTAGATGTTAATGGAGATATCAGGGCTACTGGTGCTGTTTATGCAAATGCAAATAATATTAGTGGTATGTATTTTAAAGGCGGCGATGATTCAGAAATTTGGGATGTGGGTTCGGCAAATACTCTCGCTATTTGTGGTACATGGGATAATTCAATTGCTACATTAAGACTAGGTAGTGGTTCAGGAGGAGTATCTGAAATCTCAGGCAGTGCCGGAAATATTGGTATTGGGACTACTGCTCCAGCATACAAACTTGATGTTGCCGGTGCTGTTAATTTAATGTCTGGTTATGGAACTGCCATAGCTTTACGTGCAAATGGTGTTGAAGCATTATGGAGCAATGGAACTTATTTTAGCTGGGGATATGGTGGTACATATAATTATTTTGAAGATGAACTTGGCTTGGGTGTTACTTCTCCAACGTATAGATTGACTTTACCTAATAGTACTGTTAATTTGATTGGAAAAGGAATTGCTAACGCTTGGGTAACTTATTCGGATAGTAGAGTTAAGAAAGAGCAAGAAAATATTAAGTATGGTCTTGAAGATATTATGAAAATGCAACCAAAGCAATATCAGCATTATGACTCTGAATTTATAGACGGTAGGTTGAAGCTTGGAGAAAATCATAATTTATCGTTGGGATTAATAGCACAAGAATTATATCAAATTATACCTGAAGTCGTGTTTAAACCGGAAGATGAGGCAAAGGAACTTTGGAGCATTGATTACGAAAAATTAACACCTGTGTTGATTCAAGCAATTAAAGATCAACAAAATCAAATCGAAGTTTTAATAAGAAAAAATGATACTTTAAAAGCAGAAATGGATATAAAATCAGCAAACGAAATCAAACAAAATATTCAACTAAACGATATGCAGAAACAAATCAATCAAATGCAAAATATGTTGAATATTAAAGCAGAAAATAACGAATAATTATGAAAACACTAACTAAAATCCTTTTAACATTGCTAATTGCACATTGTACGTTGACAATTGCATTAGCTCAAAACATTGCCATTACTGACGATGATGCTTATACAGCTAAGCCATCTGCTATGCTTGATGTTATGTCAACCACTAAAGGAATGTTGGTGCCTCGACTAACAACGGCACAGCGAACAGCCGTTGCAAGTCCTGCAACAGGTTTATTGGTTTTCGATACCGATGCAGGAAGTTTTTATTTTTACAATGGCACTTCGTGGGTAAATTTAACTTCAGGAAATGCGAGCGGAATTTTGGGTTATACTGCTCCTGACAAAGTTTATTTAACCGATGCAAACGATAAATTAGGAGTTGGAACCATTGCTCCAAACAATAAATTAGATATTCGTGCAGATGCGACAAACGAATTAGATCAAGCAATTTTTAATGTAGTGAATAACGATGGAGATACGGTTTTTGCAGTTTATCCGCATGGCGTAAGAATTAATGTAGTTGATGAGCCTAATGGAACAAGAGCATCAAGTACCAAAGGCGGTTTTGCAGTTGGAGGTTTTAGTCCGGGTAGGGGAGCAACTACCAGCGAATATTTACGAGTAACTCCCGATAGTATTCGAATGAATATTGAAGAAGGTGATTTGAATAGAGCAGAAAGCTCCAAAGGCGGTTTTGCTGTTGGAGGCTTTAGCCCGGGAAGATCTAATCCCAAAAATTATTTTAATATTTACGGCTCAAACACAGTTGACACAATTTCTCCAAGCGAGGCAAGAATATTTTGGTATCCATTAAAAGAGGCATTTTTAGCGGGACGTGTTTTGGTTGAAAGTTCCGATAGTGTCGGTACCAATTCTTTTGCTACTGGTAACGAATCAAAAGCAATTGGGAATTTTTCACAAGCATTTGGATACAATGCTAAAGCTAGAGGAGAAAATTCTACTGCAATCGGATATAAAGCAAGGGCTGACGGAGCAAATTCTTTTGCTTTCGGAGACAAAGCTAAAGCAATGGCTATAGGATCATTTGCTTTTGGCTCAGTTGGTAGAGATACTCTGACTGGAAACCCTACGGCAAATTATACTGTTGCAAATGGAGATTATTCAATGGCTATAGGATTAGGTGCTACTACTAATAATTTTGGAGCTTATGCTTTTGGGTTAAATACAACTGCAAGTGGTGATTTTGCTATGGCTATTGGTGAAAACTCCGCTTGTTATGGTAAAAGGTCCTATGCATTTGGAACTAGCTCAATTGCATTAAGTGATGGTGCTTTTGCTATTGGAGGTGGTTGTAGAGCTGATTCGGCTGGTGGCTTTGCAATAGGCATAGGTGCAAATGCAAGAGGTTCTATGTATGGTTCGTTTGCATTTGGAAATTCTGTTCTTGCTTCTGGGGCAGGCTCTACTGCATTTGGTTATAAAACTACAGCAAGTGGTGCATTCTCTTTAGCAACTGGTGAAGAATCCGCTGCAACGGCTTATAACTCAAGTGCATTTGGGTATCATACTACTGCTGGAGGACGATGGTCTGCTACTTTTGGAATGCGTTCTTCTACAACTGGTGATGCAGGATTTGCTTCTGGTAATTATGCACAGGCTAATGGTCAGTATTCTTCTGCTTTTGGTAATCATGCAGTAGCGAGTGGTGCGAGTTCTTTTGCAACTGGCTACTATACAACATCAAGTAATACAGCCTCAACAGCAATGGGTTATAGTACTACCGCAAGTGGTTTGTACTCTACTGCTTTTGGTCGTGAGATTACAGCTGAAGGAAACTATTCATTTGCTATTGCTTTAGATGACCAAAATGGAGCTATTGTTTCTCAGGCAAATTCTATGGCTATTATGGGAGGAAAAGTTGGGATTGGAACAGTTGCTCCCACATCTGCATTAGAAGTATATTCAGATGCTTCTTATTATTACGCTGCCGAATTTCATAACGACGGAAATAATATAGATAGATATGGCATAAAAATTCAAGCAGGAGAAGATACTCCTGCAGGGATTGGATATTTCATTAGATTTTACGACGGAAATGGAACTTATGAAGGATCAATCAGAAATAATATGGGAACCGTCGATTTATATAATGTTTCAGATATTAGACTTAAGAAAAATGTCTTAAATACTAAAAAACAAGGATTGTCAATTGTTAATAATATTAGAGTGGTCGATTTTAGTTTTCTCGAAGATGAAAAAAACAATATTCAAACAGGGTTTATTGCACAAGAATTAAAAGAAGTTTATCCTGAAATGGTTGTTCTTGATGACGAAACCGGATTTTACAATATTTCAAATAGTCGTTTAATCCCTGTTTTAACTAAAGCTATTCAAGAACAACAAACAATGATTGATAAATTGATTGAACAAAATAATATATTAATGCAAAGAATCGAAAATTTAGAAAATAGGTAAATAAGCATGAAAGCACTAAGCAAAATCTTTATAGTATTACTAATTGCATATTGCTCATTGACAATTGCAAAGGCTCAAAACATTGCCATTACCGACGATGATGCATATTCGGCAAATTCATCGGCAATGCTTGATGTTAAATCAACTAGTAAAGGAATATTGGTGCCTCGATTAACAACGGCACAGCGATCTTCAGTTGCAAGTCCTGCAACGGGTTTGTTGGTTTTCGATACCGATGCAGGAAGTTTTTATTTTTACAATGGAAGTGTATGGGTAAACTTAACATCAGGAAACGCAAGTGGAATATTGGGCTATACAGCTCCCGACAAAGTTTATTTAACAGATGTAACTGATAAGTTCGGAGTTGGTACTGTTGCACCCAAAAATAAACTAGATATAAGAGCCGACGCAACAAATGGAATAGATCAGGCAATTTTTAATGTAGTAAATAATGATGGCGATACTATTTTTGCTGTATATCCGCAAGGTGTAAGAATAAATGTTGCAGATAATTCTCTTACTAGAGCATCAAGTACAAAGGGAGGTTTTGCTGTAGGAGGTTTTAGTCCAGGTAGAGCTACAATCAATGAATATCTTCGTGTAACTCCTGATAGTGTTCGTATTTATATCGAAGAAGGCGATTTGTCCAGAGCCGAAAGTACAAAGGGAGGCTTTGCCGTTGGAGGTTTTAGTCCAGGAAGAGGAGTTGCAACCGATTATTTTAATATTTATGGTTCAAATACAGCCGATACAATTGATGAAGCAAGAATACTTTGGTATCCATTAAAAGAGGCTTTTATGACAGGAAAAGTATTAGTAGAAGATCCAGATAGTGTTGGAACAAATTCATTTTCATCGGGCTATGATTCTAGATCCATAGGAAATTGGTCACAAGCTCTAGGATATGAGTGTATTGCAAGAGGTAATTACTCAACTGCAATTGGGAAAAATGCAATCGCAAATTCTGAAAATTCTTTTGCATTTGGAGATAGTGCTTTTGCAAATAATAATGATGCGTATGCTTTTGGAAAAGGAAGTCAGGCTATCGGAAGTGGAAGTTATGCTTTAGGCTATTTAGCTAAATCAAGTGCTCAGGATGCTTTTGCAATTGGAGTTGGCACAGAAGCTAGTGGTTTAGGGAGTTTTGCAATAGGTTTTATTGGTAGAGATTCTTCAGGTGTTACTACAGAAAATACAAAAGCAACTGCCCCATGGTCGGTTGCTATAGGAATGGGAGCACAGGCAACTAGTAATGGAGCATTTGCAATTGGAACACAATCATTAGCACAAAGCAATTATTCATTAGCGATAGGTTATAAAGCTAATTCAACCAACTGGTATTCAACAGCAATAGGATATAAAACAATGGCTTCTGGGTATTATTCGACTGCAATGGGACAACAGACAGTAGCGAGTGGTATGGCTTCTACTGCAATTGGAGTACATAATACAGCAAGTGGGTATGCTTCAACAGCAATGGGAATACTTACAACAGCAAATAACAATTATTCAACAGCAATGGGCAGTATGACAACAGCTAGTGGCGATTACTCAACAGCTATGGGAGACCAATCAGTTGCGAGTGGTCGTGGGTCAACAGCAATGGGCTATTTCTCAAATGCTGCAGGTTATTATTCTACGTCGCTTGGTTATGGAACTATAACAAATGGAGATTATTCTATTTCAATGGGTCAATTTACCTCAGCAAATGGAGTAGGCTCTGCAACATTGGGATATATGTCAAATGCAGGTGGAAATTATTCAGCAGCTTTGGGTGTTGGTACTTTTTCTCAGCCTTATGCTTCATTTACAATTGGTAGGTATAATATATTTGCAGGTACTGCAGATTCATGGATTGAGACAGATCCTATATTTGTAATTGGAAATGGATCGGATGAAGTTTATAGGTGGAATGCAATGACTGTTCTTAAAAATGGAAATGTTGGAATTGGGACTGCTACCCCTACTGAAAAAATCGAAATAGGAGTTCCTACTGGAACAAATTCAAAAATATTCTTAAATGGAGGGTCTTCAAATATGTTAATGTTTAATTCTAATGGTGCTGGTATTCCTGCGTTTACAAATCGAAGCAATGGTACAAAGATTATTATAAATCCGTCAATTAATGCAACAAGTGTTGATTACGCTTTAGGGTATACTACTTCCACATTATGGTATTCTGTCGCTCAAGCGACAAGTGCATTTAGTCATCGTTTTTATGCTGGTACATCAGAGCTTGTTCGCATATGTGGAGATGGTAATGTAGGAATAGGAGTTACAGCTCCTACTCGAAAACTTGAAGTTAATGGAAATATGAAACTTGGTGCCAATGGAACAACTATTGCAAATGTTATTAAAGTTACAGTAGTTAAAGACTTACCATCTTTAGCAACTAATATATCTACTACTCAAAATTTTGCTGTTGCAAATGCTGTGGTGGGTTCAACAGTATATATTTCTCCTGAAAACGATCTTACTGACGGGTTAATTATTTGTTACGCACGTGTATCTGCAGCAGGAACTGTTACTGTAAAATTAAAAAATACCTCTGCTACAACTATTGATATGTTAAGTATGAGTTGGTATATTACCGTAATCGAGTAAATTTGAAAATATGAAAACACTAACTAAAATCTTTTTAGTATTGTTAATTGCAAATTGCTCATTGACAATTGTAAACGCGCAAAATATTGCCATTACCGATGATGATGCATATTCGGCGAATTCATCGGCAATGCTCGATGTAAAATCAACCACAAAAGGAATGTTGGTTCCACGATTAACCACAGCACAACGAACAGCAGTTGCAAGCCCTGCAACAGGATTGTTGATTTTTGATACCGATGCCGGAAGTTTTTATTTTTATAACGGCACATCGTGGGTAAATTTAACATCAGGAAACGCAAGTGGGATATTGAGCTATACAGCTCCCGACAAAGTTTATTTAACTGATGCAAGCGATAAATTTGGAGTTGGGACTATCTCCCCAAATAATAAATTAGATATTCGAGCCGATGCAACAAATGGAATAGATCAGGCAATTTTTAATGTAGTAAATAATGATGGAGATACCATTTTTGCAGTATATCCACAAGGAGTACGAATAAATGTTGCAGATAATTCTCTAAATAGAGCATCAAGCACAAAGGGAGGTTTTGCTGTTGGTGGTTTTAGTCCAGATAGAGCTACAATCAATGAATATCTTCGAGTAACCCCAGATAGTGTTCGTATTTATATTGAAGAAAGTGATGAAAATAGAGCATCTAGCACCAAAGGTGGTTTTGCCGTTGGTGGTTACAGTCCTGGAAGAGGATTGACAAACGAATTTTTACGAGTTACAAATGATAGCACAAGAATATGGACAGAAGATACAATTGCTGGATTCGGCGTGCAAAATATCGGTGCTTCAAATAAAACAAGTTATTTGAAATTAACACCAAAAAACTATTTTATTGGACATGAAGCAGGTCGGTATATTACAACAGGTAAATTCAATTCATTTATAGGATATCAAAGCGGTTATAGAGATACTTCTGGTTCGTACAACTCATTTATGGGTTATATGAGTGGTTATAATAATCTTGGCGGTGGTGGTTCATATGGCGATAAGAATTCATTTTATGGATATTTAAGTGGTTATTCTAACACTACTGGTTGGGAGAACGTATTTGTTGGTGCAACAGCTGGTTATTCCAATACCACAGGGTATTTGAATACATTTTTAGGTGCCGATGCAGGTTCTTCAACTTCTACTGGCTGGAGCTTGACATTTTTAGGGTCTAATGCTGGCAATAAATTGTTTTCGGGAATAAATTCAACATTTGTTGGTAGTATGGCTGGTTTTTATTCAACTAATTGTAGTTATAATACGTTCGTAGGTGCACAGTCTGGTGAATATAATGATACTGGTGAAAGAAATACGTATGTTGGTAATCTGTCAGGTTATTATAATCAAACAGGAAGTTCTAATGCTTGTTTTGGAGATTTGGCAGGATATTTTTCTGCAGAAGGAAGTAATAACACCTACATTGGTAAAAGTGCTGGTCAGGGGAATACTTCAGGAAGTAATAATGTTATGGTTGGAACAAGTGCTGGAAACAGTTCTACAGGTACCGGAAATGTCTTTATTGGATATAATGCCGGGTATAGCGAATCTTACTCTAATAAATTATATATCGAAAATTCAAATGCTGACTCTGATGACGCATTAATTTATGGAAATTTTGCGACTAACAGAGTTCAGATAAATAATTATCTTGGAATAGGTGAATATCCATCATATACATTAGATGTTGCAGGAGTTACAAACCTAAATAAAGGTTTAACCGGAGTCGCTTTGCGAGTAAATGGAGATGAGGCTCTCTGGTACGATGGAACATATTTTAGCTGGGGGTACGAAGGAACATACAATTTTTTTGCAGATAAAGTTGGAATAGGTCAAACAAATCCAACTTATAAATTAGAATTGCCAAATAATTCATCTGCTTCTCTTGGATGTGGTAGAGCATATGCGTGGAACACATATTCTGATAGTAGAGTAAAATTGAATCAAGTAGAGTTAAATTATGGACTAGATGAAATAATGAGGCTTTCAGCAAAAAGATTCGATCATTACGAATCGTCATTTACTGAAGGAAGTTTATTGTTGGGTAATACACATACTAATACAATAGGACTAATTGCTCAAGAAGTATTTTGTGTGATTCCAGAAGCTGTAACAAGACCGATTAACGACTCTACTGATTTATGGAGTTTGGATTATGTGAAACTTGTTCCTATTTTGATAAAGAGTATTCAGGAGCAACAACAACAAATTGAACAGCTATACGAACGAAATAAATTCTTAGACAAAAAATCAATGGAAATTGACCAGCTTAAATCAGAGATTGAAAAGTTGAAAATATTAATTTACAATATGCAAAGTAATAAATAGCCTAAATAAAATATATAATATCAAAAAAATAAATGAAAACACTTACAAAACTCTTTTTAGCATTATTAATTGCACATTGCACATTGACAATTGCAGATGCTCAGAACATTGCTATTACCGATAACGACAGTTATACGGCAAACTCTAAAGCAATGCTTGATGTTAATTCAGAAACAAAAGGAATGTTGGTTCCTCGTGTTACTACATTAGCACGATTGGCAATCCTAACTCCTCCAACAAGTTTATTGGTTTTTGATACGAACTTAAATCAGTTTATGTATTACAATGGAACAACTTGGGTTAATCTCATTACATCTGAAACCGATACGCTTTGGTCTGCCGGTTTAGGAAACATTTATCTATCCAATACATTGTTAAATATGGGAGTTGGTTCTACCGATCCGAAAGGGAAACTAGAAGTGAAAGCTGATATCACAAATGGACTAGACGAACCTATTTTTGATGTAGTAAACCATAATGGAGATACTATTTTTGCCGTATATCCTAACGGGGTAAGAATATATGTTTATGATGACACTCTTTACAGAGCTTCAAGCACAAAAGGCGGTTTTGCTGTTGGTGGTTTTAGCCCAAGTAGGGGAACAACTACAGAATATTTAAGAGTAACTCCCGATAGTATTCGTATGTATATCGAGGAAGAAAACCCATTGAGAGCAGAAAGCACAAAAGGTGGTTTTGCTGTTGGCGGCTTTAGCCCTGGAAGAGCGAGTACATACAATCTTTTTACGATTAACGAAGATAGTGCTCAAGTTTTTATTGGCGATTCCACAGCCGGTTTTGGAATTGCTAATTTAGAAGGCGGGAGTAGTAGCTTATTGAACTTAACCGCTAATAATTATTTTATTGGACACAATAGTGGTGATTCAACAAAAGGCGGATATTTCAATTCATTTTATGGATATCAAGCTGGAAAATCAAATAAAACAGGTAGCTCTAACTTATTCTTAGGATTTAATAGTGGATATTCAAATGTAAATGGAAATCGAAATGTTTTTCTTGGAAAAGGTGCTGGATATTCTAACAGAAGTGGGTTCGATAATGTATTTATTGGAAATGGAACTGGAGAATCAAATTTAAGTGGTTGGGACAATGTGTTTATTGGAAATGGTGCTGGTTCATTAAACAATGCTCATCAAAATATTTTTATGGGAGTTGGTGCTGGTCATGCAAATATTACTGGTTATCAAAATATTTTTATTGGTTACAAAAGTGGGAATTCTAATATTGGAGGAACTATGGAGGAAGGCTCTGTAAATACTTTTATCGGAATGGAGTCAGGATATTCTAATACAACTGGTTTAGCAAATACTTTTTTGGGACATAAATCTGGTTGGTCAAATATAGCAGGTAAATTTAATACCTATTTGGGTCGATATGCAGGAGAAACTGCCACAGGCGATTTTAATGTTTTTCTTGGAAGTGAAGCAGGAAGGTTTCAAACAGGATCTTATCGACTTTGCATTAATGCAACTCAAAATGGATTTTATGAAGCCCCACTTATTTACGGTGAATTTGATAACAATAGAGTAGTGATCAACGGAGATAACACTAACGGAAAAACATTTTTCGTTAACGGATCTGCTGGAGGAACAACCACTTGGGCTGTAATAAGTGATAGAAATTATAAAAAAGATATTGTCGAAATTTCTAATCCTCTTGATAAAGTTATGAAATTACGAGGGGTTAATTTTAATTGGAAAGACAATACAATGGGCGATAGATTACAAATGGGGTTTATTGCTCAGGAAGCAGAAGAAGTTATTCCCGAAGTAGTTGATAAATTCGAAGGAAAATACACCATGTCTTATGCTCCAATTACAGCATTGCTTGTTGAGGCAATGAAAGAACAGCAAAAACAAATTGATGCGTTGAAAAATGAAAATATGAAATTGAAGACTCAAATCCAAAAAGTTGATGAACTGAATAAAAAAGTGGACGAACTTATCATACAATTTGAAACAAAAAGCAAATAAATAATTAAATTTGAAATATATATAACACACATTATGAAAACAACCGTAACATTAGCAGCCTTCCTTTTCTTAAGCTCTATTTTTGTAGCTTTTGGTCAAAAAGGAATTGTAAACAACGGAGCCAAAATGATTGTTTCCAGTGGAGCAATAGTTTCCGTTCAAGGTGGTGCCGACGCCGACTACACCAATAAAACAAGTGGGATAAAACATGGACGAATTGACTTAGATGGAAAAATAAAAATCGAAGGAGATTGGACGAATAGTGCCACAAGTGGTTCTGTGTTTATAAATATAGATACAGACGGAGAAGTTGCTTTTCAAGGTACAAATGCAAAGTCAATTGCAGGAAATTCTACCGGATTTGAAAAATTGACTGTTAACACTGTAGGAGGAATTTCCTTAACTGCAAGTACCACAGTAAACGGAATCTTGACATTGTCGAGCGGCTTGTTAAACTTAGGAACTAAAAATCTTACCTTAGCAGCAGCATCAACTATTTCAGGAACTCCATCGTCAACAAACATGATTGTTGCAAGTAGTACGGGAGAGTTACGCAAGACGTTTTCGTCAACCGGAAGTTTTACTTTTCCTGTTGGAGATAACACAAGTACAGTAGAATATTCTCCAATTACCTTGAATTTTACAAGTGGAACTTTTGGAGCATCAGCTTATGCGGGAGTTAAACTTACCGACGCTAAACATTCGTCAAATTCTACTACTGGAAGTTATTTAACAAGATATTGGTCTTTAAGCCAAAGTAATATTTCGAGTTACACATACGATCTTACAGGGACTTATCTCACAGCCGATGTGGAGGGAACAGAAATAGACATGTTTAGTGGATATTGGAATGGCTCACGTTGGATAAAACTTGCTACCGTTAACGATTTGTCGAACTTCGTAACTGGAACGCTTTCAACACTAAGTGATATTACTGCCGGAGATCAAGCGATGTTCTGTGCTGCAGGAATAACAATTAGTCGTACATTATCAAATATCTCTTGTAATGGAGATAATGATGGTGCAATAAGTATTTCATTATCCGATGGATATGCTCCTTATACTTTTAGTTGGACAACTGTTGATGGTTCGGGTTTAAATGCTACTGCCGAGGACCAAACAGGATTAACAGCTGGAACATATAATGTTACGGTTACTGATGCTAATGGTTGTACTCAATCAGATGTATATACCTTAACAGAACCAAACGAATTGACAAGTTCGTATATTATTACAAATGTAAGTTGTAACGGAGGAACTAACGGAATATTTAACTTGTCGGTTTCAGGTGGAACAGCCCCATATGGATATAATTGGTCGAGTGGCTATACTGGACAAGATTTAACAAATGTTGCAGCAGGGACTTATTCGGTTACAATTACCGATAGCAAAGGCTGTGTTGCATATAATTCAGCTACAATTTCTGAACCAGATGCACTAACTCTATCTCCTTCAGCTGTAAACGTAACTTGTAATGGATTGAGCAATGGCTCTGCTTCTGCAAATGTCTCTGGAGGAACAACTCCTTACACTTATCAGTGGAACGATGCTAGTTTTCAAACTACAGAAACCGCAACAGCTTTACTTGCTGGAAATTATGGAATTACAGTTGAAGATGATATGGGTTGTATCGCAAGTTCTTCAATTTCTCTTAGCGAACCTGTAGCATTATCCTTGACTTCAAGCACAACAAATGCTTCTTGTAGCACGAGCGATGGTACTGCAACTTCAAATGTTACCGGAGGAACTTCTCCATACGATTACGAATGGTCAACAGGTTCAAATACTTATGCAAGTGTATTAACTTCAAACACAGTAAACAGTTTATCGGCAGCAACATACACAGTTACTATTACCGATGCTAACGGATGTTCTGACGATATATCAATAACAGTTAATAACGATGCCTCTCCAACAGCAAGTATAAGTGTTCAAACAAACGTATCATGCAATGGAGGTTCTGATGGAGCTGCGACAGTACTTGGCTCTGGAGGTGAAACACCATATGATTATGAGTGGAGTAATAGCCAAACATTGGCAACTGCTACAGGTTTGTCAGCAACAACATATACCGTTACCATTACTGATAATAATAATTGTACAGCTTCTACTTCTGTAACGATTACTCAATTAGCAGTCTTAAATGCGAATATTGGAACTTCGACTGTAGTTACCTGTAACGGATTGTCAACTGGAACAGCCACAGTAAGTGTAAGTGGTGGCACAGGAGCAGGAACATATTCATATTTATGGGATAACGGCGAAACAACAGCTACCGCAACAGCACTTAACGCAGGCTCTCATTCCGTTGTTGTAACTGATGGCAACGGCTGTACCGATAATGCAAGCATCACGATTACAGAACCCGCAGTTCTTTCTGCATCAGGTCTTGCAACCGATGCTTTGTGTAATGGAAATGCAGATGGAAGTATTAGTTTGACTGTTACAGGTGGAACTTTACCAAATACTTTTGCATGGTCAAATGGAGCAGGAACAGTTGAAGACCCAAGCGGATTAGCAGCAGGAACATATGCAGTAACGGTAACCGATTCAAAAGGTTGTACAGCAAATACATCTGTGGAAATATTTGAACCAACATTATTGGTTTCAAGCCCTACCGTAACAGTAGCAACTTGTAATGGATTAAGCGATGGTTCTGTAAATGCAAATGCTTCTGGAGGAACAACTCCTTATACCTATCAATGGGACGATGCAAGTTTTCAAACCACTGCAATTGCAACTAATTTGACTGCTGATACATACAATGTTGTTGTAGCTGATGCTCATGGTTGTACAGCAAATGCATCAGGAACAGTAACTGAACCTGCCGCAATTGTTTTAACACCAAGCACAACAAATTCATCGTGTACTACCGATGATGGAACTGCAACTGTTGACGTTTTAGGAGGTATTTCTCCTTATGATTATGAATGGTCAACAGGAACTAGCGTACTAAACTCAGTTCTTACATCTAATACTGAAATTAATTTATTTTCAGGAACTTATAATGTAACAGTTACGGATGCAAACTCTTGTTCAGAAATAAAAGTTATTACAGTAAGCGACGCAACTGCTCCGACTGCAAGTATTGTTTCATCAAATGTTTCTTGTTTTGGAGGCTCTGATGGAACTGCAACTGTTTCAGCTACAGGAGGGACAACTCCTTATACATATGAATGGAGCAATGGTCAATTAATTGCTGATGCAACTGGTTTATCTGCAATAACTTATTCAGTTACAGTTACCGATGATAATAATTGTGCTGCAACTACTTCTGTGTTAATTACGCAACCAAGCGTATTAAATGCTAGTATTGGTTCATCAACCCCAGTAACATGTAATGGATTATCAACAGGAAAAGCAACTGTAAGCGTAAGTGGAGGAACGGGAGCAGGAACATATTCATATTTATGGGATAACGGTGAAACAACCGCAATGGCAGTAGCTTTAAATGCTGGTTTGCATTCTGTACTTGTAACTGATGGTAATGGTTGTACTAAAAACGCAAGCATCACGATTACAGAACCCGCAGTTCTTTCTGCATCAGGTCTTGCAACCGATGCTTTGTGTAATGGAAATGCGAATGGAAGTATTAGTTTGACTGTAACAGGCGGAACTTTGCCAAATACTTTTGCATGGTCAAATGGAGCAGGAACAGTTGAAGACCCAACGGGGTTACTAGCTGGAACATATGCTGTAACTGTAACCGATTCTAAAGCTTGTACAGCAAATACATCGGTAGTAATATCTGAGCCAACATTATTGGTTTCAAGCCCTACCGCAAATGCCACAACTTGTAATGGATTAAGCAATGGTTCTGTAAATGCAAATGTAACTGGAGGAACTTCACCATATTTATATCAATGGGACGATGCAAGTTTTCAAACAACTGCAATTGCAACTAATTTAAATGCTGATACATACAATGTAGTTGTAACTGATGCTCATGGTTGTACTGCAAATGCTTCAGGAGCAGTAACTGAACCTGCTGCAATAGTTTTAACATCTAGTACAACAAACTCATCATGTGCTACTGCTGATGGAACTGCAACAGTAAATGTTACTGGAGGAACCTCTCCTTACGATTATGTATGGTCAACCGGAAATAATACCATGAATTCGATTCTAACTAGTAATACAGAATCTGCTTTATTTTCAGGAATCTACATTGTAACTGTTTCAGATGCAAATTCTTGTACTGAAATAAAATCGATTACGGTAAGCAATGCAACTGGACCAACTGCAAGTATTGTTTCGTCAACCAGTGTTTTATGTAATGGTGATTCTAACGGATCAGCAACAGTAACAGCAATTGGAGGTGTAACACCATACGATTATGAGTGGAGCAATGGTCAAACATCTGAAACAGCAACCAGTTTATCGGCAGCAACATATACTGTTACAGTAACCGATGATAATAATTGTACTTCAACTACTTCTGTTACAATTAGTCAACCTAATATTTTAATTGCAACCATAATTTCATCTACTCCAGTTTCTTGTAATGGATTATCTGATGGAACAGCTACGGTAAGTGCAAGTGGAGGAATAGGCTCATATACTTATTATTGGGATAGTGGAGAAACTACTGCTACTGCTGTTGCCTTAAATGCAATTCAGCAAACTGTTGATGTAACCGATGCTAATGGATGTTTTTACAATGCAAGTATTGTCATAACTGAACCTGCTCAATTAACAGCAAGTGGAATAGGAACATCGACATTATGTTATGGAAGTGCAGACGGTTATATCGATTTAACAGTTTCAGGAGGTAATTCTCCTTATTCATTTATTTGGTCAAATTTTGATACAGACGAAGATATTAATGGATTAGCTTATGGAACTTACAGTGTTACGATTACTGACAATAAGTCTTGTATAACTACAACTTCAGTAAATGTTGATCAACCTACAAGTTTATTGTTGAGTTTATCAGGAACTGATGTTCTTTGTTATGGATTTAGCACAGGAGCAATTAGTTCAACGGTTTCAGGGGGAACATCACCATATACTTATTTATGGAACGATGGTGCTGCAACATTAAATCGAAACTCAATTACTGCAGGAACATACACAATAACAGTTACCGATGACAATTCTTGCGAAATATTCGATAACATTAGCATTTCACAACCTGACGAGTTGCTTTTAACCAAATTAGCTACAAATGTTTCTTGTTATAATTCACAAGATGGAAGTATTGATTTGACTGTAAGTGGCGGTGTTACACCATATAATTATTTATGGAGTAATGGCGAAGTAACTCAAGATATCAATGCATTACAAGGAAATGATTACGATGTACTTGTAACGGATTCAAATTCTTGTACAAGTTCGATAATCGTAACAATTACTGAACCTGAAGAAATATTATTAACTACTACAATTTCTAACACAACTTGTGGCAATCCAAATGGAACGGCATCGGTTAATGTTGTAAGCGGGGGATTTTTTCCTTATACTTATGAATGGGACGATGCATTATCTCAATCAACTCAAACAGCAACAGGATTAACCGCAGGAATCTATAATGTAACTGTTACTAGTTCTGATGCTTGTACGGCTACTGCTCAGGCAATACTTTCAAATATTCCGGGTGCTTCGATTTCTATAACTTCAGTTAATCCATTGTGTAACGACGATTGCAATGGTTCTGCATCGGTTAATATTGTTGGCGGAACTTCGCCTTACACTATTGCATGGAATACAACTGCATCAACATCAAGTATCACAAATCTTTGTGCTGGTTCTTATTCAGTTAATGTAATAGACGCAAACGCCTGCTCGGTAAGCGATACAGTTGAATTGATAAATCCAACTGTTGTGTCAGCTAGCTTAACATCAAACGATGTTTCTTGTTATGGTGCTTGCAATGGTAATGCTCTTGTTATTGCATCGGGAGGAACAAATACATTCACATATAGTTGGTCGAATGGAGCTTTATCGGCATCAAACTTAAACTTATGTGCGAATGAGTATTATGTTACCGTAAAAGATGGACATAATTGTCAAATATTAGATACCGTTAATATTTCTCAACCAACGGAATTATTGGTAAGTGTAAACATCGACAACGTAACTTGTAATGGTTTATCAAATGGAAATATTGATTTAACTGTTTCGGGCGGTGTTACGCCATATACATACTCATGGTTATCTGGCGAATCAACTTCAGGGTTAACCAATATTTCGGCTGATAATTATTTTGTTACGGTAACCGATAGTTTAAACTGTACAGTTGAAACTGAAATGATAGTATCTGAGCCAAATGCTTTAGTAGCAACAATTGTTGGTTCTGATATTTCTTGTTACGGTTTGGCAAATGGAACAGCTAATTTAACCCTTACAGGTGGAACATTACCATACACATATTTATGGAGCAATGCTGAAACTACTCAAAATATTGTTGGCTTAATAGAAGGAACATATTCAGTAAATGTTTTAGATAGCAATTCCTGCTCAGTTTCGACATCAGTTGATATTTTTGAACCTGATTCGTTATTCGCTTCAATTGTTAGTAGCGATGTTATCTGCTTTGGTGACAATAATGGAAGCATCGACTTATCAGTTTCGGGAGGAACATTGCCTTATACATATTCTTGGCTGACTGGAGAAACAACAGCTGATTTAACGAATTTATCAGGAGGAATATATTCTGTTGAGATTTTGGATTCAAATACATGCTCTACTACATTAAATATAACAATTGATGAACCTTCGGCTATATTATTATCATCTGTTGTAACTAATGAAGTTTCGGGTGGCGATGGTTCAATCGACTTAACTGTATCAGGTGGTTTGAGTCCATACGAATTTTATTGGAATAATGCAGAAACTACTGAAGATATTTCAAACTTGATAACAGGAATTTATTCAGTTACAATTACTGATACAAATTCTTGTACAGCAAATGCTTCGATTGTAGTTAATAATGCAAGTTGCACATTATCAACAGATGTTTTAAGTGTTCCAACATCGTGCAATGGATATGCTGATGGTCAAGCTGCAGTTATCATAATTGATGGAGTTTCTCCATTCGAATATAGTTGGAGTAATGGAGATACAACGGCTGCAATTTCTGATTTGCTTTCAGCATCTTATCAAGTTACAGTTAACGATTTCTTAGGATGTTCTGCTATTCATACTGTTTTTGTTGATGAACCGACAAATATTACGGTAAACGAGACAATTTCAGATGTTGTTTGCTATAGCGGTAATACTGGAGAAGTCAGCATATTGATTTCAGGCGGAACATCTCCTTACGAAGTTTTATGGAACACAGGCGACACTACTCTAGTAATTAGCAATCTTGTGGCAGGAAATTACGAAGCAACGATAACGGATTTTAATTTATGCCAAAGCCTTGTAAATTATCAAGTTGAAGAGTCTGAACAAATAATTGTTAATGAAGTAATTGCAAATGAAGTTTTAGGTAACGATGGAAGCATTAGTTTGTTTGTTACTGGAGGCACTACCCCTTATTCATATGTTTGGAATACTGGTGATTTAACTAGTAATCTTGTTGGATTGACAGCAGGAACTTATTCTATAACAGTTACCGATTCATTGGCTTGCGAAGTTTCAGAAAGTTATGTTGTAAATTCTGCAAACTGTGATTTGCTTGTAGATTTAACAGCGACCCATATCTCTTGTTCAGGATTAGTTGACGGTTCGGTAAATTCAACAATTTCTGGCGGAACAATTCCGTACACATATTTATGGGAAACAGGCGAAACTACGGATAGTTTGATTAATTTATCAGCAGGAACTTATACACTTACAGTTCAAGATTCGATTGGTTGCGTAATTGTTGAGTCAATTACAGTTTACGAACCTGAAGAATTGGCTGTTTCATTTGATGTAAATCATGTTTTATGTAATGGCGAAACAAATGGAAATATTACAGCAACAATTATTGGCGGTTCTTCTCCTTACACTTGCAATTGGTCAAATGGCGACTTAGATGAAAACAACAATGGTTTAAGTGTTGGTACATACACACTTACTGTAAGTGATATAAATTTATGCCAAATGGTTGATTCTGTGATAATTTCTCAACCCGAAATTATTAGTATATCATCTGTTGTTTCTGATGTTTTGTGCAATGGAAATAGCACTGGGGGAATTGACATATCAGTTGTTGGTGGAATAAGTCCATATTATTTTGAATGGAGTAATGGAGCAACCACTGAGGATTTAAGCCACGAACTTGCTGGAATTTACGAACTTACTGTTTCTGACGAAAATGCTTGTTCAGTAATTTTTGTTGATACAATTTCTCAACCCGAAGTTTTATCGATTACTTCTGTAGTTATAAACGAAGTTTCAGGCTCTGACGGAAGCATCGATATTACAGTTGAAGGTGGTGTATTAGATTATTCATATTTATGGAGCAACGCCGAAATAACTGAGGACATTGTTGGCTTAGTTGCTGGAATTTACAATGTTGAGGTTACTGATGGTAACGGTTGTACATTATCTCAAAATATACCAGTAAATTCTGCAAGTTGCGATTTAAGTGCAGTTTTAAATTCAACAAATGTTTCATGTAATAATGGCGATAATGGTTCGGTGTCAGTTATTTTATCAGGTGGAACATCTCCATTTACGTATAGTTGGGACAATGGCGAAATTACCGATGATATTGATAGCTTACTAGCAGGAAATTACGAAGTAACGATTATTGATGCCAACTCATGTGTTGTGATTTCATCTGTTGAAATTACCGAACCAGAAATGTTGATGGTAACATTATCGCAATCGCCTACCGATGGAAGTGATAATGGAACTGCTACTGCAACGGTAGTAGGAGGAACATTACCATATTTCTACACTTGGGACGATGTTTTAGCTCAAACAACCGAAACAGCATTTGGCTTATCACAAGGCTTATATACTGTTAATGTTGAAGATGCAAATGGATGTGCGATTTCCGATACAATTACTGTACACTTAGTTTTTGCAATCAATAATATTTCTAATTTAGTCGAAACTTCAATCTATCCAAATCCTGTTTTTGATAGATTAAACGTAGATATTGTTTCTTCAATTTCTGACAAAGCAAACATTGGAGTTTACGATGCTATCGGAAAATTAATTTATGTCCAAGATTTAGACGTTAGAACTGGAAACAATCACATCGAAATCAATACTTCTAATTTTGCAAATGGAGTGTATCACATTAATATTCTTTCAAATACGATAAAACAAACCATTAAGTTTGTTAAGGTTTCAGACTAATAATTCTGAAAAACATGTTTTTAAAAACCGTACTTTTTTAAGTACGGTTTTTTTATTATTTGATTTTGTGAAAAACATTTTTGTATATTTATGGTTTAAATACAAGTTTAGTAGCCATATGGTAAAACTGATTATATTTACTTCGCTATTTTTAATTTCGATTTTATCTTTTGCACAGGTTAACGAAAAGGGTGTTCCGTTTGTTAAAAATTATACACCCGAAGATTACGATGCAAGCGAGCAGAATTGGTCAATTGTTCAAGACAAAAGAGGAGTTATGTATTTCGGAAATAACGACGATGGAGTTTTGGAATATGACGGTGTTTCATGGCGCAAAATCCCTATCTCAAATAAATCAATCGTTCGTTCATTAGCAATCGACGAACTTGGAACTGTTTATGTGGGAGCCGTTAACGAATTTGGGTATTTATCGCCCAATCTTACCGGAAACATGATTTACAATTCCATTTCGTATAAATTGGATTCGTTGAATAAAAATTACACCGATGTACATAAAATCTATTGCGAAAAAGATTTTATTTATTTTTGTTCGCCTCGATACATTTTTAAATACGATAAACATTCGAAACAAATTAATGCAATTCACTCAAGCCAATACAATTTTTTGTCTTTTGTAGTTGATGGAAAAATATACTCGGGAGATTATTTGCTTGGATTGATTGAATATAATGAAAATGCCGACTCAATGAAAACAGCTAAAGGCGGTGAGTTTTTTTGTTTTAAAAATATTATGTCATTGATTGTCGAAAATAAAAATGAGTATATAATTAGCACAGCTACAAACGGCATATATAAATATAACGTCGAAACGGGAGATGTTGATTCTAATTTTGTTGATCAAAAAACCACAGAAGAATTTATAAACAATGTTTTGTATAATTCTCAAAAGTTAGATTATAATAGATATTCGCATTCAACTCTTTACGGACAAGGAAATTTTATAACAGACTCAGAAGGAAAAACACTTTACCGCTTAAACGATAAAAATGGATTACAAAACGAACAAATCACACATACTTATCAGAGTTTGAATAAAAACCAACCCATGTGGTTGAGTCTTGGGGTTGGAGTCTCCAAATTATCATTGAATCTTCCATTTACATTTTTTGATAGCAAATTTGGATTAAAGGGTTCGGTAATGAATGTTCTTAAATTTAATGATATTTTGTATGTTGCAACAACCAATGGTTTGTTTTATCTACAGATTGAAAATGGAGAGCCAATTTTTAAAGCCATCGAAAATATTGGATTAACTTGGAAAGTTATTGAATTTAAAAATGGCGACGAAGTAAAACTGTTGGTTGGTACTAGTGAGGGACTATTTGAAATTGTTGATGGAAATCAAGCTGTTGTTGTCGAGAAATCAATAATTGATATCGAACCTAAAGAAAAAAGATACAATGTTGATAATCTTTATCAGTTGAAATCAAACCCCGATATATTACTGCTTGGTGCGAATAAAAGCATTATTGCACTTCGATATACGGGAAATAATACATGGAAAATCGAATATGAAATTTTGAGCATGAAAGATGGAATAAAATCGATTGTTGAAGACGATAAAGGAAATGTTTGGATTGGAACAAATTATTCGGGAATAATGAAATTTTCATTAAACGATAATGAAAAAAAATTAGTTAAATATGACGAGTCTAACGGGCTAAAAGACAAAAATTCTTATGTGTTTATACTAAATAATCAAATGTTTTTTGCCGATAACAAAGGTGTGTACACTTTTGACGAATCAACCGAAAAGTTTACCATTTGTACTTTATTTGGCGAAAAATATTCAGATGGAAAAGCAGGAGTTATTCCGATTTCGTCTTATGACACCAAACATAATTCTATTTGGCTTGGATTAAAAACCACAAATCCTAAAAAAAATTGGATTGAATATATTGAATATTCAGGCGATTCATTAAAAATTGATAGCATCCCTTTTAAAATTTTACCAAATGTTTTTGTTGATGTTGTTTATAAGGATGATGAGAATAATGTTTGGATTGGAAACTCAAAAGGTTTGTATTGTTATAATTCGGATTTTAAAAATGAATACGACTCAAAATATTATGCATTGATTCGTAAAGTAACAGTAGGAGAGGATAGTGTAGCATTTAACGGAACATACTTTAAACTCGAAATTGGTAATGACTCAATGTTAATTGTGAATAACTCACAACCAGATATGTTGAAGCCAATTTTAAATTATTCTGACAACAATATTACATTTCAGTATGCTGCACCCTATTTCGATGCCGAAGAATTAACATTGTTCAGTACATTTCTTGAAGGATATAAAGAAGTAAATTGGTCGAAGTGGTCGAATAAAACCGAGCGTGTTTTTACCAACTTAAAAGAAGGCGATTATGTTTTTAAAGTAAAAGCAAAGAATGTTTATGGTGTTGAAAGCGAAGTTGCTCGATACGAATTTACAATTTTACCTCCATGGTATCGTACTATTTGGGCTTATATCGGATACGTAATTTTATTTATTGTAACAGTTTATGTTATTATAAAAATCTATACAAGAAGGCTTGAACAAGAAAAAATCAGACTTGAAGGAATTGTTGTTGAGCGAACCGCCGAGGTGGTAAGGCAAAAAGACGATATCGAAAAGCAAAATACCGTACTTGCAAAGCAAAAAGAACAAATCGAACGACAAAAAGATTTGGTAACCGAACAAAAAGAGCATATTGAAGAAATTCACAAAGAAGTAACCGACAGTATTCATTATGCCGAACGTATTCAAAAAGCGATTTTGCCACATCACGATTATGCTGAGAAAAATATGGGCGACCATTTTATTTTGTTCAAGCCAAAAGATATTGTATCAGGTGATTTCTATTTCGCAAATAAACATCGCGACAATCTAATATTTGCTGCTGCCGATTGTACCGGGCATGGTGTGCCAGGAGCATTTATGAGTATGCTCGGAGTTGCATTCTTAAATGAAATTGTGAACGAAGGTATTGCTAAAAATTCGGGTGAAATTATAGATGCATTACGACAAAATATTATAAAATCGCTTCAACAAACTGGAAAAGAAGGCGAAAATAAAGATGGAATGGATATATCGATTTGTGCGATTGACCTAGTTCAAAATAAATTACAATGGACGGGAGCAAACAATCCGCTCTATTTAGTTCGTAAATCCGATTCGGAAACAGATACCATTACCTACAAGTCAGGAAACGAGGAAATCGTTTTAGAACCTTCGGTTTCGCTAAATGGAATCAACTTGTACGATTTTAAACCCGATAAAATGCCAGTTGCCATTTATTTAAGTATGGAAAATTTTACAACCAATTTTATTGATATAAAAGATGGTGATGCGATTTATGTATTTTCTGACGGATTTGCCGACCAATTTGGTGGACCAAAAGGGAAAAAATATATGTATAAGCCTTTCAAAAATTTGATTCTTTCATTACAAGATAGACCAATGAGTGAACATCGTCACGCATTAGATGAATCAATCGAATTGTGGAAAGCTCACATTGACCCTACTACCGACGATTTGTTTGAGCAAATTGATGATATTTGTGTAATTGGTTACAGATTCAAAGCTCAAGTTTAAATTCAGGTCATTAATACTCTTTTTATTTGTTGATTGAAACCTAATTTTACACTTGGTATTTATTCATTACAATATTAAAGTTTATGGACGTGTACAAGGCGTTTTTTATCGAAAATTTGTGCAACAACATGCTCGATTTTTAGGTCTTAATGGATTTGTAAAAAATAAATTCGATGGCAGTGTTTATATTGAAGTTGAAGGAAAAAAAGAAATAATTAATGAATTCATTCGCCTTTTGAAAAAGGGACCTGATGTTGCCAGAATTGATGATATATTGATAGAAGAAAATACATTACTGCATTTTGTCGGTTTCGATATTAAATATTGAAAATAAGATTTATGGGCTATAGTATTTGTGGAATCTTGAAATAATCTACCGTTCGAAAGATAAATTCGTTTTCGTTTTTAAATTTGGTAACTAAATACACATTATTTATATTTAGTTACCAAATCCATAATTTTTAGTGGATTTTTGCAATAAATCACTTTTGTTAATTTCTTTGGCACAATTATAAATTTTCGACAATTTATTAAAACCAATAGTTTGCAATTACGAAAAGGAAGTTTTTTAGTAAAATATTTCTATCACAAATTTTCTGATATAAAAACATTAATTCGTAAATTGCCATATCTTAAAACAAGTATAATTATGTCCATCTTAATTAAAAATATCAAATTATTGGTTCAAGTTGAAGACAAACCCAAAGCGAAAGTTTGCGGAAAAGATATGTCAAAAATCAACACTATATCAAATTCTTTTTTGGCTATTGAAAACGGAATCATTGCCGATTTTGGAGAAATGAAAAATCTCAACGAAAAAAAATATTCATCATTCGAAACAATTGATGCAACAGGAAAAATGGTTTTCCCTTCGTTCTGCGATTCGCACACTCATTTGGTTTATGCAGGTAGCCGTGAAATTGAATACATTGACAAAATCAAAGGCTTATCGTACGAAGAAATTGCAAAACGTGGTGGAGGAATATTAAATTCGGCCAAAAGACTTCACGAAACATCGGAAGATTCGTTGTACCAACAATCGCTAGCTCGAATAAACGAAATTATCAGATTAGGAACCGGAGCTGTCGAAATAAAAAGTGGTTACGGACTTACCGTTGAAGACGAATTAAAAATGCTAAGAGTTATCAAGCGACTTAAAGAAACTACTCCGATTACAATAAAAGCTACATTTTTGGGAGCTCATGCCGTTCCTGCCGAATACAAAGGGCGACAAGCCGAATATGTTGATATGATTATAAACGAAATGATTCCAGCAGTTGCGTACGAAGATTTAGCCGATTATATCGATGTTTTTTGCGATAAAGGTTTTTTTACAGTCGAAGAAACCGATAGAATTCTTATGGCAGGCATGAAATACGGAATGATTCCGAAAATTCATGCTAACGAACTCGATTATTCGGGCGGAATTCAAGTTGGAGTAAAATACGAAGCCTTATCGGTTGACCACTTAGAATATACAGGCGATAAAGAAATTGAAGCCTTATTACATTCCGAAACCATGCCGACTTTGTTACCAGGAGCTGCGTTTTTTCTTGGCATGATTGACCCTCCCGTACGCAAAATGATTAATGCAGGTTTGCCAATTGCGTTGGCTTCTGACTTTAATCCAGGCTCGTCGCCATCGGGAGATATGAAATTTGTAATGTCGTTGGCTTGTATAAAAATGAGAATGCTCCCCGAAGAAGCCATAAATGCAACTACGATAAACTCCGCTTACGCCATGGGCTTGAGCGAAACTCACGGAAGTATAGCCAAAGGAAAAATCGGAAATGTATTTATTACCAAAGAAATTCCAACTTACGAATTTATGCCCTATGCCTACGGAAGTAACTTAATCGATAAAGTTATTTTAAATGGAAAAGTGCAATAGTTTTGTAGCTCGACCATTCTTGTTCGAGTAATGCCAGTCTAAAAATAGCCCCGTTAGATAAATGATTTAATAATATAATAAGCAAAGAAGATGAACTCACAAGAAATACTCATAGAATTAAGTAAATATAAAAATAAAGAAGGTAATCATTTTTTTTATAAAGGTTCAAAAATTAAAATAACCAAAATTATTGCAGCTCCCTACAATTTAAATGAATTTATGAAAATAAAAACTGAATACATTGATAATTGTGAGAATACTGTTAAACTTTGCTTAAGTGACAATTATGATTTATATTTTTTTGAAAATCCTTATAAACTTATTACAAGTTTTATAAGGCTTAACGACTTTTTAAAAGATTGTATTGAAGAATAGATATTAACAATAACAATTTAAAATTTGCAATCTTGTTTAATATAATTTTGCATTGAACAAAAGAAGGGAATTTTAAAATATAAAAATAGGATAAGATTTTATAAAATTCTTAATTTTGAGCAAATAGTTAAATAATAAAAATCACTTGAATCGTATTGTTTTAATTCAATGTTATGAGAAAATCTTATAAGAAATACATAAAGGAGGTTCTTTCGGATAATCCAAAAGGATTGCATATTGATGAAATCACTAAAAAAATAAAACCTTTTTTCCCAGATTTGTCAAGTGAAAAGCTAAAAACTTCTATTAACGCAACTCTAAGTAATGATATTAATAATAATGGAAGCAAATCTGAGTTTAAAAAAATGAAAGGAGAAAAAGGCAGGAATAAAAAAGGATACTATCAACTGAAACGAAAGAAACAGTCAATAACCGAAAAAATAGGAACTAAAATTGAGAAAAGCGAAACGATTGAAAGTTTAACAGATAAGATTTCTGACAACTATAAAGGAAAAGCAGGAGAATATGCCGTTATTAGTGAATTATTATTTAGAGGATATAATACTGGAATGATGGCTCTTGATGAAGGTATAGATATTACCGCAATAAAGGACAATAAAAAGTTTAACATTCAAGTTAAAACAAGAACTATTAAGAATAATACAATATCTGTGGTATTGAATTACGATTACTATTTAAAAAATGAAAAATTTGAGACTTATTATATCATTATTATTCGTTACAAACCTAAAAATGAAAGAATAAGAAACGAATATCTTATTTTTCATCCAAGAGATTTAAAAATATATTTTAACGATGAAATTAAAAATAAAAAGAATTTAAAATTTACAATAAAAATAGATAATGCAAGGTTTAAACTCGATAATTATGACTTAAACAAACATCTTAACGATTTTGAATCAATCATATAAGTCTTTAATAATATCGAATTTTTAACCATCATTAAATGCTTCATAGATTAATGTGTTTTATATAAGTTCATAAACTCAAAACAAAATCAGAAACATGAATTCATTTAAAAATACCCTACTGCAATTTACGCAAAACGGAATGGGAAGTGGGAACAAAGAGTTAGGACTAGTGCTTACAGTTAATTACTTAAAACTCATCAACGAAGAAACCGAATTACCAAAGTTTATTACTTTTTACAACGAAGGTGTAAAACTGCTTTGTACAGACTCTCCTGCAATTGATGTTTTCAAAAAGTTAGAATCAAGGGGAGTAAAGTTGTTTGCATGTAAAACTTGCTTAAATCATTTTAACTTACTTGACAAACTCGAAGTGGGAATTGCTGGAACAATGGTAGATATTATTGAACTGCAAAAAGCTGCTGATAACGTAATTAGCTTATAGCTTACAAAGAATAAGGTATAGTCATTTCGAGTTTCCTAAGAGAAATCTCTATTTCATTTATAAAATTGAGATTCCTCAATCACTATCGCTCATTTCGGAATGACAGCCAAACTCAGATTGTCATTTCGAACTTGCTGTGAGAAATCTCTTCCTATTTCTGTCATTTCGAGCGAATGCTAGAAATCTGTTTTGTTTTTAATAAAGATTCCTCGTCGCTACACTCACTCGGAATGACAGCCCTTATAAATTATCATTTATAACGTATTTGTGTGATTCTCATTTTTCAATTTAAACTTGCTGTAAAAAATCTAAGTCACTTTTATTGAGATTCCTCAATCACTATCGCTCATTTCGGAATGACAGCCAAACTCAGATTGTCATTTCGAACTTGCTGTGAGAAATCTATTTTTGTTTCCCATCGCAAATGCTAAAAACAATTCAGATTTCACTTCATTCGAAATAAACACAGAATAATTCTAATTTCTATGAACAAACTCAGCCGCACTCAAGGCAGCAATAGTCCCTTCGCCGGTTGCAATAGTAACTTGGCGATATTTTTTCTCAATAGAATCTCCGGCAGCAAACACTCCTTCGATATTTGTTTCTAAATCGCGAGTTACTTTTATTTCGCCTCGCTCGTTCAAAGCAACTTTTCCTTCCAAAAATTTTGTATTCGGAACATAACCGATAAACACAAAAACTCCGTCGATTTTTTGTTCTCGTTTTTCACCAGTCGGAATATGCTCGATTTCAACAGCTTCGAGTCTTTCGTTACCAATAAATTTTGTAATACGTGATTCCATCACAAAATTTATTTTCGGATTTTCTTTCGCTTCTTTTACAGCATAGTCGAAAGCTTGAAAATTATCTAACATATGTACAATCGTTACCGAACTGGCATATTTAGTAAGCGAAACTGCTTCTTCGAGTGCTGAGTTTCCTCCTCCAACAGCAATAATGTTCTTGTCTTGGAAAAAATCGCCATCACAGGTTGCACAATACGAAACTCCCCTTCCCTTCAACTCTTTCTCGTTTGAAGCACCTATTTCTCTCGAAATGCCTCCAGTTGCAATAATTATCGATTTAGATTCAAACACATCGCCATTTTCCAACGATATTTTCTTAATCGAACCTTGTAAATGCAAATCTTTGATTTTTGCATTCGACTTTACCTCACAACCAAAACTTTTGGCTTGTTGAAGCATTTTACTTGCAAGCATGTAACCGCTCAACGATTCAGCTCCTGGATAATTTGCAATTTCGTGCGTTAAAATTAATTGTCCACCCGGCATTCCTTGGTCTAGAATCAGCGTTTTTAATTTGCTTCTCGAAGTGTAGATTCCGGCTGTTAATCCGGCAGGGCCACCTCCTATTATAATTACATCGTATAACATTTTTTTGTATTAAAGTGAGAATGAGTTAATGTGCTAATGTATTAATGTGCTAATTATTGTAGAGTGATTTTTTTATTTATTTATTAATCAATTCTACAAGTCGTCGGTACATTTTCTACTTTATAAACTTTCTACTGAAAGTGTTTATCTAATACACTTTTAATCTGGTCTTTGCTTAAGATACTGCTTGAAGCATGAACAATTTTTCCGTTTTTATAATATACTACAAAAGGCAAGCCCATAAAACCGTTACATTCAGGGGCATTTCTGATTACCCGTGCGTCAGGAGTATCAAACTCCATGTCGTAGAATTTTATGTTTTGGTATTCAGATTCAAGCTCTTCCATAGCACCATAAACAGGAATACACATTGGTCCCATTCTTCCGCAACAAATCATTACGTTTTCATTTTGTTCGATAACTTTTTTATGGTCGTCAGCCGACATTACGTGTGATAAATTTGTCATTAACATTGTTTTAAATTTTAAAGTTTAACATTGATTTCAGATGTATAATAATTGTACCAGAGAAATACTTTTAATCGCCAAAACTCATATGCACCTATTAATCTGACAATTATGCAAACTTCAACAAATATGACAATATGTCAATATGTAGATATTATGTCGTATTTTCAATTCATTTTATGCCATATTTGGTTAATCCTCCATATTTAAAGCTTAGTTTATAAAATCTGTTGTAAACTATAATATCTGTTATTAAAAATGTGATTTATATGTTTTAACTTTGACCGCTTTGTGTTTGATTGTCAAAACAAATTTTAAAACCAATGAAAAAACTAATTGAATGCGTACCTAATTTTAGCGAAGGTCGCGACATGAATATCATTAAACAAATTACAAATCAAATTGAATCGGTTGAAGGCATAAAACTGTTGGACGTGGATCCTGGAGCCGCAACCAACCGTACAGTTGTAACATTTGTAGGAACTCCAGACGAAGTTATAGAGGCAGCATTCAGAGCCATAAAAAAAGCGTCGGAAATTATTGATATGTCGAAACACAAAGGCGAGCATCCACGCTTTGGTGCTACTGATGTATGCCCATTGGTTCCGGTTGCTAATATTACCATGGAAGAAACAGTAATCTATGCACATAAACTATCGAAACGAATTGGAGAAGAGCTCAATATTCCAATATATTGTTACGAAAATGCAGCATTCGACGAAAAAAGAAGAAACCTTGCATATTGTCGTTCAGGCGAATACGAAGGATTAAAAGATAAACTATCGAAACCCGAATGGAAGCCAGATTTTGGTCCCGCAATATTTAATGCAAAATCGGGAGCAACTGCAGTAAGTGCAAGAGATTTTTTAATTGCTGTGAATTTTAATCTAAACACAACCTCAACTCGAAGAGCAAATGCGTTGGCTTATGATGTTCGCGAAAAAGGTCGCCCTATGCGAGAAGGAAATTCAATTAATGGAAAAATTGTTAAAGATGATAAAGGTGAACAAATAATGATTCCGGGCAGCTTAAAAGCGACAAAAGCCATTGGCTGGTTTATCGACGAATACGGAATTGCACAAGTTTCGATGAACATTACCAATGCAAGCGTAACCCCATTGCATATTGCCTTTGACGAAGTCTGTAAAAAAGCTCAAGAAAGAGGTCTTCGAGTTACCGGAGCTGAAGTTGTTGGACTTGTTCCGTTAAAAACAATGATTGCAGCGGGAAAACACTATTTAAAAAAACAAAATCGTTCGCTAGGAATTCATCAAGACGAAATTATTAAAATTGCTGTAAAATCGATGGGATTAGATGATTTAAAACCATTCGACCCTCGCGAAAAAATAATTGAATATCAAATTGAAGATAAAAATATTAAACGATTAGTCGATTATACATGCACCGGGTTTGCCAACGAAACAGCTTCGGAATCTCCGGCTCCGGGTGGTGGTTCTATTTCTGCATACATGGGTGCTTTAGGGGCTGCTTTAGGAACTATGGTTGCAAATTTATCGTCGCACAAAGCCGGTTGGGATAATAGATGGGAAGAATTTAGCAATTGGGCTGAAAAAGGTCAAAAAATAAAAGACGAACTCTTATACTTAGTTGATGAAGACACCAATGCATTCAATAGAATTATGGATGCTTTTGGCTTACCAAAGAAAAACGAATCTGAAATAACCATTCGAAAACAAGCGATTCAAGAAGCAACAAAATATGGTATTCAAATTCCTTTCAGAGTAATGGAAGTTTCTTTTAGAGGCATGGAAATATGTAAAGCAATGGCCGAATTTGGAAACCCAAACTCGGTTACCGATGCAGGTGTTGGTGCTTTGGCAATTCGTTCTGCCGTAATGGGTGCTTACTTAAATGTAAAAATTAATGCAAGCGGATTAGACGATAAGACTTTTGTAGCAGAAGTAATTTCTAAAGGAGCAGAAATCGAAAAACAAACACAAAAATTAGAAGACGAAATTCTTAAAATTGTAAATAGTAAAATTTAGAAGTTCGTAATCTTTTGAATTATCACATTAGCGTATTATCTTATCATTAAATAAGATATTATCTCATTTCTTTTGACAGTTTCGTTTTTTCAATAGTTCGTTTGCTTTTTATATTAGTCTGATAATCAAATCTTTGACAAAGTTGTGTCAATTTTATTATGCTGCTGAATATTAAGAATTTACAATTCTCTTAAAAATAACTCATATATAACTCCCCTGTTTCAATATGAGCATAAAATACCCCATCCCTTATTTTAGGGCAAAT
>MEOF01000041.1 GCA_001769505.1 Bacteroidetes bacterium GWF2_33_38
GACTGCTTGAAGTGGTCAATTTAAATTGGAATAGGTGGTCTGTTTAAACTGTTTTGTGGTGGTCTATTTCATTGGATTTTCCAACATAGGTATAAAGACATATTATTGGACGTCGTCATCATATAACTCTTCCTTAAAACACTTTAGAATTTTTTATTATAATGAAAAAGGAATCTTACGAGATCGTAGCTATGCAAGTAGGGGAGCATATGTTAGGTGTTTAAGAGATGAGTAATCTCATAGGTTTTAGTTCCTCTCAATTTTTTGCAAGTCTTTATCAAAATTGATATTAGTTTTATGCAACAATATTTTTAGTCCCTTTTATTTTTCTAATCTTTGTCGCTTTATTTGAAAGAACCAATTCTTTATACAACTCTATGCCATCTTAAATTAAATGGTTAAGAAACTAATAGCCTTATTCAGGTCGGTTTCCTTTTTGGATTTCTTGTTTCCCTTCTCGGAACATAAACTATAGAGTTTTTTTTCCACTTTTTATTTCAAATATTTTAATCATGTGCTTATAAGTAAACCATTTCTCAGCCTAAGTCAAGCTTTAAGCTAACAAATTTTCAAGCTTTGATTTCCATTTTTCCCAATCGGGCATTTCCTTGGTTTGTAAATCAATAAATCTTTGAGTGTGATTATGATGAATTAAATGACACAACTCGTGAGTTATTACATATTCAATACATGGTTTAGGAGCTTTTATTAATTCCGGATTTAAGAATATTTTTCCTTTTTCGGTACAACTTCCCCATCTTGTAGACATTTCTTGAATGTAAATTTCAGATGGTTCAACATTGTATTTCTTAAAACGTTGAATTATCGGTTCTGCAATTGATGAAAATTTTTCTTTAGCTTTTTCTCTATACCATTGAATTAGCAACTCTTTTGTTTTAGCTTTATTTTTCGTCTTTACTTCGATATATCGCCCTTTATATTTTACCTCGTTCTTAGAATTAATAGTAACTTTCAATAAATATTGTCGTCCTAAGTATAAATGCGATTCTCCACTCACATATTTTCTTTCGGGCATTTTTGGATAAAATGATAAAAAAAAGTTCTGTTGTCTAATTATCCATGGAGCTCGTTTCCTAATTTTTTCTTTTACTTTTTCCAATTTGGTATCACTTGGAGCTTTTACCATAACTTGCATATCGGGAGAAACGGAAATCCCAAGAGATTTCCTGTCGGAATACTCCAAATTGAATTCAATTTTTCTGGAACCAAACATAATAAATTGAGAATTGACAGTTGACAATTGACAATTTTTGGACTTATCACTCATCTTTTTTCTTTTGAGGTTTTGACGATTGAAATTAACAATTTTAAAATTTCTTTTAAATCAGAAATTATTGAATCATATTGTGTTTCATCTATATAGCCCGATTTGTAAAGCAACTCAACCCAATAATCTGATTCATTAGCCTCTTTTAATGAGATTGACAATTTATGTATAAAGTCTGCTTTGCTTTCAGCTTGTTCGGCTTCACGAATTAACGCACCTATTGAAGTTCCGCTTCTCAGCAATTGTTTACTTAGAACAAATTCTTTTTTTTCATTTGTAAGATATTGATACAACTTTATTATCCGTAAAGCAAACTCGAAACTTTTATCTTTTATTATATTTTCTTTCATTGTCAATTGTCCATTCAAAATTATCAATTATTTTTTGTATCGTATTTTTGCAACTTCAACACATTTTTCAGCCATGATTTCAGCTTCATCAATTGGCATTTTCAATTCATCAATCAGATATTCACCGATGTAAAAATTAATTCGTCGAACTATATCGAGTTTTTGAGGCCAATCAACAACTTGATGCTTTTTAATAATTGCATCGGTTTCAACTGCAAAAGTTTCGCATTGCTCTGGTTTCAAATTTGTTGATGAAACAATTAAACGATAGAATGGAATGCAATCTTCAATATTTTGTAATTTTAATGGAATATCATCTCCTTTTTTTGTAACAGCTTGTTCTCTATATTCTTTTAATTTCTTTAATGCTGCAAGTTCTGAAATACGTAATGCTCGTAAGTCTGAAATAGTTTGCTGAATTAACTCCGAAAGCTTTTTAAAGAATACAGGGTCTTCATCCATGTGTTCCGAAATGTGCTTTGTTGTACGACTTGCTATTGTTTCGGCTTTTGCTCTTGCACCAATCACTTTCTCAAGTTCGTTTTCAAAAGCTTCTGCATCTAAAATACTTACTTGTTCGGTTAATCGAATCACTTCTTCGGTAGTTACATGCTGATCGAGAAGTTTTTGAAGTTGTTTTTCATACTTTTTAAAATCAACATCATCAGAATATGTATTGATAATTGAATTACGCAAAGAAGTATAAAATTTAATGTGTTTTTTATAAAGAGATTTTGTCTTTTCAGCTGTATTGTTTTCAAATTCTAATGACGAAAAAGCTATTTTCAGGCATTTTGCAAAAGCACTAAATTTTTGATAGAAGTCTGTTCGGATTGCTTCGTCGGCTAATAAGCTTGCATAACTTACAACATCGTATTTGCTTGGAATTTCTTTAAAAATATCGTTTAATACAGAATTTAATTGAGGTAGCTTTTCAATCTCTTTTTTAATATCTGTAAATGTGCCTTCAAGTTCTGATTCTTCAAATTCAGATAAGTTAGAATATGTGTTCATGGCTTCGTCTAATTCGCCAATAATTCCTTCGTAATCTATTATAAATCCAAACTCTTTACCTTGTGATACACGATTTACACGAGCAATTGCCTGTAATAAATTGTGACCAACCAACTTTTTGCAAACATACATTACAACAACTCTTGGCTCGTCAAAACCTGTAAGTAATTTATGCACAACTATTAACAAGTCAGGATAATCGGTTTTTTTAAATTGGTTAATAAGACTTTTTTCAAAATCTTTACCATATTTCGCTTCCATTTTTTTCCAAAAAACAACAACTTCATCAGTTGGCTCTTCGTGAACATCTTCATTTCCATCTCTATCATCGGGCGAAGACATAATAACTTCAGTTGTAACTTTTCCAATTAAATCAAATGCTTTTTTGTATTTAACGGCTGTAGCTTTGTCTTGAGTTACAACCATTCCTTTGAAACCGCTTCGTTCGCCAGTTTTGTCTAAACCCCAATTTTGTGTAAAATGGTCAGAAATATCGCGAGCAATTTCGTCAATTCGTTGTTCAGTTTTTTCAATCAAATTTGCCTTGCTGAATTTCTTTTTCAAATCGGCTCTTTGATATTCTGATAATGGCTCTGAAACACTATCAAAACCTCGGTCTAAAGCTTTTTGATTTACATTTTGCATAGCGTGACGACCTTCATAAATTATTGGAACAATTGCCTTATCTTCAACAGCTTGTAAAATTGTGTAAGCATCAATTATTCCTCCAAATTTTTGTGCTGTACTTTTTTCTTTTTTCATCAACGGAGTTCCTGTGAAAGCCAAGAAACAAGCATTTGGCAGTACTTTTTGCATTTTCACATTGAAAGTTCCATATTGAGTTCGGTGACCTTCGTCAATTAATACAAAAATGTTGTTTGATGTTAGTGGCGAACTTCCTAATTGATTGACTGCTGCTTCAAATTTATTTATAATTGTTGTAACAACTGCATCGCTTTTGCTTTTCAATAAATCAATTAATTGATTGCCTGTTTTTGCATTCAAAACTGGAACATCAACTTTACCAAAAGTGTCTGTTATTTGTGTGTCTAAATCTACTCTGTCGGTAACTAAAACAATTTTGGGATTTCGCACGGTTTGATAAATTTTTCGAGCCAACATTGCCATTGTTAACGATTTGCCACTTCCTTGTGTGTGCCAAATAACTCCGCCTTTTCGTTTTCCTTGATCGAAATTCTGAATTCGTTGAATAATTTTTTTTATTGCAAAATATTGCTGATAACGTGCAATTTTCTTGAATTTTCCTGCTTCAAAAATAATGTAATCTTTGGCTAATTCTAATAACCTTTCGGGACGACACAAATTATATAAATACTCATCTTGCTCACTTTTTAATTCAATTTCCGATGTTTTTGGCTCTTTCCACGTTGCCCAAAATTCTTCTTTTGTATCAGTTGTTGCATATTTTGCGTGTAAAGTTGAAGTGCTTAATAACAATTGACTATAAACATATAAATGTCTAATTCCATCTTCTTGCTGATTGCGAATATGTTGCGAAATTGCTTGAGAAATTGGCTCTTTCATATCTGGACGTTTGCATTCTAAAATACAAAGTGGAATTCCATTTACAAAAAGCACAATATCGGGGCGAAAATGTTCTTTGCTTCCTGTTCGCATAACGCTATATTCTTCGGTTACGTGAAAAACATTATTTTCGATATTTTCCCAATCAATATATTTTAATGTGAAACTTTTTTTATCGCCATCAATGCTTTGTTCAAATGCTTTTCCTAATGTTAATCGCTCATAAGCAACTTGACAAGCTGAAATATATCCTTCGTGCATTGGCAAATCTTTGAGAGCCAAAATTCCGTTTTCAATATTTGCATCGCTAAAAATTGTTGTTTTTGTTGAACTTAATCTTGGAATATTAATTTCTTTTAGTTGCTTTCGCAAAATATCTTCTAATAAAACATTTGTTGTTTTACCGCCACGCAATTCCAATGCTTGTTCAGGATTTAAATACGTATAACCAAGCTTTTGCAATAGTTGCAAAGCTGGAATTTGGCTGATTTGGTCTTCTTTGAATGAACTTGTCATTGTTTTAATCTTTTATGGAGAATTTTTATATAAATATGGAGAATTAAAATCTAAATCACTATTGGTTCTAATATCTCTATCAACTACATTATCAAACACTTCATGATTATCTTCTATATATCTTGGAGAATTAATAGTTAATCTTGGAGAATCAATACCTAAACCTATATTAGCTCTAACATCATCATCACCTACATTATCAAACAAATAAGTATTATCATCTATATGACTTGGAGAATTACCACGTTGCATATTATTTCTTTCATTTTTAATCAATAATTTTCGGATATTAATCAAAATATTACGTTATAATGTGTAACCACATTTAAAATGTTGTATGTTTGTATTGTCATTACCCAAAGGGAAAAGGACGTGGCAGTCTGTAACAAGTTTACTCCATCCGTATTGCCTTAAGATACGTTCCTCACTTACGAAGTGAGGTTTTTTTTTGTTATAAAGTTTCATTATATTCATTATACCATTGTTTATATTTTTGTTTTTCACTATAATCAACAGAAAACGAAGTTATTAGCATTAAATCTGGTTTTATTTCCCGTATGATTACAATGAAATGTTTTTCTTCGTACCAATAATATTGTTGGTTATAGCCATCATCATTTAATCGCTCGAAATATTTAATTCTTACATCACTTACATTCTTAATAATTGGTCTTATCCAGTGAATTTTATTTGCTCTCTCTTTGTCAAAATCTCTTTTTTCTTTATATTTACTTTCTCGTGTAATAATATGCTCAAATCCCTTAAACTTTCCCTTGCATACAGGATGCATAGAAATATTTCTATTAAAAGACATTTCGATACCATTTATTACAATTGGATTATTTACAATATCATTTAGAAAAATACCATACATTCTATATAGCTGGTCTCTAGTTGGACCATCAATAGATAAATCTTCAAATAAGTCGCATAAATTATCTAATTCATCGAACTCATCATCAATATCTGATAAATTATTAAAATCAATCATTTTGAAGAGCTTATTTGAAAATCGAAAATATTAAACTTAGACTCCCATGGAATTGTTCCATCATCAAGTGAATAACCGGTTTTCTTTTCGAGGTAATTAATTACTTCACACTTAATTTTAGATGCGTTTGGTTTTATGTTTTCTTTTCTTGATTTGTAAGTTATTGCACCAATAAATAAATCGGTTAGTTGCAACAATTCATTTTCGTGAGAATGAATATGTTGAAAATATTTGAATGGTGATTTACCTTCATTTTTATTGTTTAAACAATTTGCTAATTCGGTAAGCCGTTCTTTTCCTCTTGTATCTTTTATATCTAAAATCACTCTATAAATTTCATCCTTTTGATTAATATATTTATTATTCAACAATAGATATATCATCTTGTAATAGAAGGCATTATGATCTCCTCTATTGAATTTTTCGTGATCGAGGTTTTGTTTGTTTTTAACTAAAACACAGCGAAAAGTAATATTGCTCGAAAAAAAGTAATCAATTAATTCTTTGTATAATGGGAATCGAGACATTGAAAGTTTATTCCATTTTAATTCTGTTGGTGCTTTATGCTTTAGTTTAATTTTTTTTATGTCATCTTTTATAATTGGATATTTTTCATATTCAATTTTTGTATAACCAATACACATTATTTGTATTCCATCATGTTCTAAATGACAGCTTTCATCAATATAAAGGTTGAACATTTTGTTAGTCATTTGATTCATTTTATTAAGAATTTAACTTTTTATATTCTTCCATTTCTGAATTAGTTGTTTCAACAGGAGTAACATAATTTGGCTTTGCCACAGTCTCACTCCCTTGAAATTCCTGATAATAAAGATTATTATATATATCCTGAAAATACAATCTAAATATGAATTTTCTATTTGAAAATGGTAATTCTCCATATAATGGACCAGTAACATTCCACCTCTCGCCATTACCAATAAATTGTATATGAAAAGGAGCGTTACTTATTGTAGATTCCGAGTTTTTATCTGCAATTACAGCAATGGTTTCAGCATTTTCTCCAATATTTTTAAACTCCCAACTTAAATGTTCACGCCTTGAACTGCCACCATCCCATTGAAATTTGGGCAACTTGTCTTTTTTTCGGGTTTCTTTTGTTACTTCAACGAGTTGAGCAATTGAACCATTTTTTAATTTTGAAAGCAACAAGTGAAAATCTGCTCCCTTAATTGGCTCAGATTTACCTGAATATCGCCAATATAAACTTCCATTTTTTAGTTCATTTCCATCTCTGATGCAAACAGCAGGAATGTCTTTGTACTCTTTGGCATAAACAACAAATAAATCTACTTCAAGATGTTTGTAAGTCCTCCCTCCAATGTCAATTGAGGGTACAAAATATTTCTGTATTTGGTCAGTAACATTTTTTAAATCAACACTTTTTATTTCGTTTAATCCTATAATTTCACCTGTTTTGTCGTTTATTCCAAAAATTAAATATCCTCCTCCTGCATTTGATAACGCAATTAGTTCTTTTATATATTTATTTTGAGCCGTAGGATTGCCCCATTCAAGTTGTACTTTATACTCAACTTCGTCATTTTCAAGATTTACAATATGTCCAGTATGGTCAACTTGTAATAAATCTTTGAGAATTATATCATCTAAATTGTTCATTTATATTCTGATTAATAAAATTAAATGTGATTTAAACTTTCATATTTTCAATCTCTTTTCCTCAGTCAATAATACTTGCATCAAACATTTTTTATATTTTAATTTTTATTCAAACAACATTTTTTATATTTTTTTCCACTACCACAAGGACAAGGCTCGTTACGACCAACTTTCGGTTCTTTTTTTTCAATAGAATTTTGAATGTATTCATAATCATCGTTTATTTCATCATTATCATTGAAGGGATTTTTTTGATTTTCGCTCCAACTATTTATTTTGTTATATGTTTCAGTTATTGAAAGGATTTCATTTTTATTTGTAAATAAACTTTCTTCTCTAAAAAGTTTTTGCACATCATCAAAATCGCCACACGCAAATAAATCGACTATGTTTTTTTGATATAATTTTTCGATATCCGGCAATAATTCATTGGCTTTAATATCTAAAATATTATTTACTAATGAGCCTAAGAAGATGCTATCTATAACATTATCCTCAATTTTACTATTCAGAAAGAATATTATCACTTTTTTGAACCATCCAATAGCCTCGGTTTTTCTGTCAGGATTGTGTAAAACTGTTTGAGCAATTAATTCTGTAACTGCTGATTTGCAGAAAGAATAAATACCTGGCTCTTGAATAAATTTCAGATATATGTCAAGATTTTTGTTTTCGATATTATATAATATTTGCCAAATAATTTCGGTTAGAGTATCACCTAAGTAAAAATCTAAAAAACCTTCGTCTTGTTTTAAAAAATTCAATACTGAATTTAAACTTTCGCTTGCTTTTAATTCGCCTAAAATGATTAATGAATGAATTGCAAATGAGCTGTTTTCTTCAATTAATCCATCATAATTAAGAAAGTAATTGTATCGTTCTACACTATCTGTCAGTATTTTTTCTAAATCGGCAATTAAAGTTTTGCGTGGTAGGTTTAATATTTCGACAATTATATTTTCACTTATACCAGAACCATTTGTGTATAGTTGTTCTATTTCTGAGTGATTAAATTGTGGCATTTCTGTTTTATTACCAGATTTTGTAGGTTCTATATCTATGTAAATATTATTTTCTTGATTTTCCACCATTCTTTTACTAGCAGCTTTTATTTTTGCTTTGAAAAGAATTCCTTCTATTATTTCAATTTTTGGACTTTCAGGATAGACTTCTTTCATTATTTCCATTCTTAGCTCAGCTTCTTCTATTTCACCCAGTTCGGCAAAATAGATTACTGTAATACTAAAAAATGCTATTACTTCATCGACATGAAATGTATCTCTTTCAGGAAAAAGTGCTTTTAAGTCTAATTTTTCGCCAAGGACTTCAGGTATTTTTTCAAATTCTTGATTCTGCCAATATTCTGCTGCGAGATTTATTTTTCCATATAAATAATTTGGGTGCTCGGCAATTATCCAATGATTTACTTCATTGGCTTTTTTTCTATTGCCCATATTTTGATATGTTACCGACAAATAGTTTTTTAATGTTGGTACTTGTGGGTATTTTTCAATTAAGCGTACAAATTTTTTAATACTCGATTCTTTGCCTTTTTGTGCTAAATAATGTAAATCTGCTAATTGTATATTTAATTCATGCGGTATCGGGAAAAGATTATTAATATAATTTTCATCGCTTGTTATTTTGTAACCTGATAGTAATAATTTCTTGCTTTTCATTTTTATAAAAGTTTTTGGTTTGGGCGTATTGCAATACGTCGGCACATTTATTTTTTATGAAATTTATCTTCGTCCCATTTCAGTGGGTTATTTTTAATATAATTAGATATATTCTGATATGATTTTTTGTTTCTAATAATATGCTCCCAGTAATTTTTTTGCCATATTGATTTTGATAAATCGATGTTTATTTCTGTTAGATTTTCTGATGTGGGGATTTCAGAGAGAGAGATTTCTGTGGAGATTCCTGTGGGGGCGTATTGCAATACGCCCGTACTGCTGCTGCTGCTGCTATTTTTAATTTTATTTTCTTCATAAATCAATTCTTTTATTCTTTTTGTTGTTGCTCCTTTGTATCCTCTAATTATTGCTCCTATTGTTTGTGATGGTGATTTGAATTTTTCTGTCGGGGTCGGGGCATGTTTCAATATGTCGTTTTCTGTCGGGGTGTATTGCAATGTTTTATTTTCTGTCGGGGCGTATTGCAATGTTTTATTTTCTGTCGGGGCGTATTGCAATACGCCCTCTACGGAATAATTAATTTGAATAATTCCGTGCATATGATTTGGCATTATTATATATTCTTGTAATGATATATTTTTTCTTATTTCGACGTTTTTTATCCATTCTTCTTGGGCTATTTTACCTAATGGATTTAATATCATTTCGCCATTTTTAATTTTACCAAATATTTCTGTTCTATTTTGTGTTACGATGGTAATAAAATATAATCCTTCCTCAGAATAATCGTATTCTTTTAATCTGATTGATTTGCGGTTATGTTTTTGTGGATTATATTTCATTGTTTTTATGCTTAAAACCTTGCATGAAGGTATTTAAATTTTCAATCTCTTTTTCCCAGTTAATAAAACCTGCATCAATCCTTTTTTCTGCTCTTTTAGTTTTTCGAGTTTGGCTTTGTAGCTTTGTATTTCTTTATCGGCAGTTTGGAGAACTTTGGCAATAGCGGTTTGCTCTTCGGTAGACGGTAAATTTAATTTTACATTGCTTATAATATTGTTATATAATCTTTGAATAGTACCTCCTTCGGAGTCATAACGAATTATCTTATATACATAAAATAAGTATTCGTTTATTACTTTTGAATTGTCATGACTTATCCAAACAATATTTGAATCCTGAAAATATGCAGGAATACCGTCGTAGACTACTGTTCTGCCTAATGTTCCAGCAGCAGAAATTAAAATATCACCCTTGCTTGGAAATGAAAATCTGGTTTTGTAATCGTTATAAAGCTCTTTTGAAATATATGCATCTGCTATTTTTCCGAATGTTCCAATTTTATAAAAAGGAATATCGCCTTTATGTTTAGTTTCATGATTGAAAACTCTTCTACACATTTTTATTTTCCCAATATTGCCTAACTTATATTCTTTCCAATCCCCACTAAATCCTTTCAAACGTTTTTTCCCAGTTAACAAATTTTGCATTAACCATTTCTTTCTTAATTGTAAATTGTCAATTATCAATTGTAAATTAGAAATGGCTTTATCCCAAGTGCTGAGAACTTCGGCTATGCGAATTTGTTCGGGGAGTGGTGGAATTGGAAGTTTTAGTTTTGATAATTCGCTTGAATAAATATGAACGACGGAATTTCCTTGTCCTAAAATTCTTTTTTGTTTTTTTGCAATATCTGTTTCCAAAGCATAAGATAAACATTCAGCAGAAAAACTCTCTTTTGTAGATAAAATAATTATATCACCACCAGCATAAGCTTTTTCACTACCCAAATATGCAACAGACTTTCCAATTTCTTCAACTGTTTCACCTGAACCAGCAAAAAGAATATCTCCATTTTTGATTTCTTGACTTTCGTTGGCTACATCATTTGAAATAAAAGATTTGAATTCTTTAATAATAAAATCGTGAGTGGTGTATATTTCTCCATAACGAATACAAGGAAAACCGTTTTCAATTACTTGTTCTTTTAAAATTCCTTTTCCTTTAGAAAAAGTACCAATTTCGCTTAATTCTTTCACTTCCCAATCGCTAGGAATTTTGCCAATTGGAGAGTTTTTATATGTGGTTTGGTTGTTATTCATTAAGATTTATATTTTTTTCTAATAGTTCGTTAATATCAAAATTTAGTTTAACTGCAATTATGTTTTTAGTTCCTCTAACTTTTCTAATTCTTACAGCTTCATTTGATAATGCTAATTGTTTATGAAGTTCTATTCCGTCTTTTATTAATCTATAAAGTTGCCAGTGGTCATAAGCAAAAGGTTCTCCGCTTTTAATTTCTTGTTTACCTTCACGCAAGTGATAAATTAATTTATCGGGTTTGGTTTTCTCAAATGGAAAATTCCACTTTCCATTTGAATGTATTGTATTTCTAAAATTATTTAGCAATTCTAATGAGTTTGCTAATTGAGAATATTTTTCTTTCATTTTTGTATAATATCCTTTTCCAGAAATGGTTTGTTCATATTCTTTTCTGCAATATTCAAATATACTCGACATTTTCACAATTCCATTAAATGTTATATATGAACGTTGATTTTCAAATAAATGTCCAAGCGTAACTTCAATACCAGATGCTCTCATATAACTATTTACATCATAAACATTTATCAAAGAATAGCAATCGTAAATCATACTCAATAAAGTTTGATGATAATACCCAAATTGTTCTAATCTAAAATCAATTAAATGTTCTTCAATATCAAGTTTTGCTTTTACTTCATTTTCGCATTCTGAATTAAATTCTAATAAACGAAACAGCAATGACAAACAGGTATTTATATGTCTATCTAATTTTAAATAGTACTTCCCTTTGTGAAAATCTTGTTTGCTTATGTATTTTATTGGTTTAGTCAATTAATATTATATTTAATTTGTACTTTTGTATCACAGCCTTGGAACTTCCTCTCCCGAATGTATATGTCGGTGATGAAGCCAGGTTTTTTTTGCTCCTTTGCCAAGTTCTATCATTTCGAGGATATCCTCGAAATGATTCAAAACCGCATTATTACTATTCTTACAAGCATCTTTTGCTTTTTCAATAACTGGCTTAAAATGTCTATATTCTGAATATTCTAAAACTTTAGACAAGTCTCTGGCTGACCAAAATTCATTTCCTTTTTCATCAACTTTTTTTATTTGCTCAAAAGCTGTTTGATTATGTTTTTGGAGCTTGTTATTCATATAGTTAATTTTAAATTCTTAGTTAAAACCATTTCGAGTATTTGCTCGAAATGGTCATTAGTAATTATATTGTTTTATTATAACATCTAATATGCACGATAACATTGAACATGATATCATGCAAAAGATGTGTTATTGTGTTGTAATTCATAAGTCTTTAACAGGATTTAAAGGATTATTAGGATTGACAAGATTTTTATTATATACTCTTTTAAAGTCGAGACTTGTTGCTCCAAAGTTTATGAGTAATCCATTTGCAATTCCATAAGCTTCAAGATAATTTATTGCCTGAGCTTTATGCATATCTTCCAGTTTTTCAACTGCTTTAATCTCAACCATTACAGTTCCTTCGACAAAAAAATCAACTCTGCGTGTGCCTATTGATTGTTCACGATAAAAAATTTCCATTTCCTGTTCCCTCACAAATTCCAAACCCTGAAAAGCAAATTCAATTGCTAATGCACGTTGATAAATTACCTCCTGAAAACCATTCCCAAGTGTACGATGAACTTGCATGGCACATCCGATAATTTTATGAGTTAAATCATTTATTTCCATTTTCTTAAATTAATCCTGTTTTCATTTAATCATTAAAATCGTGTTTAAGACATTAATTCTTTTAAATATTTATTCATTTCAGTTTGCACGGATTTTAATTCGTCTTCGAGTTTTTCAATTTCTCGTTGAACATCTGAAATATTCACTTCAGTTTCTTCCTCAAAAGTGTCAACATAACGAGGAATATTCAAATTGAAATCGTTTTCGCTAATTTCTTCAAAAGTGGCAACGTAACTATATTTTTCTTCAATTACTCCATCCTTTAATTTCCCTTCGTTAAATTGTCTATATGTTTCAACAATTTTATTGATGTGATTTTCATTCAGTTTATTTTGATTTTTTGCACTATCGTATTGTTGACTACTATCGATGAATAAAACGTTTTTATTTTTGTCTTTCGCTTTATTAAAGACCAAAATTGCAGCTGGAATTCCAGTTCCAAAGAAAAGATTTGCTGGCAATCCAATTACAGCTTCTAAAATATTTTCCTCAATAGTTTTTTGACGTATTTTGCCTTCACTACTTCCACGAAATAAAACTCCGTGTGGAACTACAACTCCAACTTTTCCTGTATCGTTTATAGTTTCAATCATGTGACTTATAAAAGCCCAATCTCCTTTGCTTTTTGGTGGAATTCCACGCCAAAAACGATTGTATCTATCGGTTTCAGGATCAAAATTAGTTCCTGATTTATTGTCTTCTTTATCGTCAACTTTGCCCCATTTATCTAGCGAAAAAGGTGGATTTGCTACAACTGTATCAAATTTCATTAATGCATCGCCTTCTTTCAATTTTGGATTTCTAATTGTATCTCCCCAACGAATTGTTGCACTATCGAAACCGTGCAAAAACATATTCATCACAGCCAAAGCCCAAGTGCTTCCGTTTGCTTCTTGTCCATAAAGTGAAAAATTATCGCTTCCAACTTCTTTTCCTGCTTTTATAAGCAATGAACCGGAACCGCAAGTTGGGTCGCATATTTTTGCTCCCGATTTTGATTTTGTAAGTTTTGCAAGTAAAGTTGAAACTTCACTTGGAGTGAAAAATTCTCCGGCTTTTTTTCCTGCATCACTAGCAAAATTGGAAATTAAAAATTCGTAAGCATCACCAATAATGTCGTTCTTTTCTAAATGAGAAGGAGAAAGATTGAGCTCACTAAAATCGAGAATTAAATTTTTAAGTCTATTGTTTTTATCTTTAGTATCACCCAAATTACTGCTGTTAAACGAAATATTTCTAAAAATACCACTTCCATCTTCACTACTTAGTTTTTCTCTATTGGCTTCTTCAAGATCGGAAAGTGCAATATCAATTAATTCTCCTAAATTAATTTCATTTCTACCTTCATACAAAAACTCAAAACTACTGTTAGACGGAACTATAAAACGCTCCATTTTCATTGCTCTTTCGGTTCGCTCTTCATCTCCTTTGTATTTTTCTAAATATTGAATTCGTTTTTCTTTATTAACATCGCTCACATATTTTAGGAAAAGCATTGTGAGTATATAATCTTTGTATTGAGATGGATCAATAACGCTTCTAAATGTATCGCATGCTTTCCATACAATTTGATTAATTTCTTTTTGAGTAATTTTATTTGCCATAACTAATTATTGATTGCTGAGATTAAACTATTCTGAATGTACTTATCTTTAATTTGTTCTAATTTTTTGTAGATATTTTGCTCTTTTTTTTGCAAAAAAGCAATTTTAATAATGAGGTTTTGTTTTTCAAATGAAGGAATTTTTAATTCAAGTTCCATCAAATCTACTTTTGATATTGAGGGCATTGAAGAACCTCTTGCTTTAGATTTTAGTATTTCTTGAGTTTTTGGATGGTTTAAGTACCAGCAAATAAAATCAGAAGCAATACTATTGTGAAATTCTTTTTTTATTTTTATTATTAGAAATGTAGAAGAAGCAACACATCGACCAATTTTATTGTCATATTTTACCGCAAAATTTTTTGTGCCCTTTGCTGCAAATAGAATATCTCCTTCAAGTAAAAGATGCTTTTCTATTTGAGGGTTTAATGATAAATCAGGAATGAAAGTGGAAATAAAAACTCCATTCTCGTCGAAGTGTTTTACTTGCAAATACATAATTTCGCCAAAACTTTCTGACTTTGTGTAAATTCCGGTTTGAATATTTGCAATTTGAGTTAAAGTTCTCATTATGATATTGTCTCTTGCTTTCAGGATAACAAAAATACTCAAATAATATTAGAATTCCAATTAAAAACAAATATATTCATCAGTAGATATTCTACAAATAAATTAAGTGTATGAAATATTTTATAAAGTGGATTAAATTTTTCGCCCACGATTCTTTTTTTTTCATCGTAAAAATATCATCTTCATCGTCTATATTTGATGCAGGAAGAGTTTGGAATACTGAAGAGACCGAAGGTCTCAAAATTCATAGTATGCAGCCCATTATCTATCAATTAAATTTGATTCAATATGAATCATTTGAATTATACAGCAAATAAAAAATCCTTTAAACGCTTAGTTTTAAAGGATTTTGAATGATTTGTGATTTAATCCAGTGGAGCTGCCGGGACTCGAACCCGGGTCCAAACAAGAAACCCAAAGGCTTTCTACATGTTTAGCCATTTCTTAATTTTCGTGAGCAGACCGGCAAGTGGCAACCAAACTGAACCTTATTCCCTTTATTTTCGCCAAACAATCAGGACTTTCATTCGACTATCTCTAACAAACTTGTGCCTCCTATTCCATTATCGTAGAGAATGACTCTGGAGAGACAACCCGTCTCAGCTCCTAGAGCCGAGAGAGCTTAATTTACTAAACTTCAATTAAGCAGCGAGTGCGTAGTTATTTTCGCCAATTATAGTTTTGTAATACAGTTTTACGAGTTATACTACAATGCTCGACATGCTTACATTTCGATTCATCTTGCTGTCAAAACCGTGTCAACCCCAAGATGTTACAAAGATACACAAATTAATTCAAACTCTAATTCAATTTTATACGATTCTTTTTTTCAAAAATAGTATCTTTGAGCCACTCCAAAAAGAATATGTAAGATGGAAAATATAATAAAATTTGGCGTATTAAAAGAAACCAAAAACCCTCCAGATAGAAGAGTTGCTGTAACTCCTGAACAATGTATTGAAATTCAAAATCGTTTTCCCAATGTTGAAATTTTCATTCAACGAAGCGAGTTAAGGTGTTTTAAAGATCATGAGTACGAAAATTTAGGTCTGAAACTCGTTGATTCACTTGAACATTGCGATGTATTAATAGGAGTTAAAGAAGTTAGTATTCCAACTCTTATTGAAGGGAAAACTTATATTTTCTTTTCACATACCGCAAAAAAACAATCGTATAATCGGAAACTTTTGCAAGAGATTCTTACAAAAAAAATCACCCTTCTCGATTACGAATATTTTACCGATATTAATAAAAATCGCTTAGTTGCTTTCGGGAAATGGGCTGGAATAGTCGGTTCATACAATGCTCTTATCGCATATGGTAAACGGAACAAATTATTTGAATTAAAACGGGCTAAAGATTGTTTCGATTTTAACGAATTAAAACAACATGTAACTGAAATTAATTTACCTGCAATTAAAATTTTAATCTCAGGTGGTGGTCGAGTTGCAAAAGGAGCAATGGAAACATTGTCGTTGTTAAATCTTAAAAAGGTGTCTCCCTCAGATTTTTTAACAAAAACATTTAATGAACCTGTTATTTGCCAAATTGATGCCGACGTATATACCAAACGTAAAGATGGTTCAGCTTTTGACTTTCAACATTTTTTCAAAAACCCAAGGATGTACGAAAGTTCATTCAAGCCTTACACAAAAGTTGCTGACATATATATAGCTGCACATTTTTGGGATAATAATTCTCCTGCATTTATAACAAAACAAGATTATATAGAGACTGATTTTAATATTAAGATAATTGCCGATGTTAGTTGCGACATAATCGACCCAATTGCATCAACTCTTCGCCCATCGACTATTGCCGAGCCTTTTTATGGGTACAATTCTGCAACTGGCAGTGAAGGTGATGCTTGGGATGATAATAACATTACCGTAATGTCTATCGACAATCTTCCGGGCGAATTGCCAAGAAACGCTTCGGTTGAATTTGGAACAGGCTTAATCGAAAAAGTTTATCCTTCGTTATTTGGCGAAGATACAAATGGAATTATCGAACGTGCAACCATTGCCAAAAATGGTAAATTAGGGAATCATTTTGTGTATTTGCAGAATTTTGTTGACGAAAAGGAGTATAAATAAATTGTTGAGGAGGGTACATTTTTACATTTCTTCAACCATTTGTTTTTGATTTGACATTTTAGTAATTAGCACCTTAACAAATTATCATATTTCTTTTGCCTTATTTCAATGGTTTCTTTTTTATCATTCCTCCTTTTGCATCTTTAACATTTTGCATAATTACAAAAGCTTTCGGATCGATTTTATCTATTTCGGTTTGAAGTTTTGCTAATTCTAAACGAGTGATTAAAGTATAAACAATATCAATTGATTTTAATTCAGATTCTAATTTTGTATATCCTCGTTTACCTATATAGATTGTACAACCTCGACCTAATTTTTCGATAATAGCAACTCGAATTTCTTCGCTTTTATCAGAAATAATACTTACTCCAATGTATTCTTCAATACCATAAACAATAAAATCAACAGTTTTTGATGCAGATAAATATGTTAATATTGCATAAAGAGCAGTTTCAAAAGAAAAAACGTACGCAGCAATAGAAAAAATAAATAAATTAAAAATTAAAATAACGTCTCCAATTGTAAGTGAAGTTTTGCGACTGATAAACACAGCTAATACTTCCGTTCCATCTATTACAGATCCGCCTCTGATAGCCAGTCCAATACCCAAGCCAAGAAAGAACCCACCAAAAATTGCAATTAATAATTTATCTTCGGTAATGACAGGGGCGGGAATAAAATGCACAACGGCGGCTAGTAAAATAATCCCAAATGCACTTCTAATAGCAAATTGTTTACTAATTGTAGAATATCCTAGAATTAAAAAAGGCAGGTTAATTAATATTAAGAAAATGGAAAGTGAAAAATTTGAGAGTTCCGAAAAAATCATTGAAATCCCAGTAACGCCTCCATCAATAAAATTGTTTGGTAGTAGAAATCCCTTCAATCCAAATCCTGCTGCCATAACTCCTAAAATAATCAGAAAAATATCTTTGAAAAAATGAGAAATCTCGACATTTATCTTTCTAAACTCTTTATGAAATTGAAAATTGTGAGTGTTTTTATTTTTAATTTGTCGTCTAACAGTTTCATTAATAATTATTTGAAATAGAGGATTCATGCTTGCAATTTTCCATTAATAATTTTCTACCATCTATAATAAATTCCTATTAAACCAATGATTAAGGCTATGATTATTTTAATAAATTTCATAATCACGAAGCTTTTTTTAGCATCTGCCATCAAAGGAAGACCTCCATGACCTTCTTGCACAATGGTGTTTGCCAATAAAATACTAAAGGGAATACTTCCACTTGCAAACAATGTTATGAATAAAATATGTGGCCCTGAAATAGGAATTATTCCAACTAAAAGAGCTAGCAAAAGCATAAAATAGGTGTTTTCTTGAACCCAACTTTCGATGTTCCAATAGTTCATTATTAGTGTTATTAACGACAAGGAAATTAATGTCCAAAGGAAAATTTTTAGGAAATGTTTTTTAAGAATATGCCCCCATAAATGTTCTACAAGAAAATGCTCGGGAACAGTTATGACTATTGCAATGGAAAAAATACTGGCTATTACAAAAAATAAATTTTCCCAAATAGCTTCGCTATGCTCACCATGCTCATGCCCGTGTCCTCCAAAAAGCTGAAATAATACAATCATTACCAAAACTGTTATCAAAAGGGCTCGATGAAAACTAATGTTTTTAAGTTGTGCAATAACCGATTTACGATTAAAACATAAGCAATCGTCGTGTTCGTGATGATGAAAATGAGTTTCGTTGGCTGTAAATGCAAATTTATTTTTAAAAAATAGTTGAAAAAAACCACCAACTGCAAAAGCAATTATTAATAATATACCTCCGAGTTTAAAAGTTGTTGTAGGAATCATGGTCAGCATAACAAATGCTTCGTCGCCCATTGTAGCAATTGATCCGGAAAGCAAAGCTGGGAATTTTATAATGTTGTGAGTAAATAGCGAAACAATCGTAAATATACCAACACAACCAGGAATTATTCCAATCGTATTTGCAATTCCAATTTGTACAAATCCAGATTTTTTTATTGGTTGACTCCATTTCCCTTTTGAGCGAACATTAATGTACTCCAAAATCAGCATCATGTAGAGCACAAAGCCCGATATCATTATAGTTTGTTGTACTATCGAATGTATGGATTCAAATATTTCGTGCATAATTATTTAAAATGATTTTAAATAACAAAGGTAAAATTTTTATATTTAATCTAGCAAATTTTAGATAGTTTCTGAATCAATTCAGTATAAATAAAAAATTGTTCAGTACAAGTTTGTACTACAAATTTTTACGAAAAAATTCTGAACAAACAATTCCCATTGCCATTGAAACATTAAGTGATTCGGTTTTGTTAAATAGTGCCGACGGAATGCTAATTTTATTGCTTATATATTTTTGTAATTCAGATGAAATCCCTTTCGATTCGTTTCCAAACAGTACAATACCTTTGTCTGTAAGATTATGATTATAAATACTTTCTCCATTAAGTAATGTGCCATATATTTTCAGTCCAAATTCTAACGATTGTTTTAAAAAAGTATCCAGTTCGGTATAAAAAACATTTACTCTAGAAATTGCTCCCATGGTGGCTTGAACAACTTTAGGGTTGTACACATTGACTGAGTTGTTAGAACAAATTATATTTTTAATTCCAAACCAATCAGCTGTTCGTATAATAGTTCCCAAGTTCCCTGGGTCTTGAATGTCTTCGAATGCAATTGAAAATTGATTAGTAATATCATTCATTTTTAGCTCTTGTGCGGGCAACTTAACAATTGCTAGTACTTGATTAGGTGTTTTTAAATTACTAATTGATTTTAATTCAGATTCGTTAACTGTGATTTTTTCAATTACATTATCAATATTATTTGCATTAAAAAAATCTTCATGTGCAAAAATCGAAACGAGTTCAAAGTTTGAATCTATAAGCTCAGAGACTATTTTTACTCCTTCGGCAACAAATAGTTTTTCCTCATCCCGGTTTTTTTTCAGCGACAAAGAATTAATAAGTTTTATTTTGTTTTTGCTAAGCATTGAATAAAGCATGATTGATATTAAAATTTACTCACTATATTTGTTTCCAATAGCATTAAAAGGTAAAATTTGAAACTTTATTCAACAAAAATAACATTTTTATTTGCAGTTTTACTTATTGTAGCTTCGATTCTGTTTAATTCGTGTAAATCGACTAAACATGTTCCCGATGGAAGCTATTTATTGACTAATTATGCAATTCAGTGTGATGATAAATCAATAAATAAAGAAGAGTTAGAGATTTACGTTAAGCAACATCCCAATCGAAAAATATTACAAGTATTGCGATTTCATCTTGGAATTTACAATATTGCAAATAGCGGGAAAGAGCGAAAATGGAAAACAAAAATAGGAAGTGTTATAGGTGAAGAACCAGTTATATATGACGAGTTTTTAACCCAGAAAACGGTCAAACAACTAGGGATTTATGTCGATAGAAAAGGATTTTACAATGCAGTTGTTAAAGATTCAATTCATTACAAAAAGAAAAAAGCAACTGTTTTTTATCAAATCAAAGCAAATGAGCCTTACCGAATTCGTAATGTATCGTATCAATTCGATGACGATTTAATAAAACCACTAATTTTTCTTGACTCAGTTAATTCGTTGATTAAAAACGGAAAAATACTAGATGTAGATATGCTCCAAGACGAAAGAGTTCGAGTAACATCTGTAATGAAAAACAAGGGCTATTTCTCTTTTACAAAAGAATATGTATATTTTAAAATCGATAGTTCTTTTAAATCGAATCAAGTTGATATTGTAATAGGATTCAAAAAAGATGTTAGAACCAATGAGAATAACGAACTTATTGAAAGGCAACATAATCTTTATATAATCAAAAATATTTATGTTTATACCAATTTTGACCCAAAAGAAGCATTGCAACTTAAAGATGGCTATTATTCAAGTGCCGACACAACATTTTATAATCAAATATTTTTTCTAAATAACTCTTTCGTGAGAGTTCGCCCCAAAATTATTTCCGAATCAATATATATCAGTCCTGACGACTTGTATAATCAAACCGATGTTGATAGAACCTATAAGTCGCTACTTTCGCTTGGGCAATACAAATTAGTAAACATTAAGTTTTCGGAAGATGCTGATAATACTTTGAATTGTATTATACAACTTTCACCTTTTACCATGCAGTCATACACTGCAGAAATTGAAGGCACAAATGCTTCAGGAAATTCAGGTGTTGCCGGAAATATTTTGTATCAACACAAAAGCTTACTTCAAGGAGGTGAAATATTTGATTTAAAATTTAAAGGAGCCCTTGAAGCTCAGAGTGCTACTGAAAATGAAGTTGATGGTGTTATTCAAGAAAATTTAGCATTTAATACAATAGAACTTGGAGCTGAAGGTAAAATTTATATTCCTAAATTTTTATTGCCGATTCGTTCAATCGAGTTTGTTAAAAAATATCGACCAAAAACCTCATTGTCAGGCTTGTATAATTATCAAAAACGTCCCGATTATACTCGCGACCTAGTGAACATGACTTTTGGTTATTCTTGGCAAAGTGCAAATTTTTATAAACATTTTGTCAATCCGTTGGAATTAAACTTTGTGAGTATTACTGAAAATAGTTTAGATTTTTTAAATGCAATTCAAGACCCATTTTTGAAAGCGAGTTATACTGACCATATGATTTCGGCAACAAGTTATAGTTTAATATACAATAATCAAAGCGAAAAAGGGAAAGAAGATTTTTTCTTTATTCGTTTAAATGCGGAGTCGGCAGGAAGTATTTTAACTACTGCACATAATATACTACAATCGACAAAAACAGATGGAAGTTATACAATTTTCGATTCAAAATTTGCACAATATGTAAAATCGGATATTGATTTTCGTTTTTATAAATTTATAAATAAATCGAGCAATATTGTTTATCGTTTTTTTGGAGGAATAGCTTATCCTTACGGAAATTCGGAGGTAATGCCTTTTGAGAAAAAATATTTTGCAGGAGGAGCCAACAGCATTAGGGGATGGCAGGTTAGAACCTTAGGCCCTGGTTCGTATGCTGACAATAATGTTCCAATTCAACTAGGTGACATAAAACTTGAAGGAAATATTGAATACCGGTTTAAAATGTTTTGGCTTATCGAAGGTGCTTTTTTCGTAGATGCAGGAAATATTTGGGCAATAAATACAAAAGATACACGTGAAGGAGCCGTTTTTCAGATTAACGATTTTTATAAGCAATTTGCCATCGGAACTGGATTTGGAACTCGCTTCGATTTTTCATTTTTTGTTTTTCGACTTGATTTTGGCATGAAAATTCGCGAACCTGAATTTGTTTCCGGGAAAAGATGGTTGCCTGCAAATCATACATATACAAAAAACGATTTCACTATTAATTTAGGTATCGGATACCCATTCTAAATTTGATAAATCGAATTTTTATAAAAGCGGTTTTCTTTCATAAAAATCTTACTTTTGTTGGTAAATTATAAAAATTCAACAACTTTGAACATGAGAAGAACGGCGATTACTACTTTAATAATTTTCATTTCTTTTTTAAGTTTTCCGCAAAATATTTCAAGAATAAATATTGAAAAACACATTTCAATATTATCGTCGGATTTAATGGAGGGGAGAAAGCCCGGTTCAAATGGCGATGTGCTTTCGGCAAATTATATTGCTGAACAATTTAAAAGTGTTGGGCTTCGGTTGAATGAAAATACAGGTTTGCAAGAATTTGAAATTGTTGCGAATGTTGAACTTGGAACAAATAATTTATTTTTGATTAACGATTCTACATCAAAAATTTTATCCGATTATGTACCCTTATCTTTTTCAGGTCGAGAAAGGTTGGAGGCTGAAGTTGTATTTGTGGGATATGGTTTTGATTTTAAAACTGAAAAAATAGAGTGGAACGATTATCAAAATGTGGATGTACGAGGAAAATGGGTAATTGTGTTACTCGGACATCCCGAAATCGACAGCTCTTTCAGCGTTTTTAGCGAGTACGCCGATGAACGTTCAAAAGTTATTTTAGCCAAAGACAAAGGAGCAGGAGGCGTTATTTTTGTTTCAGGAAAAAAACTTAATGAAAAAGACGAACTAATGGAACTTTTTTATGATAAAAGTTCTTCAGGAGTCGATGTGCCGGTTATAAATATTACACGAAAACTTGCTAACAAAATTTTATCCCCAGCTAAAACAATCGAAGAATTAGAGTCTAATCTTAATTTGAATCGAAAACCAGAATCGTTCGCTATTAACAAAACAGTTAAAGGAATAACCGATATTATTCAAACTAAAATTAAAACCAATAACATTATTGGAATTCTTGAAGGAACCGAACCAATTTTAAAAAACGAATATATTGTTATTGGTGCACATTACGACCATCTTGGAATGGGAGGAAAGGGTAGTGGCTCACGAATGCCCGATACAAGTGCGGTTCATAATGGAGCCGACGACAATGCGTCGGGAGTTGCGTTGATGATTGAGTTGGCTCGTGAGTTTTCAAAATTGAAAAACCAAAAGCGTAGTATAATTTTTATTGCTTTTGGAGCAGAAGAAATGGGTTTGCTTGGCTCGAAATATTTTATCGAAAAACCGATTGTTGAACGTAACAAAATTAAAGCAATGTTTAATTTCGACATGGTTGGTCGATTGCGAAATAAATCGTTATCGCTTGGCGGAGTTGGCACGGCAAAGGAAATTGAAAATATCCTTTTTAAATATTCAGATACAACAAAACTTGTATTATCGACCTCACCCGAAGGATTTGGTCCATCTGATCATGCAAATTTTTATTCGAATAATATTCCTGTTTTCTTTGTTTCTACGGGAGCACATGCCGATTATCACATGCCTTTCGATGATAAAGAATATTTGAATATGGAAGGAATTAAAATTGTTGGAGAATATTTTTATCCGATTATTTCAGAAATCCTTGACTTGGATACAAATCTTACATTTCAAGAATCAGGACAAAAAGCAGCTTCAAAACATGGTGGGAAATTAAAAGTTACACTCGGAATTGTTCCAAATTTTTCGAATCAAGATGGTAATGGACTTGGGGTTGATGGTGTGACTAAGGGAGGTTCTGCCGAACATGGAGGAATAAAAAAAGGAGACATCATAACTGCATTAAACGGAAATACAGTCAAAAATATATACGATTATATGTTCCGACTCAAAAAACTTGAGCTTGGGCAAACCATTACGGTTGATATAAATAGAAGCGGAGAGAAAATTATTTTACTCATTCAATTGTAGGAGTAGACAGAAATTTAATAAAGCAATTTGTTGGGTAAGTGTTTAGTAATGACAGATTAAAAAAAATAAAATGAAAAAAACGTGGATATTTTGGGTAATTGCAATTTTTATAACGCTTGCAGCTGCTTATTATCAGCGAATTACGGGACCTACATATCCAATTAAAGCAACAGTAATATTTAATAATCAAGAGTATTCGTTTAAACTTTTACGAAGTCATGGTGGAGAAAGCGATTGCGAAATTTTAATCCCAATTGAAGAGAATGGTTTTGAAGCAAATATTGTGTATAAAAAATATCCTTCGAATGATGAATGGCAACGAATTGCATTTGCTAAAGGAAAAAATGGGTATGTTGCTTTATTGCCTAATCAGCCACCTGCTGGAAAGTTGATGTATTTTGTTGAGGTAAATCAAGCAAATGCAAAATTGAAAATTCCAACCGATAAGGAAGCGATTATTCGATTTAAAGGTGATGTGCCTACTTTTGTACTTGCTCCACATGTGTTTTTCATGTTTTTGGCTATGCTTATATCAAATCTTGCAGCTATACTCGCATTTGTAAGACATCAACGATTTCGCTTTTATGCTTTTCTAACATTTTTCTTATTACTTATTGGCGGAATGATTTTAGGTCCGGTGGTTCAAAAATATGCATTTGGCGAATTTTGGACAGGCATTCCATTCGGTTGGGATTTAACTGATAATAAAACTCTTTTCGCTTTCATGGCTTGGCTCATCGCAATCATGCTAAATTGGAAAAAAGAAAGACCTTGGGCAATAATTGTAGCTGCAATTGTTTTGCTACTAATATACTCAATCCCACATAGTACAATGGGTTCGGAGTTAAATCATGCAACTGGAAAGATAACAACAGGATAATAAAAAAGCGGACATTGTCCGCTTTTAATTTTTATAAATTATCGGGGTTTACCTTTGGAAATGAATGTTCAAACTGAACTTTTTTAGGATTCCAAATCATGTACGATAAAAAATCACGATATGTTTCGTTAAAATGCAAGGTTTTGGTATCGTAATATTCAGTAGGAAGAGGTTTATTTCCGATACTTCCCATGTCAATACAGTCGGTATTATATTCTTCTAATTCCTGATAATTAGCAATTTTAGTTAAAACAGGCATTTTTCCATAATCCTCGCGTAAAAGCAAATCGGTTACTTTATCAGCAAGAATCGACGATAATCGTCTGTCATACTGCATGCAATCTCCCGAACGAGCATAGTACCCAATGCTTTGACCTCTTGTTAATATTCCTGTTTTACGCTCAATTTCTGATGCTAATACTCCTGCAATTCCTCCAAAACGAGGATGTCCATATTCATCAACTTCTGAACTTGCATATACTAGTTCTGTTTTACCAGATTTGTCGTTGTACCAGCGAGTTCCTTCAGAAGCGGCAATGATTAAGAATTTTTTTTCTGATTTATGATACAATTCATTAATTCTGTCAAAAAATTGTTCTTTTCGTTCCTTTGTTATTTCATACTCAGGGATGAGCGAAATTTCAGCACCACCATACATTGCTGCACCAGTAAGCCAACCTGCATCACGTCCCATTGTTTCTAATACAACAATTCTTGAATGCGATTCGGCTGTTGTGCAAATTCTTGACGAATATTCAGCAACACTCAGGGCAGAAGTTGGAAATCCAGGACATAACACCGCTTCGATTTCTTGTTTGCCATAATGATGTATGGTTCGTGTTCTTAAATCGTTATCAATTGTCTTTGGAAAACCGATTACCGGAATTCGTTCTTCTTCGTAAAGACGTTTAGCAGCACCATTTGTATCGTCTCCTCCAATGGTAACTAAAACATCAATTTTATATCTTTTTAGATTTTCCAATATTTGTGGAACTCTGTTTACATTGTTTTTCTTTGTAGGGAAAGGGTTTGTGCGACTTGAGCGTAAAGCTGTTCCTCCATATACTCCATTATATGGTTGATTGGTTAAGTCAACAATATCGCCATTACCGGTTAAACCTTTCCACCCACTTTTGATTCCGTAAACTTTATAACCTAAAACAGCAGCACGATTACGAATAGCTTCGATACTTGAATTCAACGCAGGAGTATCGCCTCCGCCAGTTAAAATAGCGAGGGTTTTTCCTGCAAATATTTTATTTTTTTTCATAAAGAATTTATATTAATGATAAGTTCTAAAAACTCAATTTTAAATAGAAATTTCAATACATAAATGTACAAATTTTTTCTAAAAACAAAGGGGAATTTATTTTTTTCAAATTATTAGCTTGCAAATTAATTCATATCTTTGCGGAGTTGCAATAATTTGCACGTTATTATTTGCTTAGCTTTCATATAAATATAAAAAAATTGCAGACTGAAAACCTTACATTAATTTCAAAAAAATACACCGAATTATCGGCGTTCAAAAAAATTGTTGCTTCTTTTGAGTTATCAAAACAAACAAACAAAATTTATGTAACAGGTCTACTGGGTTCGTCCACAGCAATTTTATTATCAGAGATTTACAAAAAGTTAAACAAAACCCTTGTCATTGTAATTTCTGATTTTGAAGAGGCTGCTTATTTTTATAGCGATATGTCGAATTTATTGCCAGCCGAAGAAGTGTTGATGTATCCGTCTTCGTACAAACGGACTTTTATTTATGGGAATATTGATAATTCTAGTGTGCTGGTTCGCTCTGAAGTGCTGAGCAAATTACTCGACGAAACTAAAAAATATTTTATTGTTACCCATGCTGAAGCCATACAGGAGAAGGTTGTTGTTAAAAATGTTTTTGAATCGAATATTTTAAATTTATCGAAAGGCGAATCGACCTCAGTTGGTTTTATTATCGATTTGCTTAACGAATATGGTTTTGAACGAACCGATTTTGTTTATGAGCCTGGACAGTATTCGAATAGGGGTAGTATTATTGATGTTTTTTCGTTTTCAAACGAATTTCCATATCGTATTGACTTTTTTGGTGACGATGTTGATTCGATTCGAACCTTTAATCCCGAAACACAAATTTCGATTAAGCAACACGATAAAATCAGCATTATTCCCGATATTAAAACGAAACTAAATACCGAAGTTCACGAATCGTTTTTTAAATATCTGCCATCTGACTCTCTTGTAATTGCAAAGGATATAAATTATACAATCGAAAAAATCAACTATTTGATTGATACAGCAAGGAAGAAAGAAATTGAACTTGAAGAAGAAATTAATTTTTCGCATATCGAAACAGATAAAGATATTCTCGAAAATTTACAGAATTTTCAACTCATTGAATTAGGCAATAAAAAATTTTTCAACGAATCGCTTGAGATTTCCTTTGATACTACATTGCAGCCAGCTTTTAAAAAGAACTTCGATTTGTTATCCGAAAATTTATTTGCAAATCAAACTGCTGGATACAAAAATTGTATTGTTTCAGAAAGCCCAAATCAATTTGAACGATTACGTTCTATATTTTCAAGCATCAATTCAGAAGTCAAATTTATTCCTGTTTTGTCGAATATACATCAAGGATTTATTGATCATGATTTAAAAATTTGCTGTTTTACCGATCATGAAATATTTGAGCGATATCATAAATATAAAACCCGAACGAGTTTTTCCAAAAAAGATTCGCTGAGCATAAAAGAACTTACCGATTTACATCAGGGCGATTATGTGGTACATATCGATCACGGAATTGGAATTTTTGGAGGTCTCCAAAAAATAAGTTTACAAGGAAAAGAACAAGAAGCTATTCGCTTGGTTTATAAAGATAATGATATTTTATTCGTTAGCATTCACTCCTTGCATCGAATTTCAAAATTCAAAGGAAAAGATAGCGATGAACCTACAATACACAAATTGGGTTCGGGGGCATGGCAAAAACTGAAACAAAATGCGAAGAAGAAGATTAAAGATATTGCTAAAGATTTAATTGTTCTGTACGCTCAACGAAAGCAAAAAGAAGGTTTTCAGTTCAGCCCCGACACTTATATGCAGGAGGAATTAGAGGCCTCGTTTATTTACGAAGATACTCCCGATCAAATTAAATCGACTGCCGCTGTGAAATTAGATATGGAGTCGGCAATTCCTATGGATAGGCTTGTATGCGGAGATGTGGGTTTCGGAAAAACAGAAATAGCTATACGTGCAGCATTTAAGGCAGTTGCTGACAATAAGCAAGTTGCTATATTAGTTCCAACTACGATTCTTGCACTTCAACATTACAATACTTTTGCCGACAGATTGCGACAATTTCCATGCAAGGTCGATTATATAAGTCGATTTAAAAAAGCATCGGAGCAGAAAGAAGTGTTGAAAAATGTGAAAGAAGGCAAGATTGACATTTTAATTGGGACACACCGAATTTTAGGCAAAGATTTAGAATTCAAAGATTTAGGGCTTTTTATTATTGATGAGGAACAAAAATTCGGAGTAGCTGCAAAAGAAAAACTACGACAAATCAAGGTTGATGTTGATACCTTGACTCTTACCGCAACACCCATTCCCAGAACACTGCAATTTTCGTTAATGGGAGCAAGAGATTTATCGGTAATTAATACACCTCCTCCAAATCGACATCCAATTGTTACTGAATTACATACATTTAACGAGGAAATTATTAAAGAAGCGATTCAGTTTGAAGTAAATAGAGGGGGACAAGTATTCTTTATAAACAATCGTGTTCAAAATATTGAAGATATTGCAATGCTGGTTCGAAAGCTTTGTCCTACGTTGAGAGTAATTATTGCTCATGGTCAAATGGATGGCGATAAGCTCGAAAAAGTTATGCTTGATTTTATCGATGGAGCATTCGACGTTTTAGTAGCAACTTCTATCATAGAATCAGGTCTTGATATTCCGAATGCAAATACAATTATTATAAATAATGCTCATCATTTTGGGTTAAGCGATTTACACCAACTTCGTGGTAGAGTTGGGCGTTCAAATAAAAAGGCATTTTGTTATTTATTGGCTCCACCTACTAATATAATTTCGACCGAAGCAAAGCGTCGACTTCGTGCGATTGAAGAATATTCAGATTTGGGAAGTGGATTTAATATTGCGTTGCAAGATTTAGATATTCGCGGAGCTGGAAATTTATTGGGCGGCGAACAAAGTGGTTTTATTGCCGATATAGGAATTGAAACGTATCAACGAATTCTTGATGAAGCAATTCAAGAATTAAAAGACAATGAATTTAGAGGGGTATTTGAAGCAGAAGAAACAGAGAAATCTAAAGACGATAAAGTTTATGTGAAAGAATGTAATATTGAAACAGACTTTGAGATTTTGTTACCCGATGAATATATTTCAAATATATCGGAGCGAATAAATCTTTATCGTGAACTTGATAATATCAAAGATGAAGTAGAACTTCAACGATTTGAACAAAATATGACTGATCGATTCGGGGAGCTGCCAAAGCAAGCTATAGATTTATTGAATGTGGTAAGGCTTCGATGGCTTGCACTAAAAATTGGATTTGAGAAATTAGTAATTAAAAATGAGCAAATGGTGGCTTATTTTATCTCAAACCAAGAGTCGACATACTATCAATCTCCAACTTTTTCAGGAGTGTTGAATTATTTGCAAAAAAATCAGCACAAGTGTAAAATGAAAGAAACCAAAGAAAAACTAATGTTTTTATTTTCAGATGTTAAGAACATAGACATTGCTAATAGAAAAATAGCTGAAATAGTAAAGTTTATTTTCGAGGGTGTTCGTTAGATTTCCAATATGCACTATCATCCATTTTTGTTATTTATGTCAAAGGACATTCAACTTAATTAATGTCCTTTGACTTTTATGTTAGAATTTGAACCCGAAAGTTGCTATAATTTTATGTTTTAAGTTCGTGATTGATGCAGGATCATTTGTTATTACCGACGGGTCGTACATAAAGTAGTTTGTCTTCGATTTTGTTAAAACATAAGCTAAGTCAAAGAAAAATACTTCGTCCTTAATTCCGAATCCTCCGCTGAATGAACTGTATGTAACTTTGTTATTGGTTGAGTTTTTATTATATGGATTTCCATATAAAGCATAACCACCTCTAAAACTGTAAGGTCCAAATCTGTATTCGGCTCCAGCTCTTATGTTGCTTACGGCAACTAAATTATCTTGAACATCCATGTTTTCATCAAAGAATGAGTAATCGTCGCTTCGTAGTCTAGCCGTTGTATAATCAACAAATTCGTAATCAAAACTAATTAATCCTGATTGTTTTATAACAAAAGCCATGCTTCCAATAGCTTTCAATGGAGTTGATAACTCATAATCAAATGATCCCTTTGGTGAATTAACTTCATATTCGGCACCAAAGTCGTAAAGGGCAGTAATATTACTTTCGTATTCGTCTTTTAAATTATAAAACGTAGGTGTGTGCACAGCAATGCCCACTCTTATCCAGTCAATAGGTCTAAAAATAGTTCCTATTTTCAAATTGAATCCGGCTCCGGTTGTTAAAAGGTGTTGATTGTAAGTCATTGAAGCAAAGCTATCAATATCATAGTTCAAATCTTCTTCTGAATATATTGAATTTTCCTCATAATTAACACTTTGTATTCCCAAAGTTGCTCCTACGTATATTTTATGGCTAAAGTTTGCACCCAACGAAAATGCAAGTTCGTTAATTCCTCCTTCTGTTTTGATAATTTTTCGTTGTGTTTCGCCATACTTATTCAATACCGATTCGTATGTGTTTGTTAGACTATCAACGGGATTAATTAAATATGCATCCCAAGCAAGACCTTCATTAAAGTAGCTGAACGTTGTACTATTTTTCCCTTTTGCTAATCTTGCAAAATAATCAGTTATTGAGTTTGATGTATTTTCCCCTTCAATAAGAATATTTTGATTGAAATCGTTCAATTTATTGTATACAACTCCAACATTTGTACTAACCCAGCCCTCGTCTCTATCAGATGTAAAAGCCCCAATCAAACCAACATTGTTAAAATTTAGATTGTATTTAAAGTCCGAATAAGCATTTTCTAAATAGCTGGCATTATTCAACGAATAATTTATGGTAGGGGAGAACACAAATTCTGATTTTCGATAAACTCCTATTCCTGCTGGATTGTAGCTCAAACTTATCATATCGCCACCCAAGGCGCCAAAAGCCCCTGCCATACTTACTGAACGAGCTGTTCCTCCAATAAAATTTTGAGAATATCTGAGTGCGTCTGTTGCATTTTGTCCAAAACTGTATGCGATGATTCCTAAGGAAATTCCGATTGTATATATTAATTTTTTCATGACTTTATGTTTTAAGTATTACTATCTGTGTCCTCTTGATGACGAAGAAGAAGATGATGACCCTGAACGAGACGAAGAACTCCCTGAACTGTTAGAACTACCGCTTGACGAACTTCTTGAGCTACTTCCACTATATGACGAGCGACTTGAAGAACTGCTAGAACTTGGGCGACTGTATGAACTATGCGAGTTTGAAGAACTAGATGAACTTGGTCGAGAATAGCTAGATGAATGCGATGAAGATGATTCAGAAGGACCTGAATAACTTGATCGTGATGAACTTGGTTTTGAATAAGAAACCTTACTTGAAGCTGAATTTCCTGGTTTTGAATATTCGGAATTTGCTGAACTAGATGGTTTTGAATAATTATTAGTTGCAGTTGTTGGTTTTGTTGTGTAAGCTTGAGGTTTAGTATATGAGCTAGACGGTTTTGATGATGGTTTATTGTATGATGATGGTCTGCTCGAATTTACCGAAGAATTTGAGGAATATGATTGAGGCTTAGATGTATAGCTTGTTGGTTTAGACGATGGTTTAGTAGTCGAATTCGACGGCTTTACATTGCTATCTTGCGGTTTTAAGCTAGAAGCTGGTTTTACATCATAATTCTGAGGTTGAGCAGAATTAGTGTTCGATGGTTTAGTAGTGTAACTTTGTGGTTTCACGCTTGTGTTAGTTGATGGTTTTTCGTTAATAGTGCTATTATTGTTAGTTGGCTTGCTCGAAATGCTTGAACTAGGTTTTTCTGCTGGAGATGAAGCCGAAGGTTTTGATGTGTATGACTCTGGTTTTGAAGCAGGTTTTACACTTTCAGAACTACCATTGGAAGTAACTGGTTTCTCACTTAACGAGCTGGCAGGTTTAGTATTTATTGAACTAGCTGGTTTTGATGAACCTGGGTCTTTAGCCAAACTTGAGGTTGAATTAGTAGGTTTTATACTTGATGCAGGGTCTTTGTCAATAGTACTTATAGTTGAAGTCGGTTTTGTCGATGAAGTAACAGAAGGCTTCACTGCATCGTAACTTCCTGATGAGGAACTGTTAATAGGAACTGCACCTAATGAATTACCAGGCTTTTTCCCAGTTGTCCATAAATCAGAACTAGTTACTCCTGAAGAGTTTACAGCTCCCGATTCGTTTTCGTAGTTAGAAACAAAAGATGAATAAGTTCCACTTGCACCGTCTGAAGAACCTCCTTCGCGGTGTCCACTGTAATATACAGTTTCGTCGTAACTATTATAGTAGTAAGAATCGTTGTTCCAATTTGCATCGTTGTATCCATCTACGTAACCGTTCCAATATCCGTTGTCGTAACCATTCCAATATCCATGATGATATGAATCATGATGTCCGTACCAACTTGAATAGTAAGGGTGGTAATATGAAGAATAACCATAGTAATAAGGACTGTAATAATACGAATAATAGCTAGGGCGATAATATGAGTAAGAAGGCCACCACCAATTGTATCCTAAGTATATACTTACGCCCCAATAAGCTGGTTCGTAGTTGTACCAATAAGTATTAGTATAGTATGAGTCATAATAACCACAACCTATATAGGAATTGTGAAATCTTCTGATTCGAGACGAATACGAATAATCGTAATAATCATCACTATCATAATAATTATTAGTTACATAAGTAGTTCCAGCCTCATCAGTGTATGATTCTGAAGTTGAATAGTTGTAACTTTTTTCCCCTACTGAATCAACTTCATCATATGTGTAAGCTTGTTCCGGAGCGGCTTCTTCGTAAGTATATTCTTGAGTAGGAGCTGTATTTTCAACAACTTCGGTGTTTGCAGGAGGTGTTTGTGTTTCCACTCTATTTTTAGGAGTGTAGTAAACGTCATCTGCACCTGAACTTACGTAATAAGTTGTAGTGCAGCTACTCGCCATGAGTATTATTGCGGCTAAAAGTGTCAAGTTTGTTTTCATTTGTTTGTCCTCCTATTCGTTTTTATTATAAAAATATAAAATATTTTGTGTTTTTTTGTATTAAATTTATTTTGATTGAGGAAAAGCAAATACTATACCAAAAAAATATTATGAGTAAAGTTTTAATAAGTAGAAGTGAAAATTATTCGCAATGGTACAATGATTTGGTCATTAAAGCGGATTTAGCTGAAAATTCAGATGTAAGAGGTTGCATGGTAATCAAGCCATACGGGTATGCAATTTGGGAAAAAATACAAGGCGTTCTTGATAAAATGTTTAAAGAAACAGGGCATTCAAATGCGTACTTTCCATTGTTCATTCCAAAATCGTTTTTGAGTAAAGAAGCCGCACATGTCGAAGGTTTTGCCAAAGAATGTGCCGTAGTTACTCATTATCGTTTGAAAAATTCACCGGATGGAAAAGGAATTATTGTTGATGAGGATGCAAAACTTGAAGAAGAATTAATTGTTCGTCCGACCTCAGAAACCATTATTTGGAGTACTTATAAGAACTGGATTCAATCATATAGAGATTTGCCTTTGCTTATAAATCAATGGGCAAATGTTGTGAGATGGGAAATGAGAACTCGTTTATTTTTACGTACAACTGAATTTTTATGGCAAGAAGGGCATACTGCTCATTCAACAAAAGAAGAAGCTATTGAAGAAACCGAAAAAATGTTGAATATTTATGCCGAGTTTGCTGAAAAATGGATGGCAATGCCTGTTATAAAAGGCTATAAAACTCAAACAGAAAGGTTTGCAGGAGCTTTAGAAACGTATTGTATTGAGGCTCTTATGCAAGATGGAAAAGCTTTACAAGCTGGAACGTCTCATTTTTTAGGACAAAATTTTGCTAAAGCTTTTGATGTTAAATTTACCAGCAAAGAAGGGAAACAAGAATACGTTTGGGCAACTTCATGGGGAGTTTCTACACGATTGATGGGAGCTTTAGTGATGGCTCACTCTGACGATAACGGATTGGTGCTTCCTCCCAAATTAGCTCCTATTCAAGTTGTTATTGTGCCAATTTATAAAACAGACGAGGAATTTGAAAAAGTAAATGAAAAAGCAATCGCTATAAAAAAACAACTCGAAAACAAAGGCATTTCAATTAAATACGATAATAGAGATACGCATAAACCAGGTTGGAAATTTGCCGAATATGAACTTAAAGGAGTGCCAATTCGCATAGCAATTGGACCTAGAGATGTAGATAACAAATCGGTTGAAATTGCTAGAAGAGATACGCTCGAAAAAAATATTTATACTGACAATGAAATTATTTCTACCATTGAAATTCTTTTAAACGATATTCAAGAAAATATTTATAAAAAGGCTTTTGATTTCAGAACTGCAAGCACACATAAAGTTGAAACTTATGCCGAATTTAAAGATATTATTGAAAATAAGGGTGGATTTGTATCCGCTCATTGGGACGGAACAGCAGAAACAGAACTTCGCATAAAAGAAGATACAAAAGCAACCATTCGATGTATCCCTTTAGATGCTGTTGAGGAAAATGGAAAATGTATCGTTACTGGAAAGCCATCGACAAAAAGAGTACTTTTTGCTAGAGCATATTAATTAAATTTTAATAAAATTATACAACATGGAGAAAAATTATAAGGAGTTGATATTAAACACATTGCTTGAAAAGTCAACCGTTAAAAACGATGTCTTCGATAATACATTCGAAACCTTTCAATTATTGAAAGAAGTTTTACATGAGATTACAATTGATTATAATAAAAAAATCATAAAAAAGGATAAAAGACTTATTCTTGAATTTAGAGATACCGAAAAATTTGAAGCCGAATTAAAAATTGCTGGCGATATTTTATTTTTTCATATGCACACAAATGTTTTTGAGTTTGATCGAAATCATGGAGTGTGGAAAATATCATATGTCCAAGACGATAAAATGACGTCGTATTCAGGAATAATAAATGTATATAATTTTCTTTCTGATTCTTTCAAATACAACCGATATGATGATTTAGGTTATTTAATTGCTAGAATTTTTATCAATAAAGACAAAAATTATTTTGTTGAAGGAAAAAGACAGTTAGGTTTTTTATATAATAATTTCGGTCAGGAAAGTATAACCAAAGAAAGCCTACGAAAAATAATTGAATCGGCAATTCTTTACACATTGGATTTCGATTTACTTGTTCCGCCATACGACAATGTTAAAATTGCTACAGTAGCTCAAATGCTAGAACGCAAAAATAACGCTAAAATCAGTACAGGCAAACGATTAGGATTCAAGTTTTATGCTGACGATGTAAGTGTAAAATAAGATTAATAGTATTAATTCTAAAATATTTAAACCTATGAAATACATATTAATGATAGCGATAATTGGGATTTTTATAACCTCATGTATAAAAAAGCCTGAAGCTTGTATCGAAGCAAGCAACGATAATCCAAGTTTAGGCGAAACAGTAAGTTTTACAGATTGCTCGACAAATGCTGAGGATTTTGAACTCGATTTTGGTGACGGTTCTAATAAAGTTGACAAGTCTGACGATATTATGACTCACGTTTACGAAACTCCTGGAACTTTTACGGTTAGCTTAACGGCTTACAGCAAAGAAGACAAAAAATCGAACGAAACTACACTAAGTATAGTTGTACAAGAACCAACTGATGGAGATATATCGGGAACATGGAACTTGTACAAAGAAGAAGAACGAAATACTTTTCTTGACCCTGTTGCAATGGCAACGTACTCAGCTGATGTTGATTATGTTTTTTCGGAAAACGATACGGTAATTATCGAATCAATTGTCGAAGAATACAATTTAGTTCCTTCGACAGGCGAAATAACCATTGACGGCAGTTTGTACAATATCGTAAAATTATTTGACAACGAAATGATATTGAAAGAAGAAATTGATGAATTCGAGTACATTTTAATGTATTTTGAAAAGCAGTAAATTTGTAGTTTTTCAGTGAAATAAATATTTTTGTTTTTCAAAATATTTATTCTTAGGTTTGTCATAAATTAACTTCATAGAGTAATGATTATGAAAAAAGTAATAGTTATTTTGGGTGTCATTTTTGGTGTGATAATGTCTTTAAATAGTTGCACAAAGGAGTCAGAAGGTAGTGTTGTTTTTTGGTATGGACAAGAAACGTCTGAGGAATTAGCAGATTATAATATTTCAACACTAAAATTTTATCTTGCAGGAGAACTAGTTGGATCAACATCAGCTGATGTTTATTGGTACAGTAAACCTGATTGTGGTTCAAATGCTTCAATAACAGCAACTATTAATTTAGGTAAATATGAAACTCAGGCCTATGATTACGAAGTTAAAGATCAGTATGGTAATATATTATGGGAGGGAACTATTAATGTTAATGCAGATGAGTGCCAAGCTCTTGAATTGCAAATTTAATTTTTGATTTTTCATTTAAACTAAGAAAGAACATTGAAAATAACTTCAATGTTCTTTCTTAGTTTATAATAATAATTGAACTAACTTTCTGAACCATTTTGTGCTATTTCTGTAGATAAGAAAACACAGAGAAATTATAACTTTACAAATGGGCGAGCTGTCATTCCTAAATCGTTTTGAATAACGATGTAGTATTTGCCTTTTGAAAGCGATTGTAAATTGAAATCCAATGTATGTTTGCCTTTGCTAATTTCTTTGCCAAGCAATGGTTTTACCAATTTCCCAGCGATGTCATAAACGCCTATATTTGTGACAGTTGTTTTGTTTAAACTAAACGTTACGCTTGTAACATCAGATATTGGATTTGGAAATAAACTTATGAAAGCCATATCTTCCGAAACCATTGATATTTTTTCAACTTCAACAGTTAAATCATTAATAAAGGAGGCATAAACTTGCAGATAACCATCGCCGCTTCTTCCATCGCACCAAACAGGAATCGTGTAATTTTCGCTTGCCAACACTTGAGTATATTCACCAATTCCAAAGTTAGAATTTTGACTTCCGACGGTACTAAAATCGGTTTCGGTAGTTGAAGCTGCTCTATTTACGTCAAAAGTTACTCCTGAATCTTCAGAAGTTGCATAATAGTAGTGTGCTTTGATATTATTTACATCGTTTCGGCGATCGTACCACGAAATTTTGATTTCCCCATTTTGTTTAACAAATATCGATGAATAATAATTATGAGTTCCTAATCCTTGTGCATCGTCATTAATTATTATTGGTGTACTCCATGTAGTCCCATTATCCGATGATTTCGAAAAATAAATATCGGCTCCATCATTCCCTGAAAGCGAGTCGGTTCCAAATGCTGTCCATGTAATATAAATATCATTATTTACAGTACTTGCTGCACAATAAGGCGAAGGATAAAGTCTTGATGTATCAATTCCTGCAATTAAATCATAAGGTTGAACCTGAAAAATAGGAAGATTAAATCGAACATTTGAAATTTTATTAGGTGTTGAAAACGAAATTCCTCCATTTTCAGAAACGGCATGGAATAATGAGAGCGAGTATCCATCGTTGGACCCATAAAAAGTAACATGAACATTTCCAAGTAAGTCAACACAAACGCTCGAAAATTGCACAAATGGAAAATTGTCGGGTAAACTTACTGCTGCTTCGTGAGTGAAGTAATCAGAATTTGCTGGTTTGGTTTTACATAAAATTTGATATTTCGCAGTATCATTAACTTCACTAATAGTAACATACGATACATATAAATTGTTTTTATTAACTGAACTTTCCGACATATCAACCGCCATCCATTGCTTATCAGAAATTGGCGAAACAACTCCAGCAAGTGCACCACCTGCAATTTCAACTTGACCTAATAAAACGGTATCTCTTTCGGGTTGAACCCAAGTGTTTCCGCCATCGTCGGAATACGCCCAAAAAATTCCCATGTCAACAGTTCCTCCCATCAGAACAACCATAAACGAACCGTATAAATCAATCCACGACATGTAAGCCCTTCCGTTCCCATCGTAAGCAAATACAGGGTCTCCGCCTCCCATTGAAATTGTTCCTGATGCATAAGGCATATTTTTAAATGAACTTAATTGCCATGAATCGCCAAAATTACTTGTATAATAAACCGGACAATACATTGTCATAGTGGACATATCGTTTAATATTGGACTGATAATTATGTTGTTAGAATCAATAGGATTGATTGCAGCATGAATTTCGGCTTCAATTTTGTCGTTATCCGATACATTTACTTCTCCATTCGAGTTTATCGATTTTGTAGATTTTTCAGAAATATTTGGCTTAGTTTCGCTGTTTTCCGACATCTTTTTTAGTTGCTCTGGACTATACTTAATTTTTTCTTTAAATGTCCAATTAATAGCATTTTGACTATTGATTTTGTTCTGTGCATTTACAATAAATGCAAACGAAAAAATCAAATAAGAACTGACGAGGAAAATAATTTTTTTCATTTTTTTTAATTTTATTCTTAATTTTAAAAACGAAAATACACTAAAAATTGAATAATGAGAAAATTTTGCGGACTTATTTCCATTATGCTTTTGTCAGGCATTAACATGATTTTTGCTCAAGATAAGGTTAAATTTATTGAGTATAAACCAGGTTTTTATCAAAACAATATATTAAAAGATGTAAACGAATATCAAGAACAAAATAAAAATACCAAAAGCCGAAAATATCTAAAGGCAGATGTTTCGACCTTAAGTTTTCCAAACAAAATTGATCAATACAAATATTACTGGCACAAACAGCCTATTTCGCAAGGAAATGCAGGTACTTGTTGGGCTTTTTCAACAACTTCGTTTTACGAATCTGAAGTATATCGATTGACAAAACAAGACATCAAACTCTCAGAAATATATACTGTTTATTGGGAATACGTCGAAAAAGCTCGCCGCTTTGTGCAAGAACGAGGGAATTCTGAATTTAGCGAAGGTTCTGAGGCTAATGCTGTTACTCGAATGTATGAAAAATACGGAATTGTACCAATGGATGTTTATTCAGGACTACAAAAAAATCAAAAATTTCATTCACACGAAAAAATGTACGACGAAATGAATAGCTATTTGAATCAGCTAAAAATTAATAACGCTTGGAGCGAAGAAGAAGCTATTTCGACAATAAAATCAATTATGAATCATTATATTGGAGTGCCACCTGTTGAATTTGAATTCAATGGAAAAAAAGTTACTCCTAAACAATTTTTACAAGATGTACTCAAATTGAATATGGAAGATTATGTAGATATAATTTCATATATACAAGAGCCTTATTTCGAGAAAGTAGAATATAAAGTGCCTGACAATTGGTGGCACAATAACGATTATTTTAATGTTCCGCTAGATATATTTATGGAAAGCTTGAATAATTTACTTAAAAGTGGTTTTACAGTTAGCATCGACGGAGATGTTTCTGAAGCTGGATTTGTTTCTGAATCACAAGTTGCAATTGTTCCAAGTTTCGATATTCCTTCGAAATATATTGACGAAAATGCTCGACAATTTCGTTTTTCAAATAAAACAACAACTGATGACCATTTAATGCATCTTGTGGGATATACTGAAAAAGATGGTGTGTATTGGTATTTGGTTAAAGATTCGAGTGCGGGTTCAAGAAACAACGATGAAAAAAGTAAAGAGTTTGGGTATTATTTTTTCCATCAAGATTACGTAAAACTTAAAATTATGAGCTATACTGTTCATAAAGATGCGGTTAAAGAGTTGCTTACTAAATTCAAATCAAAATAATTTTGAAATATTTCTCTTTCATATTGATTATTCTTGTTTTTTTATTCCTCGTTTCTTGCAAAAAGAAACCGGAAACACTCTATATTTCAGGAGTTGTGAGGCAAAATAATACAGAAACAGTAAGCGACGCAAAAGTTAAACTTTATACCCAGCAAATTGTTAACAATACATGGAGTGCAGCTTATTCTGTTCTTGAATCAACTTCAAGCGATGATAACGGAAATTTCCAATTTTTAATCGAAGATTTTGCATATGTAAATTTTAAAATTGAAGTTTCGAAAGAAAATCACTATGCTGAATTTATTGAGTTTACAAAAAACAATTTTAGCGGAAATAAATATTTTAATGAATTTAATATATACCCATTTGGGTGTTTACAAATTCATATTAAAAATTCGGCTCCGGTAAATACCCAAGATTATATGTCGTATCAACTTTTGGGAGACATGCCTTCGACTTTTCAAGCAGGTTCGGATTCTATTTTTTACTTTAATGGAAATTCGGTTGATACTACGAAAACATGTAAAGTTTACGGTAATTATAATATTTTGATAAATTGGAGTACTTTTAAGTCAAATATTTTGAAAGAATATTCCGATACAATTTATATTTTTGCTAATGATACTACTTGCTACGATTTGTTTTACTAGGTAAATTACAAAATGATAGATACAATAATAGTTGGAGTCGTACTTATTTTTATCTTGCTTGCTTTGTACACAGAGTTAGTTGGTCCTGCTTTTACTTTTTTAATTGCAATTATTTCATTAGGTATTTTCGGAATTCTTTCGCCAAGCGAGATTTTAAATGGATTTGCTAACGAGCAAATTTACGTTATTATTATGCTTTTGCTTTTAGGCGACATTATTCGTAAGACAAATCTTGTCGAGCAAGTTTTCGATTATATATTTGGTCGCACTAAAACTCATCGGGGATTTTTAGGAAAAATGACTTTGCTTGTTGGAGGTTTTTCAGGTTTTCTAAACAACACTCCACTTGTTGCAGTAATGATGCCTTATGTTGTAAATTGGTCAAAAAAAAATGAAATAGCTCCTTCAAAACTTTTAATACCTCTTTCATTTGCAACTATTTTGGGTGGTTGTATTACACTAATTGGAACGTCAACGAATTTAATCGTAAATGGTCTTGTTATTGAAAATGACATACCTGGATTAACATCGTTAAGCATGTTTGATTTCACGCCTGTTGGACTTGCCATGTTTTTAGTAGGTTTTTTTTACTTGTATTTCTTTGCTGAAAAATTATTACCAACGAGAAAAGATGATTTGACCGAATTTACAACGAATGCACGTGAGTATATTATTGAAGCTCAAGTAAGAGAAGGCTCTCGTTTAATCGGGCAAACCGTTGAGGAAGCAAATCTGAAAAACATGAATAGCCTATATCTGTTTCAAATTATTCGAAACAGAGTAACAATTTCTGCTGTTCAATCAGATGAAATAATTAAGCAAGACGATTTACTGATTTTTGCCGGAGGAACAAAGGATATTGCAGATTTATTTGATTCGAGGTCAGGTTTAACTTTCCCAGAAGTTGGGCTTTTACATCGAAAAAAATATACCGAAGTTGTTGAAATTGTTATTTCGCACAACTCATCACTCATAAATCAAACGGTTAAGGAAATAAATTTCAGAAAAAAATATCATGCAGCGATTTTAGCTATCAGACGAAATGGTGAAAAATATACAGGTTTAATCGGAAATATGAAACTTAAAGCAGGAGATGCTTTACTTCTTTTAGCTGGTTCCGATTTTAACGATAGAGCAGAGGATTCTCTAGATTTTTATCAAATTTCGAAAGTTAAAGAAATAAGAAAAACACCATTTTATAAAATTGCCATAATTTTGGGTGGAATGGCAACTGCAATTGCATTGTCGGCTTTTAATATTGTTCCTTTGTTTATGTCGTTAATTTCATTGATTACGCTATTGCTTATGTTAAATATAGCATCGCCAAAAGAGTTGCACAAGAACATTGATTTTAATTTGGCAATCATTATCGCACTTTCGCTTGCACTTGGCACAGCTATGATTAAAACCGGTTTTGCTGAATTAATTGCACAAAATTTAATTTCCATATTCTTACCTTTAGGCAAATATGGCATATTGACGGGTATTTATTTGATAACTACAGTGTTAGCGGCTTTTATTACCAATAAAGCTTCGGTAGCATTAATATTTCCTATTTCCTTGGCTATTGCAATGGAAATGGGGCTTCCTCCATTACCATTTATTTTGGTTGTCGCTTTTGCTTCTGCCGCAAATTTTATGACTCCAATCGGTTATCAAACCAACCTTATGGTTTATGGTCCGGGCAACTATTCATTTAAAGATTTTTTTAAGATTGGATTCCCATTAACTATTCTTTATATGATTGGAACTGTTTTAATTTTGGGCTATTTTTATTTTTAAATCATGGAGTTTCACGATTATTATAAAATTTGTTTTCAAGCTATTATCGAAGCATCTGAAAAGATTATAGATATTTATGATAATCACAAAATTACGATTGAATACAAAGCTGATAATTCGCCGGTAACTCAAGCCGATTACGCTTCAAATAAAATTTTAACATCATATTTAACCAAAACAAATATTCCAATTTTAAGTGAGGAAGGGAAAGATATTGCTTACGACGAACGAAAAAATTGGGAGTATTTTTGGTTGATTGACCCACTCGATGGAACCAAAGAATTTATTCATAAAAATGGAGATTTTACAATCAATATTGCCCTGATATACGAACATAGACCAATTTTGGGAATCGTATATTCTCCAGTTCATCAAGAAATGTATTGGGGAGATGAACATATTGGAGCATTTTTCGCAAAAGTATCAAGTGAAAACGTAAATCAAATATTTGAAATATCTCAGAAATTACATTCAGAGAAGTCAAACATAAATGAAATTCGTATTGTAGCAAGTCGTTCACATTTATCAGAACAGACTCAAAATGCGATAGATTTTGTTGCTTCTAGGTTTAATATAAGTTTTAAATCACGCGGAAGTTCGTTGAAAATGTGTTTGCTTGCAAGCGGACAAGCCGAATATTATCCGAGATTTTCGCCCACAATGGAGTGGGATACAGCTGCCGGACAAGCTGTACTTTTGGCATCAGGTGGAAAAATTATCGAAACTCAAACACTCGAAGTTGTGCGTTATAATAAAGAATCGCTTTTGAATCCATTTTTTTATGCATTTTCTGCTAGTATTGTTGATAATATTAACGACCTAATTATATAAAAATATGTTTGACACAGGACATTTACACCCGATGAGCGTACATTTTCCGATTGCTTTAATCGTAGTTGGAATTTATTACAATTTTACCAAAATATATAAAACTAAATCATTAACAATAACAAGTACCGGCATATTACTCCATTTGCTAGGAACAATTAGTGCTGTTGTGGCTTGTCTGACAGGGGAATATTTTACTCACGAACATACAGGGAAAGCTCACGACATTAAAGAAATACACGAATTATTTGCCAATCTAACTATGTATTTAATGGTTACGATTTCAATTCTATTTCTTTGGATTCGTTACAAAAAAGTTGAAAACAACACCATAAACATAATCATTTTGTTGTTAATGGGTGCTTCGCTGGTTTCAGTTGCAATTGCAGGGTATTATGGAGGAACGCTTGTCTACAATTATATGATTCAATAAGTTTTACTGGCAAGCTATAATACCAATTTTATTTTCATATGACACATATGTGATTTTTTAGATTCCCTTTTTCAAGGGAATGTGCCTCAAAAAATTACCACATACCCGCAAAGCGGGTATCTTATCTAGTTCGTTTTGATTTTTGTTTTTGCGACGAAGAATAAAGCTAAAAAGAGGGTAAATAAAATACCAATAATATACGAAATTTGATGATTTAATTGAAAACCTTCAGGGGCAATTAAAATATAGGTTGAACAAACTGCAGTCATAAATAATGCAGGGATAAAAGTTACCAAATAAAGTTTTTTTAATTGAATTAAATACACCGAAATTGTCCATAAAACAATAGTTGCCAAAACTTGATTTGACCAAAACATATATCGCCAAATTATATCGAAATTTATTTGAGTTAATAAAAATCCTACAGCAAAAAGTGGAATACTTATGTAAAGTCTTTTCATAATTTTTTCTTGCGGATATTTCAAAAAATCGGCAACTATTAATCTTGCACTTCTAAAAGCTGTGTCGCCAGTTGTGATTGGTGCTGCAACAATTCCTAGAATTGCTAAAACACCACCAAGTTTGCCCAACATTGTGTTTGAAATTAATGAAACCATTGCGGTTGCATTTCCATTATTTGCAATTAATTCTGAATTTAATTCTGAAACTCCTCCATAAAAAGCCATTCCAGCTGCAGCCCAAATCATTGCAACAACTCCTTCGGTAATCATTGAACCATAAAATACTCGTCGTCCAAGTTTTTCATTTTTTATGCATCGAGCCATCAACGGCGATTGTGTAGAATGAAAACCCGAAATTGCTCCACACGAAATAGTAACAAATAACATCGGAAAAACCGGAAATTTTTCTGGATTTGCATTCAAATTTCTGAAAGAATCGAACGTAAGTTCTGGAATGGTGTAAGTTTGGAAAAATAATCCATAAACAATTCCAACCGCCATAAATAAAAGTGCTAAACCAAAAACTGGATAAATTCTACCTATAAGTTTATCAATAGGAAGTAATGTTGCTGCAATATAATAGATAAAAACAGCCCAAATCCAAAAGTTTACGGTTAAATAATCGTTGGTCATTGAGTTTAAAATGTTTGCAGGTCCTTTAATAAAAACTGCTCCAACCATAATCATCAAAATCAAAGTAAACACACGCATAAATTGTTTTGCATTCAAACCTAAATATTTTCCGACAATTTCTGAAATACTTTCGCCTCGTTGACGAACCGACATCATTCCTGCTAAATAATCGTGAACAGCTCCGCCTAAAACATTTCCGATAGCAATCCATAAAAATGCAATTGGACCATAAACTGCACCCAAAACAGCTCCAACAATTGGTCCTAAACCAGCAATATTTAAAAATTGAATTAAAAATATTTTAAACCAAGGCATTGGAACATAGTCAACTCCATCTTGAAGTTCGTACGCTGGCGTTATTTTGGTTGAATCGGCACCAAAAAGTTTTTCAATAAACTTGCTGTAAATCAAATATCCAAGAAGTAAAAATGCGATTGAAAAAATAAATGTGTACATAAATTTAGGTTAATATTTTTATGTTGAAATTCATTTTCGAGATAAATCAGTTGAACTGAATTGCCTTAATCGGTTTAATTCGGGTAATAATGTACGATGGAAGAATCATCATAATGAATGTGATGAACAAGGTGCCTAGATTTAACAATACAAGATGAAGAATATTTAAGTTAATGGGAACTGTATCGACATAATAAGTTGTTGGGTCAAGTTTAATAATTCCAAAGTACGATTGTAATATACATATTAAAATTCCGATTAAATTTCCCCAAAACATTCCTTTCCCGATAAGAAATGCAGCATTGTATAAAAATATTTTTCGAATACTCCAATTTGATGTTCCAAACGATTTTAAAACTCCAATCATACTAGTGCGTTCTAGAATAATGATTAGCAATCCAGAAACCATGTTAAATCCGGCGACTATGGTCATTAAAACTAAAATAACCCAAACATTTAGGTTTTGTAATTCGAGCCAGTCAAAAATTTGAGGATTTTTTTCTTTCACGGTTGTAACAGTGAGCATTGAGCCATCGCTATTAAATGTGTTTGCAACAAGCCCATATAAGTTGTAGGCAATTTCGTCGATTTGCGAAAACTCATCAACTAAAATCTCGTAACCAGAAACTTGATTTTCTGTCCATCCATTTAATTTTTGAATGTGAGAAATGTCAACAATTGCATACAATTTATCGAATTCTTCGAGACTGGTTTTGTAGATACCCGAAACAACAAATTTTCGCATTCGTGGAGGTTCTTGAATGAAATACATTTGCACATCGTCGCCAACATTTAGCTGTAACATTGAGGCTAGGCTTTTAGAAATCAATATTTTGTCTGATTTAACAGAGTCTTCTACTAAAAAACTTTCGCCTTTTACAATATTTTGATTAAAAAAACTCCAATCGAAGTCGCTTCCAATACCTTTTAAAACAATACCTTGAATATTTTCTTGGGTTTTAATAATTCCGGCTTTGGTAGCAAAAGTTTGAATGTGATTTATTCCAATAATAGCGTTCTTGAACTTATAAAATGCCGAATTTTTGTCAATTGGTTTTGTTTCGTACGATAAATTTGAATCGTAGTTTACAATCTGAACATGAGCTCCAAAGCCTATAACTTTGTTGCGAATTTCATTTTTGAACCCGGTAACAATAGCTACTGAAAGTATCATTACGGCTAGGCCAAGAGCAATTCCAATGATTGCGATAGATATAATCGGCTTCGATATTTTTTTATTCTCGCCAGATCCTGAGATAATTCGTTTTGCTATAAAAAATTCGGTATTCAATTTGCCGTTTATTTAACATTAATTTGTGGAGAACTCAAAATCTAATTACAATAATACTGATTATGATTTAAGTACCTTTGCAAATAGGTACCATTCATAATGGTAACAAATATATACATTTATGATGAAAAAAATATTCATACTTCTCTTTTTCAATTTTAGTTTTTTAATTTTAATGGCTATTGATTATTCGAACTCAATACCGGCAGCTGAATTAACTCATAAATATATTTCTTTACTCAAAGGAAAAAGGGTTGGCGTAGTTGCTAATCAAACATCAATGATTAAGAATACGCATTTGGTTGATAGCTTGCTCTCGCTCGAAATAAATATTACTAAAATATTTTGTCCTGAGCATGGATTCAGAGGGAAAGCCGATGCCGGAGCACAGATTGATAATTCAGTAGATGAAAAAACAATGATTCCCATCATTTCTCTTTATGGCAATAACAAAAAACCAAAAGCAGAACAAATAACAGATTTGGATATTATTGTCTTCGATGTTCAAGATGTTGGAGCAAGGTTTTATACGTATATTTCTACCATGCACTATGTAATGGAAGCTTGTGCTGAAAACAATATTCCTTTTTTGATACTTGACAGACCCAATCCAACTGGATTTTACGTTGATGGTCCAATTTTGAAAAAAGAGTTTAGCTCGTTTGTCGGAATGCACGAGGTCCCAATTATTCATGGAATGACGATTGCTGAATACGCAAAAATGCTTAACGAAGAAGGTTGGTTGAAAGATGGAATAAAATGTAATTTATCATATGTACTATGTGAAAATTACTCGCATAACTCAATTTACAAACTCCCAGTAAGTCCATCGCCAAATTTATCTACAATGAGTGCAGTTTTTTTGTATCCTTCACTTTGCTTATTCGAAGGAACTGTTATTAGTGTTGGAAGAGGAACCGATTTCCCTTTTCAAGTAATTGGAAACCCAGCATTGAAATCAATGAATTTTTCGTTTGTCCCAAAAGAAACTATTAAAGGAAGCATTCCTTTATATTTTGGAAAAAAATGCAATGGTTACGACTTAAGAAATATTACTGAAGATTCGTTGGTAAATTTAAAACAAATAAATCTTGCTTGGATTATTGATTTGTACAATAAATATCCCGAAAAAGAAAAGTTTTTTAATTCATTTTTTAACAAACTTTCAGGAAATTCGGAACTCAAAGAGCAGATTAAGAGAGGACTTTCGGAAAAAGAAATTAGAAAATCGTGGGAACCTGCTCTTGCAGAGTTTAAACTTTTGCGAAAAAAATACTTGTTATACGAGGATTTCAACTAGCGGATATCTCAATTCATCTCTAATTTTCGTCGTTCATCGACAAAAATCCATTGCTTAACGATTTCTTGTTTCATTTACTTGTGTTCGAACATAATTTTGAATAAAAAATTATTAATTTTAAAACGTAAGAAAATGGAAACAATTAATTTTTATCATTCAAAAAAATCGATTATGAAAAAAGTTGCTTTGGGATTAGTTTTAGTGGCAGCAGGATTATTATTTCTTGCCATCAATTTCAATTATATTGAAAGAGACGCAATTAAAATAATTTTAACTTGGCAAATGCTGCTTATAACCATCGGGTTTATCAATATTTTTGACCGAAATAGTCGAACAAGTGGCATAATTTTAATTCTAGTCGGAACATTTTTTATTCTTCCAAAACTTTTTGTTTTTCCTTTTAATTTTGTTGGCTTATTTTGGCCGGTGCTCCTAATATTAGGCGGGATATTTATTATTGCAAGAATAGGTAAAAAGAGTAAATTTCATCAACATTCCGATTTTAAATTAGACTCAGGTTATATTGAAATAACTAATGTTTTTGCAGGAGGCAAGCATGTAATTTCTCCCGTTGAATTTAAAGGAGGAAAAATTTCTAATGTTTTTGGTGGAGCCGAAATCGACTTAACTCAAACAACTTTAGCTGACGGTAAAAATGTGTTAGAAGTAAACGCCGTTTTTGGTGGTGTTAGTTTAATTGTGCCTTCCGATTGGCTTATTCATTTGGAAATTAGCTCGGTACTAGGTGGATTTGAAGATAAAAGAAGGTTGAATCAACATGCAAATATTAATCAAAGCAAAGAGTTATTCATCAAGGGTTCTGCTGTATTTGGAGGTGGTGAAATAAAATCGGTATAAGAATCATGGAGCATCCGTTATTTTCAAAATTTAAGAACATTCTTATTTATACATTAATGTGGGGGCTTGTTTCAGGAACCCACATTCTTATTTTACTGATTTTTTATAAATTTAATTTTTCAACAGCCATTGCCGATAGTTTATTGTTTAATGGAATTTTTTATTTTTTGGGAATATCAATGTGGTATGTAATAAATTTCACACAACCTGAAAAATCGAAAGCAATAAACACCATTTTTAATCACCTAACGCTTTTAATTATTATTGAACTTATATGGATTGGAATAGGATATAATATTCTAATCATTATTTTTGAAAACAATATTGAATATACAACTTTTCTTACATATTCTTTAACTTGGCGAATTGTATCGGGGATTCTTTTTTATACAATTATTGCCTTATTTTATTACATAATTATCTATTATCGAAATTTGCAAGAAAAAATAGTTGCCGAAGTTAAACTTCGTGAAACAATAAAAGAAGCTGAACTTAACTTGCTTAAATCGCAAATCAATCCACATTTTTTATTTAATAGCTTAAATTCGATAAGTTCACTAACCATTACAAATCCTGAAAAAGCTCAGGAAATGATTATTAAATTATCCGATTTTTTGCGATATGTAGTATCAAAAGGCGAAGGGAATTTTATAACATTTGAACAAGAAATTGAAAATGCAAAACGATATTTGGAGATTGAGCAAGTTCGTTTTGGCAATAAGTTGCGATTTGAATTTAAATTAGACGAAAATTGCGGAAACATAAATATTCCTAGTTTACTTTTACAGCCTTTGTACGAAAATGCAGTTAAACATGGAGTTTACGAAAGTGTAGTGCCTATTCAAATTCAAACTTCATGCGTTTTCAATCAAACGCATATTGAAATAAATATTACGAATAATTACGAAAACGAAATAAGTGTGAAAAAGGGAGCCGGAATAGGTTTGCGAAACATACGAAATAGACTCGAACTCACATACAATGCAACTAATTTGTTGAGTATTGAAAAAAAAGACAATATATTTAACGTTAAACTTATAATTCCGCTTGAATCATGAATTATAGAGTCATTATTATCGAAGATGAAGAACCTGCTAGGATTTTGATAAAAAAATATCTCGAAAGTTTTCAAAATATTGAAATCGTTAAAGAATGTGACGAAGGTTTTTCTGGTGTGAAAGCCATCAACGAACTCAAACCCGACATCGTTTTTTTGGATATTCAAATGCCAAAGTTAACCGGATTTGAAGTGCTTGAGATTATTGATTTTAAACCAATAATAATTTTCACAACAGCTTACGATCAATATGCTGTAAAAGCCTTTGAATCAAATGCAATTGATTATTTATTAAAACCATTTTCAAAACAACGATTCGATCAAGCCTTAACCAAAGCTTTTGAAAAAATAAGCATAAAGAATTCGCACTCTTTTCAAAAATTAATTGATACAAATGACGAAAAGCATGAACTTATTAACCGAGTAGCCATAAAAAATGGAACTGAAATAAACATTGTTTCTATTGAAGATATACTCTACGTTGAAGCCTATGGCGATTATGTTTATATTCACACTAAAAATGGTCGCTTTTTGAAAGAAAAAACGATGAAATACTTTGAATTACATCTCGATGCTAATCAGTTTGTTCGAACTCATCGCTCGTATATTGTAAATGCTAAGGAAATTTTAAAAATTGAACATTACGGAAAAGAAAATTATGTAGCTATATTGAAAAATAATCTAAGTTTAAATATTAGCAACTCTGGTTATCGAAAAATTAAAAATGTCTTGAATATTTAAGCCTTGATTTTTTGAAAACGAAATAAAATCTATATTTCATCAAATATTAGTCGCAATAAGTGTTGCATAAACAAAAAACCTTATAAATTTGCAAAATGATTTTTCTTAAATTTTATAGGTTCTTTTAATATGATTAGCCGAAGGTTGCTTAGAGTTAAAATTTTACAAATGCTTTATGCGTATTATAACGCCGAAGATCCATCGTTTGTTAAATACGAAAAAGATTTAAAATACAGCATAAATAAATTTTACGACCTTTATCATTATTTAATGCTTCTGATAATTGACGTTTCGAAATTTTCAGAAATGAGAATGGAGCAATCGAAGCTTAAGAGAATCCCAACACAAGAAGACTTAAATCCGAATACTCGTTTTATCGACAATGAATTTATCGCTCAACTAAGAAATAGCCATAGCTTTAATGCATATTTGAATGTAAAAAAAATGAGTTGGGTAAATTACCCCGAGCTAGTTCGAAAATTATACTTCGAAATTATTGAATCAGAGGAATATATTGAGTATTTGAATGCTGAAGAAAAATCGTATAAAGCTGATAAAAAAATAATAATTGATATTTTTGAAAAATTTATTGTTAATAACGATTTTCTGTATCAAATTCTTGAAGAGCAAAGCATTTTTTGGAACGATGATGTTGAATTTGCAATTAGCATGATAATCAAAACGATAGGTAAAGCAAAAAAAACGGACAACTCGGGTGTTCAAATGCTTGAATTGTATAAAAATGAAGAAGATAGCGAATTTGTCAAGGATTTGTTTCGAAAAACAATTAGTAATTCTAGCGAAAATCGTACGCTTATCGAGAGCTTTATTCAAAACTGGGATATCGAACGAATTGCATTGATCGACATAATAATTATGCAAATGGCAGTAACTGAATTAAAAGAATTTTCGTCGATTCCTACGAAGGTAACATTGAACGAATATATCGATTTAGCCAAGTTTTACAGCACTTCAAAAAGCGGAACATTTATCAATGGCATATTAGATAAAATTTTGATTCATCTGAAAAAAGATAACAAAATCACAAAAAGAGGTCGTGGGTTGATTGGTGAAGTTTAAATACTTTTATAAATTTGCAGTATCGTAATCATAAAAATTTTACCTATGAAAAAAATAAAAAGTATCAGTTTAATATTAATTTTTGCTCTTGCTTTTTTTGTTTCTTGCAACAACGATTCTAAAAAAGACAACTCGAAAATTGATACTGACATAGTTAAGAATCCCATAACAGCAAATGGAAACAGCGAAACAGGGGATCTTCCTCAAATATCGTTTAAAAAAGAAGATCATGATTTTGGAGCAATCATTCAAGGCGAAAAAGTTTCGTTCACATTTAAGTATACAAATACAGGCGGGTCTGATTTAATTATCACATCGGCTAAAGGAAGTTGTGGGTGTACAGTTCCTAAATTTAATAAAACTCCATTAAAACCAGGAGAAGAAGGCGAAATAGAAGTTGTTTTTGACAGCTCTGGTCGCAAGGGAATTCAACATAAAACGATAACTGTTTTGTCGAATACCCAACCCAATACGGTGACCCTAAAAATAGTTGCCGACGTAGTAGTTCCTAATTAATAATAACAGATAAAAAACAATTATGTACAATTTATTAAACATTTTATTAATGGCTCCACCTTCAGGAGGTGAGCAAAACCCATTGATGTCGTTTTTACCATTGATTCTTATTGTGGTAGTGTTCTATTTTTTCATGATTAGACCGCAAATGAAAAAGCAAAAAGAAATGCGAAAATTTCGCGATAGTCTTCAAAATGGAGATAAAGTAGTTACAACTGGCGGAATTTATGGCAAAATAGTAGAGGTTAGAGAAAGCGTTATCATTATGGAAGTTGAAGACAAAATGAGACTTAAAGTTGATAAAGCTGCAGTTGTTAGAGATTCTGCTGATTTAGAAGTTAAAAAATAAACAACTTGAGTTCTTTAATTTCTAAATTATTTAACCGAATAAGAAGTCAAAGAGGAGTAAAGCCAAGTAAAAAATTGGCTGTATTCTTCTTTTTTCTTTTTGTATCCTCTCTTTTTTGGGTGCTTAATGCCTTGACAAAAGATTACAAATCTGAAATTACATATAGCGTTAAGTATATTAATATTCCTGAAAATAAAGTTTTAATTTCTACCCTTCCAAGCGAATTTAAGCTTAAAGTTGATGCCTTTGGGTATGCTTTAGCCAGATATAATTTGAGCAAATCGCTCCCGTCAATAGTGGTTGATGTTGAATTGCTTTACAAAAAAAACAAAAAGAATAAATTTTTTGTGCTGACAAAAAATACCAAAGATAAAATTACGAAGCAACTGAATTCTGAAATCGAAGTTTTAAATATTTCTCCTGATACCTTGTTCTTTGAATTTGCAGACATGATTAACAAGAAAATTTTGGTAAAACCGAATCTTAATATAAATTGCATTAAACCGTTTCATGTTTCAGGAGAGATTACTGTAAATCCAGATTCTATACTTGTGTCAGGACCAACATCCATACTTGATACACTTAAATTCATAAGTTCAGTTAAGCTAAGCTACAAAGATGTAAACGATACGTTGATTAGAGACGTTCAACTTATCGACAACGCTGAGTTGAAATATTCAGATAATTTTGTAAGAGTGAATATTCCGGTCGATAAATATACAGAAAATACCTTTATTGTTCCGTTGGAGGTAATAAATAAGCCCGAAAATCTTACAATACAAATATTCCCAAACAAAGTACGATTAAATTTTCTAGTAAGTGTTTCTCAATTCAGTTTACTGAAACCTTATAATTTGAAAGCTTATGTGGACTACAATAATATTCAGAATAACATTAGTAATAAGTTAAGAGTTTCTGTAGATTGTACTAATAAAGAAATCTTGCTATATTCTGTTAAAGCAACTCCTTCAATTGTTGAATATATTATTGAAAAGTAATGTTGAAAATTGGAGTTACTGGAGGGATTGGAAGCGGAAAATCAGTTGTTTGTACAATTTTTAAACAATTGGGAATTCCTATTTTTAATGCCGACATCGAAGCCAAAAGAATTATGGTTTCGAATCAGAATGTTGTAAATCAAATCAAATTAAATTTTGGCGATGTTATTTACAACGAAGACTCCTCAATAAATAAAAAAAAATTAGCTGATATAATTTTCACAAACAAGGAGGCGTTAAAAATAATCAATTCGATTATTCATCCCGAAGTGAAAAATGAATTTGAATATTGGGCATGTCTGCAAAATAGTAAACCCTATGTTATTGAAGAATCTGCAATACTTTTTGAAAGTGGAGCATATAAAAATTTCGATAAAATTATAAGCGTAATTTCACCGATTGGGTTAAGAATTATGCGTGTAATTGCTAGAGATGGTGTTACAAAAAATCAAGTGTTATCTCGAATGAATTCTCAAATTTCTGATGACGAAAAAATTAAACTTTCGGATTATATAGTATATAACGACGATAGCAAAATGTTAATTCCTCAAATTCTTGATTTACATTCAAAATTGATTAAATAAATTTATGACAAAGTACGGAAAATGGTTAGCCGGAGGACTTGGCTGGGCTTTTTTTGGTCCGGTTGGAGGCTTGCTTGGTTTTGCTTTAGGAAGCATGATAGATAGTTCGGTAAAAGTTGAAACACTTAGAAGCCAACAAACTGGCAGAGGCGACTTTGCTGCGATACTTGTAATACTTGTTGCTGCTGTAATGAAAGCCGACGGAAAAGTTTTGAAAGCAGAACTCGACTACGTAAAAAGGTATTTTGTAAAATCTTTTGGAGAAGAAGCGGCTAAAGATGTAATTCTTTTGTTGCGAGAAGTGTTAAAGAAAGATATTCCATTACACGAAGTAAATTATCAAATCAGAGCCAATTTAGATTACTCTTCTAGACTTCAATTGTTGCATTTTTTGTACGGAGTTGCATCTTCTGATGGACACGTTCACCAAACCGAGTTAGACGTAATTGACCAAATTGCAGCAGGAATTGGCGTTTTGCCTAAAGATGCACAATCAATTAAATCGATGTTTGTAGTTGAAGTTGACTCTGCTTATAAAATTCTAGAAATCGAAAAATCGGCATCAAACGACGAAGTCAAAAAGGCATATCGACGAATGGCTGTTAAATACCACCCCGATAAAGTGAGCCATTTGGGCGACGACATGCAAAAAGCCGCCAACGAGAAATTTCAAAAAGTGAACGAAGCTTACGAAAAAATCAAAAAAGAGAGAAATTTCTCGTAAATTATTCTTGCAAAAATAATTCTATCTAAATTATCATTCCTGCACCAACCGTTTCGTTTGTGCCTTCGTCAACCAGAATTAAACTTCCGGTAATTCTATTATTTTTATATGAATCGAAAAACAATGGTTTTGTTGTACGAATTGAAATTCGTGCAATGTCGTTCATTTTTATCAATTTATCTTCTCGGTTTTCTTCTAAGTTGTTGATATTTACTTTGTAAGTAATTTCTTTAATCAAACATTTAACATCGGCACTTGTGTGTTTTACCAAATATTTTCCACGCTCTTGCAATGGTTTTTCGTTAAACCAACAAATCATTAAATCTAAATCTTGTGAAATGTTTGGAACATTGCTTTCTTTTACAATCATATCGCCACGACTAATATCAATATCGTCTTCCAACGTAATTGTAACTGATTGTGGTGCATAAGCAAAACCTAAAGTTTCATCGCCAAAATCAATAGTTTTAATTTTTGATGAAAAACCTGATGGTAAAGCTGTAATTTTTTCTCCAACTTTAAAAACTCCACTCGAAATTCTTCCTGCGTAACCGCGATAATCGTGATATTTATCAGTTAATGGGCGAATAACGTTTTGAACCGGAAAACGTGCATCAGAATAGTTAATATCTCCTGCAATGTGAACATTTTCTAGCAAATACATCAAAGTTGGACCTTGATACCAATTCATTTTTTCGGAACGAGTTACAACATTATCGCCAAGTTTTGCTGAAATTGGAACAAAACGAACATCTTTCACATCTAATTTTCCTGCAAAAGTGTTGAATTTAGTTTTAATTTCGTCGTAAGTTTTTTCAGAAAAATCAACCAAATCCATTTTATTTATACAAACAAAAACGTGTGGAATTTGCAACAAGGACGCAATATATGCGTGACGAATTGTTTGTTCTAAAACTCCATTTCGTGCATCAACCAAAATAATTGCTGCATTTGCTGTTGAGGCTCCTGTAACCATATTTCGTGTGTATTGAATATGACCTGGAGTGTCGGCAATAATAAATTTACGTTTTGGAGTTGCAAAATATCTGTAAGCTACGTCAATTGTAATTCCTTGAGCACGTTCGTCTCTCAAACCATCGGTTAATAAAGCCAAATTTACGCCTTCTTCACCTTTTCGGAAACTTGCTTGTTCAATTGCTTCCATTTGGTCTTGAAAAATTGCTTTACTATCGTACAAAAGTCGTCCGATTAATGTACTTTTTCCATCGTCAACGCTACCTGCTGTAGTGAAACGAAGCAATTCCATATTCAAATATCCCGAATCGAATTCTTTAATTGTTGGTTTTCCGTCTAATCCCATTTTTTATTTGAGTTGAAAGTTTATAAAATTCATAAAGTGAAAAGTGAAGAACTAAGAGTTAAGAGTGAAAAATTAAAAACTCTTAACTTTTCACTCTTAACTCTTCACTTTCTAAAAGTATCCTTCTTTTTTTCTGTCTTCCATTGCAGTTTCTGAACGTTTGTCGTCGGCTCTTCCGCCACGTTCGGTTACGCGAGTTGCTGCAACTTCATTAATAATATCCTCTAAAGTATTTGCTGTTGAAAGTGTTAGTCCTGTGCAAGTTATATCGCCAATTGTACGGCAACGAACATCTTTAACTTCCAATTTTTCGTTTGGTTTTAATTGCATATATGGTGCTTTTGCCATCCAAACGCCATCTCTACAAAAAACTTCACGTTTGTGTGTAAAATACAAATTTGGAATTTCAATTCCTTCCATATAAATGTATTGCCAAATGTCCATTTCGGTCCAATTTGAAATTGGAAAAACTCTAAAATGTTCGCCAATTCGTTTTTTTCCGTTGAAAATGTTCCAAAGTTCTGGTCGTTGATTTTTTGGATCCCATTGTCCAAATTCATCACGGTGTGAGAAAAAACGTTCTTTTGCTCGTGCTTTTTCTTCATCACGTCGGCCGCCACCCATTGCTGCATCGAATTTATGTTTTTCAATTGCATCTAACAAAGTTGTGGTTTGTAACATATTTCTACTTGCGTTTACTCCTTTTTCTTCGGTAACACGACCTTCGTCAATAGAATCTTGAACCATTGCTGCAATGCAATGAGCTCCAGTGCGTTTCATTAAATTATCGCGATATTCTATAGTTTCTTCAAAATTGTGTCCAGTGTCGATGTGCATAAGTGGAAACGGAACTTTTGCTGGCCAAAATGCTTTTCGTGCAATGTAAAACATCACGATAGAATCTTTTCCACCTGAAAATAACAAAACTGGTTTTTCGAATTGTGCAGCAACTTCTCTAATTACGTACATTGCTTCGGCTTCGAGTTCACGTAAGTGGTTTAGGTTGTATTTCTCCATAATTAATCTTTCTTGATTAAGGGCAAAATATTTTTTATTATTATTTCTACTGATTGTTCTATGCTCAAAATATCGGTTCGAACTTCTAAAAATGGATTTTTTGGATTTTCGTAAGGCGATGTAATTCCTGTAAAATCGGAAATTTTTCCTTCTCGAGCTTTTTTATATAATCCTTTCACATCGCGGTTTTCGCAAACTTCGATGCTCGAATTTATAAAGATTTCTAAAAAATCGTTTTCTCCAATAATTTCTTTTGCAACATTTCTGATTTTCTCGGTTGGGCTTACAAATGCGTTTATTGTGATAACGCCAGTTTCGAGAAACATTTTCGAAATTTCGGCAATTCTACGAATATTTTCTAAACGGTCGTTTTCCGAAAATCCTAAATCTTTGTTCAATTTATGACGAATTATATCGCCATCAATTACGTTACAAATAAAACCTTGTTTGAGTAATTTTTGTTCTAACAAAACCGAAATTGTTGTTTTTCCTGCTCCCGAAAGTCCTGTAAACCAAATAACTTTTGCATTTTGGTTCAATATTGCTTCTTTCGTTTTGCGAACTTCCGATTTTATATTTTGATTATTATTTTGCATAGAATTTTGCAAATATAATGATTTTGATTTGAAAATTAATGATTGGGTATTTTTTGCATAAAAAAATGTTTTTTAGCTAGACTGTCGAAAGACGATGAATTATACCGATTAAACATCAAAATGTCGCATACTTTCACTTCGTTCTGTATGCTTGTTTTGCTTTAATATCGGCATTAACCATTGTTATTTCAAAATTTCTTTAACAATCATTTTGAAACACAATTAGTATTACACGAAGAAATAAACGATTTTTTCATTCAACGCTCTATGATTTGATTGATGCTTATCAAAAATCACTCATGAATTATAATGGATATATTTCGCTCGAATGACAACGATTTGAGATTTGTCAGGAGTAGTAACGAATTATTCAAATTTATTTTTTAATCCACTTAAAAATATCGTCTTTATTCAACGGTCGTTGGTAATCGAGCCATTTAAAATTTGGCAAAAGTTTATCGGTTTGGCTAACATCTTTCACTGGGCTGAGTTTGGCTTTAGGCTGAGATAAAAACACAATTTTTTGGAACTCATTTTCTTTAATGTGAATCGTCATATTTACACACTTAGTATCGTTTAATCCTATGACATCATCGTCTTCTTTAGGGAAATAAATAGTTTCGCCATCGCCAATAACTTTAATCATCGAAAGTTCGCCATCGGTGAAAGTTCCAATCATTTTATTTCCTTTTATTTGATTAAACCCGGTTGTATCTTCTTTCGAAATCATCAATGCCACATTATTCATTTCAAGATATTCCAGCTCATCATTTTTTGTATGAATTTCGATTGAGTCAGCCGACATTTGATTATCATCAGACCACAAAATAGGCTCAAAATAAAGCTTGATAATAGAATCGCTAAAAGCATAAACCATTGAGTCACACATCGCTTGAAAATCGTTTTTAAATATTTTTACATGATGATATGCTTTCATGGTTTTGTTTCCTGCTGTATCTGGAATCGACCTGAGTGTGTCAGCGTGTAAATACAGCGTATCGTTGTCGGAATATTTTATAAAAATTGCGCTATCGGTTAAAACCGACATTTCCGTTTCTTCGTAAAAAATGGCATAGTGTCCACGTAACGAAATATCTTCGGTTGAATCAACCATTGTTACGTTATGAAAGGCTCGGCCTATCTTTTTGTTTCTATCGTAATACAAACTGTCGCCTTTAAGCATTTGTGTATTATTTTTCAAATATGCATTCTTTTTATATTGCGAGATGTTGGTTACGGTATTGTAAAAACCATTTTCGCAATATATAAAATTCGAATCGCTAACAATTTTAGTCGGTCCATGAAAATAAGCTATTTCGCTTTTGGTATTATATTGAAGTGTATCGCAAAACATGGTATAATCAGGATTTACCAATACAACACTATCGATTGAAAAATAATCTTTGGTTTTTGAGTAGTAAAAACCATTTTTACTGGTAAGAACATTTTCACTTTGTGTGATGGTTCCAAAATTATAGTAATGTCCTGATTCGGTATTTCTATTATAATCAAGCGAATCGGTAGTCAGCAATGCATCATTATTGTTCAATCGAACATGTTTTCGCATTCGTGCCATTCGGGTATTTCCATCGTAAAAAAGCCTGTCGCCGTACAAATTCAGCGAATCGCCTTGAAAAATGTGCACATTTCCATAAGCATTCATCGAATTGTTGTCGAAAACATGAGCACTATCGCAAAACATCAAAGCGTCGTCGTGCTTAAGCCTTACATGTCCCAACAATCGCCGAGTTTCTTTATCTTTATGTTGATCGAAAAGTAAAGAATCTGCATTTAAAATTTCAATTTTTCGTGTTTTTCGATTGGTGGTATCTGGTTTTGATGGCTGCGAAAAAGCATTTTCCGAAACAAGTACAAGAAAGAAAATAAAACAGTATGATAAAAATCTATATGCCATGAATCGGGAATTATTTTAGCAAGTCTTCAATAATTTTTTCGATGGTAATATTTTCAGCTTCAGCTTTGTAATTTTTCACAATCCGATGACGTAAAATCGGTAGTGCAACAGCCTTCACATCTTCAATATCAGGCGAATATTTTCCGTTTAGTACAGCGTGAGTTTTGGCTCCTATAATTAAATATTGCGATGCTCTTGGTCCTGCTCCCCAATTCAAATATTGATTTGCTAAATTATGAGCATTTTCAGTATTCGGACGAGTTTTGCTGACTAATTTTACGGCATATTCAACAACATTGTCGTTTACCGGAATTTTTCGAATTAAATTTTGATAAAATATGATTTCGTCGGCTGTGAGTATTGTATTTAGCGATGTTTCAATATTCGAAGTCGTATTTTTCACAATGCTGACCTCATCTTTAAAACTTGGATAATCGAACCAAATATTGAACATAAATCTATCGAGTTGTGCCTCAGGCAAAGGATAAGTTCCTTCTTGTTCGATTGGATTTTGAGTCGCTAATACAAAAAACGGTTTATCGAGTTCGTAATGCGTTCCTGTAGTGGTAATTGAGCGTTCCTGCATGGCTTCGAGCAGTGCTGCTTGAGTTTTAGGAGGCGTACGATTAATTTCGTCGGCAAGTATAAAGTTTGCAAACAAAGGTCCTTTAATGAATTTGAATTGTCGATTTTCGTCCAAAATTTCGGTTCCAATTATATCCGAAGGCATTAAGTCGGGAGTAAACTGAATTCGTTTGTATTGCAATCCCAACACTTGGGCAATGGTATTTACTAATAAGGTTTTTGCCAAACCCGGAACACCCACAAGCAAACAGTGTCCGTTGCTGAACAAGGAAATCACAACATCTTTAATAATTTTATCCTGACCTATAATGACTTTTTGAATTTCTTTTGTAAGATTTTCGTACGCTTTTTTCAGTGAATCAACAGCTTCTACATCGTTTTCAAACTTCATAATTAGCATAATTCGTGTTAATGAAATATAAACCTCAAATTTAGAAAAATGTTTTGCAAATTCTATCTTTTTATTTGCTCAAATAATAAAAAAGGGAAAAGCTAGGAGTTACAAGTTATAAATTACGAGTTAAAGATATTTTATTTGTGTTTTAATATTTTATAAAATAAATATTTTCTTGCATAAAAACGTTTTTTTCAATATCTTGCTGAATAAATTTTTAAGAATATGTATAAATTTTTCCTTCCAATCATAGTCATTCTTGTTGCAATATGGATAATAATAGGGCTCCAACAACAAGAAGAAAGCGTAAATACAAATATTGATAATGAAGTAAATCTTACAGAATCTGTCGAGGGTTTTGAGTTAAAAGAAATTCTGTTCAATCATAAATCGATTATGATTCCCGCATTCATGGATACAACTTCTGACTTGCACGATTATGCCGAAATACAGTTTCAAAGTTTAAACGACGAACTTTATTTGATTGCCATTTCCGAATCCAAAGATTCGAGCGATATATACTCCTTGGAAGAATATTTTAAGATTGTTGCCGATTATTTTATCAACGATGTTTTAACCGATGGTAAAAGTAATGGTCCGTTATTGAAAGAAATTAATGGAATGAATTCGGCACAAGGATATATTACTGGAAATTTCTCTACCGATGGAGGAGTTTTCAATATTTATTACCGATTAGGAATATACGAAACGGAAGGTTATTATTATCAAGTTTTAACTTGGACTATAGGAGAAAACAGAGATAAATTTGAAGAAGTGATGAATGCCATGTTAAGCTCATTTAAGGAGCAAAAATAAATATAACTTTTATTACAAATTTTCGTACAAAATAACCGTTGAATCAAAAAAATATTGCTTATGAAAAATATGTACACTCTCAACTTAAGAATCACGATTTCACTTGTTTTAATTTTTGGTTCTATACTCAGTTTTGCTCAACCTTCAAGACTTGAAGGCAACTTTGGAGCAGGTTGGTCAAACTACGATTTAATCGATCGTGGAGTTGTAAAAGCAGTTGCATTACAAGCTTCGGCAACAAATTTCAATGCCACTTTTTTGTTTAATAATGCAAATGGAAATTACGATCCGCAGTGGACAGGTAGCAACACGCCTCATGTATATCGACCAGTTGACAGCCTATTGAGTGGACAAGCATTTTATTATTCAAGCGGTGGCTGGAATCAAAACTTGGAGACATCTATCGAATCTGGGAAGTATTATACATTCATTATTTATGGACTAGACCCAGCTTCCACAAGTAACCGTAACATGTCGATTCTACAAACAACTTTTTTACCAGTTTCAATAAACGCAGTAACACAAAATCCTGCAACTCCAGTTACAGGAGGCGAAACGGTTGATGTAACCTTAACTTTAAGCATGGCTAAAAATGCTGATGAAAAAGTATTTTTGCGATATACGACTGATAGTTGGGCAACTTCAAACTTTATAGAAATAACTTCTTTCGACGGAAGCCATCAAGGAATTGCAACAATCCCTGCTCAGATTAATGGAACCAATGTTCAATATTACGCTTTAACAACTACAAGAAGCAATCCTGACGAAAGTACAATTGATTATTATTCGCTAAATATTAACAACAATAACAATATTAATTACGAATACGATGTAGTTGGAGGTCTATCTGCTCCTGAAATTACGCTTTCTTACGACGGCAATATTACCGAAGGAGCAGAAAACAGTGAAATTATAACTGTTACTTTAACCAATGATACTTTTGTAACAACTTTAAATTCAGCTTTTTGGACAATTTCAAATTTGCCTATTGGAGTTTCGGTTGATACAATTATTCGAGTAAACGACACTACCGCAACTATCACATTGTCAGGAAATAGTTCAATTGATTACGATTCTGATATTACAAACTTCACGGTGGAAATTTCAAACGAAGAACTAGAAATTACCGCAACAGGAACGATTGTTGCAAATACAGGCGTTACTTTTACGGCAATAGTTGAGGCAACACCATCAATCGCTTTATCGTTTGACGGAACTATAACCGAAGGTGCTGAAAATGGAGAAGTTATTACGGTTACTCTCACAAACGATGTTTTCGAAGCAAGTTTAAACGCTACCAATTGGATAATCTTAAATTTGCCTACCAGTGTTTCGGTTGATACAATTATTCGTCTTACGAACACAACTGCGAGCATAACATTACAGGGAAATTCAAGCCTAGATTACGATACTGACATCACAAATCTATCTGTCGAAATCACACATGACGAATTAGTTACTTTGTCAACAGGAAGCATTTTGGCAAATTCAGGTGTAACTTTTACAGCCTTAGTGGAAAGCGATCTAATTTGGCTTCATATGCTCACAGTTGATACTCTCGTTCAGACCTTAGGTGACAATGCCGCATATTGGATAAATGCCGAAATCGGTCAAGCAAGTTGGAACGCTAGTCAAATAGGATACGGAACAACAAACGTTGATACTACTGCATGGAATTGGTTCGATGCAGCTTGGTATGCCGATGGTAGCGGAAGCAACAAACAAGTTCATTCTAATATTGCAGTTCCACAAGTTATAGGGACATATTATTATGTTGCAAGAGCCAAAGCATTAGAAACAGATTTATGGTCATATGGAAACAACGATACTTGGACAAACACAACTACGTTTGCCCCAGAATATCAATTTGTAGTTAATGAAATTCCTGCTGTAACATTATCATCAGCAACAGCTGTTGATTCATCTTCTATTGAATTATCTTGGACTTCTGATGTAACTTACTCGACTGTTATGGTTGTTAAATCAAGTATCGCAAGCATCACAAATCCAACGAATGGAACTACTTACACTGTAGGGCTCGCATGTAACGAGGGTGAAGTTATTTATAAAGGAACTGGTACTAATTTTACTCATTCAGGATTAAATGCAAACACCCAAGTTTATTATCATTTCTACACCGTGAATAACGATTATTATTCTGATGTGGTTAGTTCAAATGCAACAACTACAAACGAGGCAGCTCCATCAATCGCATTATCGTTTGACGGAACAATAACCGAAGGTGCTGAGAATGGCGAAATAATTACAGTTACTCTTACTAACGACGTGTTTGAAGCAAGTTTAAACGCTGCAAATTGGACAGTTTCAAATTTGCCAACTGGCGTTTCGGTTGATACTATCATTCGTTTAACCAACACAACTGCAAGCATAACATTATCAGGAAATGCAAGCCTTGATTATGATAGCGATATTACCAATTTTACGGTAGAAATTTCGCATGCCGAATTGCTTACAATGTCAATCGGAAGTGTAATTGCAAATTCAGGAGTAAGCTTTACTGCAATTATCGAAGATGCAGGAATTTGGTTACATATGTTAAGCTATGAAAATTACGAACAAGTAGTTGGTGATAATGCTTCGTATTGGATAAATGCCGAAATTGGACAAGATACATGGAATGTAAGTCAAATTGGATATGGAATAAGCAATAGCGATGATACTGATTGGGTTTGGGAAGACGCAACATGGTACGAAGATGGTTTAGGTTTGAACAAGAGAGTACATGCAAATATTTCAGCACCAAACGCAATAGGAAAATACTATTATATTGCCAGATCAAAAGCCGATTCAACTGATGAATGGCATTATGCAAATGATACCGTTTGGGCAAATAATCCTGTTTTTGCTCCACAATATTTTATAAATGTAGATTCCATACCTGCTCCAACTGCATGTTCTGCATTAACAAGTTCCTCAAGTCAAATAAACTTATCGTGGAACAATGACAACATATATCAAAATGTGATTGTTCTTGCAAAAAGTGGAAGCGATATTTCGGCTACGTTGTCGAACGAAACTGTTTACTCACAAAACGATATAATTGGCGACGCTACAGTAATTTACAAAGGAAGTTTAGAGGCGTATAATCACATAGGCTTAACAGCTTCGACACAATATTTTTATGATTTTTATACTGTTAACAACAATTTTTATTCGTTTATCGAAACTTCTACAAAAGCAAATGCTACGACTTCAGATGGCTCAGAATGTAATCTCGTACTTGATTTAGGCGAAGATACTTCTATTTGTGGTGGTGGAGCAATTTTAATTAATCCTGCTTTAACAGTTTCACCTTATGGCGACTCGCTTGTAATTACATTTGATGCATCATACGGTTCAGGAACATTGATTGGAGTAAGTAAAGTTTATATGCACTCTGGTGCAGAATTAACAAATTCTGGTTCTTGGGATTACCCGATAGGAAATTGGGGACAAGACGACGGAATTGGTTTAATGGAAAACATTGGAACAGACTTATGGCAAATTACAATTCATCCTCAAAGCTACTATAGCTTTCCAGATGATAGTATTGCAACTGGTATTTACTTAGTTTTACGAAATGCTGCCGGAAACATTACTGCTAAAGATAATTTAGGAGAGGATATTTACGTTGATTTAACTCAAAGCACACCTATTTCAAGTTATGGAAGTATCAGCACAACAGAAATTCTAAGTCCGATTGCTTCAATCGCTTGGTCAACCGGAGCAAGTTCTCAAACGCTGACAGTAACATCGTCAGGCTCCTATTTTGCAACAATTACCGATCAATTGGGCTGTACTGCTAATGACACAATCAACATAGAAATGGGGAATATTCCTTTAGTTGATATTGGAAACGACCAAGTTCTCTGCAATGGTGAAAGTATATATCTCGTTGCCGACATAGGATTTGTTTCATATATTTGGTCTAACAGTTCTTCAAACGATTCTTTATTTGTTACAACCGCAGGAAATTATTCGGTTACTGTTACTAATGAAGATGGATGTACGGGTTTCGACTTTGTAAATATTACTGAGAATGAAACTCCAATAGCCAACTTCGATTATGTCGCTGATGGTATGGAAGTAACATTTAACGATTTATCATTGTTTGCAGAGTCATACGCTTGGGACTTTGATGGGAATGGTTCAACTGATTATAGCGATTCAACAGGTGTTTCGAAAACCTATTATTTTACTGGACAATACAATGTAACGCTTACTGTTACAAACGATTGCGGAACAGATTCTCATACCGAATTAGTTGTAATCACAAGTGTAAATTCACTTGAGAAAACAAATAATTTTGATGTCTTTCCAAATCCAGTAAACAACTATTTAACCATCAAAACTAAAAATCAGGATTCCAAAAACATTCGAATATTAAATATACTGGGAGAAACAATTTTCAATTCCAAAACAAACGAATCAATTTTCAATATTGATTTTTCAAATTTAGCAAAAGGTATTTACGTAGTTGAAATTGAATCAGATAATCAAATACAAAAACAACGAATTATTAAAAATTAAAAAATAAACACATGAAACGAACATTTTTACTCATCGGCATATTTGCCATCTTCTCAGCACTTTCGTTTGGACAGACCCAAACATATGTTAAGATTATCCTCGACACGAAACTTATGTCTAGTTTAGATTATAGTTTGGGCGGAGGCTCTGGCGTCCCTGTAACAGGAAAAGTATATGCTCATCTTGGTCTTTGTACGTGTAATCTCAGCGGAACAGGAAATACAGCTACAAGAGATTGTGCAGATTCAACAGCAAATGAAGATTATTGTTTCGACCAAATTTTACCTTATAAATCAAACGTATGGCAACATGTAGTTGGAAATTGGGGTGATACTCCTGAAGACGATGGAGTTGGTTTAATGACAGAAGAAGGAAATGGAGTATATTCAATTGAATTTATCATCGAAAATTACTTTAGTTCAAACTTAGTCAGCGTAGAAAGCGAAGCCGTTGACGTTGTTCCTTCTCAACCTTGGGATTACGAAGAAGGAGGAAAACCATACACTATTGGTATGGTGTTCAGAAACGAAGATGGGACAGCAACAGGACGTGACGATTTAGGAAGCGATTTGTTTATAATCAACTTGTTAACTAATCCTACTGTTATTCAGGGAAGTAACCCTTCGCAAGGTTTTTCAGCTATAACTTTCGTTGTAAACGGTGTTGAGGAAGTCAAAAGCAATAAATCGTATTCAGTTTACCCAAATCCTTTTTCAAATTTTACCACAATCAACTACTATATGCCCAAAGCTTCGGACAACATGAGTATGAAAGTTTACAACGTTGTTGGCGAAGAAATAGATATATTGTATCAAGGCATTAAAGAAAAAGGAAATCATCAAATAATATGGAAAGGCTTAAGTAAATCTGGAGTAAAACTTCCAGCAGGAATTTATTATTACGTTCTGAACGATGGCAACCAAATTATTACAACTCAAAAAATTATTATCAGTCGATAATTTTAATTGAAAATTACATTCATAAGCAATAATATAAACAGATGAAATTATACAAAAGTTTTCTTTTTGTTAGCTTGTTATTTGCACAAAGTATTTTTGCACAAATAGTTAGCGTAACGCCTCCTTACCCATCAATTACTGACTCGGTTACCATTATATTCGATGCGACTCAAGGGAATGGAGAATTGGTGGGCGTTTCTCCTGTTTATATGCACACTGGTGTAATTACTAGCGAAAGTGTTAACGAAGCTGATTGGTTACATAAGATTGCTGAATGGGGAGAAGACGACACACTAGTTTTAATGGAAGACATTGGAAATAATCATCATAAAATGACATTTCATGTGCGTGATTTTTACGGTCTCAGTTCTACTGAAGGTGCCCAAGAAATGGCTTTCGTTTTTAGAAATGTTGATGGGTCAAAGGCTGGAAAAAATGCTGATGGGTCAGACGTATACGTTCATTTGTACGAAACCAATCAATTTGCTCGCTTTACTGCTCCAATTGAGTTCCCATTGGACTTAAATATTGGCGAAACAACAACTATTACAGTTTCAGCAAAAGAAAATGCTATGATTAACCTGTTTCACGAAGGAAATTTAGTTGCACAAACTTACGGAACTAGCTTATCGTGGACACTAAACCCAACTCAAACCGGAAAATTTTGGTTTTGGTTTGAAGCACAAAGTGGAGGAGAAACGATAATCGATTCTGTTTATTACATTGTTCAAACCGAACAAATTATTGCCGATATTCCTTCAGGAACAGTTGATGGTATTAATTACGTCAACGATTCAACCGTAATTTTATGTCTTTTTGCACCTTACAAAGATTTTGTTTATTTAATCAGTGATTTGAGCAATTGGGAAGTTTCGCCCGAATATATGCTAAATAAAACTCCCGACGGAAATCGATACTGGATTCAGCTTACTGGGCTTGAGCCGTTGAAAGAATACGGATTTCAATATTTTGTCGATTTCGAAATAAATATTGCCGACCCTTATGCAGATAAGTTTCTCGACAGATGGAACGATAGTAAAATTCATCCTATTATTTATCCTAATTTAAAACCTTATCCATTCGGAAAAACCTCGGAAATGGTTTCTATATTTCAAACAGGGCAAGAAGACTACGAATGGGAAGTTCCCAATTTTACAAAACCTGACCAACGCGATTTAGTCGTTTATGAGCTATTAGTTCGCGATTTTCATTTATGGCATAATTATCAAACTGTTCTTGATTCAATAGAATATTTAAAAGGGCTTGGAATAAATGCAATTGAACTAATGCCTGTGATGGAGTTTGATGGAAACGATAGTTGGGGATACATGACCGCTTTTTATTTTGCTCCCGATAAAGACTATGGAACAAAAAGCATGTTGAAACATTTTATCGACGAAGCTCATAAAAATGGAATGGCTGTAATTTTAGATATTGTTTTAAATCATGCTTCAGGACAAAATTCAATGGCTCGTTTGTATAAAAACAAAGACACTGGGAAAACCACGTCTGAAAATCCATGGTTCAATGAACGTATTCCACATCCTTACGGATATCATCACGACTTTAACCACGCAAGTTATTATACTCAAGACTTTGTTGACCGAGTTTTAGATTATTGGGTAAGCGAATATAATATTGATGGATACAGAATGGACTTATCAAAAGGTTTTACAAACAACGTAACTGTTGGTTACGACGAGGAAGGAGATATTATTTGGACAGATGTTGGAGCTTGGGGTAATTACGATTCAGACCGAGTATATTTTTTACAACGAATGGCAAATGAACTTTGGGCAAGCCATCCTGGAAAATATATTATATTGGAGCATTTGGCAAGTTTCGATGAGGAAGTTGTGTTGTCAAATCATGGCTTCATGCTTTGGTGCGGACAAAGTGCAAATGGACAATTTAGACAAGCAGCAATGGGTTATACCGATAATTCCGATTTTAAATACGGCATTTCCTATCAAAATTATCAAGGAAATAATTTAGGCAAACATAATTTGGTTGGCTACATGGAAAGTCATGACGAAGAGCGACTTATGTACGAATGTTTGACTTATGGAAACGAATATTATGCCGATGGAGATACTATTCCTACCTACAGCATTAAAGATAAAACTACCGCAATAGAACGAATGGGCTTGGCGGCTGCATTTTTCTTCTCGGTTCCAGGGCCAAAAATGTTTTGGCAATTTGGCGAAAGAGGATACGATTATTCTATTAATTGGCCAGCAATTGAAGAACCCGGAGTTACTCGAACAAACAAAAAACCTCCTCTGTGGGAATACATGACCGACACAAATCGTATTCGATTATATAAAACATATGCTGCATTGATTAAACTCAAAACCGAGAATATTTTATTTCGAACTTCGAATTTTGAAATGAGTACTTCGAATTACGATAAGCGTATTCGACTTTGGGACGACGGTTATGTTGGAACAGATATGGCTGCTGTAATTCTTGGAAACTTCAACGTACAAACCCAGTCTGTTTGGCCTGAATTTTCGCACACCGGTTGGTGGTACGATTATTTATCAGGCGATAGTATTTATGTTGAAAATGCTCAAATTGAAGGAAATAATTTTACATTTCAGTACGAAGCTGGTGAATATCATATTTATACCGATAAAAAACTCGAAACACCCGATTTGTCTGTTCCTAAGGAAGATGGAATTAACGAATTTTATACAGCTAGTGAATATTCATATGCTTATCCAAATCCGTTCAATAATTCGATAACTATTGGATTAAATCTTAATGAACCTCAAAAAATTGAGATTTCCGTTTACAATTTATTAGGAAAAAAAGTAGCTACTATTGTCGATAAAAAACTTAGCTCAGGAACGTATGAATTTATATGGAATGGTGTTAATAATGAAACCGAAATTCAGCAAAATGGATATTACATTTATATTGTTAAGGCGGAGTCTTTTACCGATTCAGGTAAAATTCTAAAATATTAATTAAATCTTGTAATTGTATAGCAACTGATTTATTCCGATTTCAATAAATCTAAATCAATTTTTGGCTCAAAAACCTTTAAAGAATCAATTGGGAGAATTTCAACATTTGTATAATAATGTTTAATAATATCTTTGTATTTGAAGCCCGATTCAGCCATTTGCATAGCTCCTTCTTGACAAAGTCCAACTCCATGACCGTAACCTCGTCCTTTGAAAAGCAAATTATCGCCTTGTGGAACAATTGAAAAAAACGATGAACGCAATTTCCAATCGTAACGAATATCTTTTAAAAGAATTTTCACGTTATTGTAAGTATATTCTTTGGCTCTCGAATGCTGGTTAAATGCAAAAGATGCTGAATAATTCGACTCAGGAACTTTTGCTCCATACCGTTCGAGATATTGTTTCCATTCCGATGCCAGAATTGTTTTTTCCCATTTGGCACTTCTTCGATTCGTACAAAATGTATCGTCGATGCTCACTAAATAGGGTTTTGAATTTAACCAAACATTTCCCGAATTTTCAGTGCGTCCTCCGCAATTGGAGTGAAAAGCTGCCGTGATGCATTTTTTCGAGGTATCGCTAATCACTAATCCTGAGGTAGAAATGGTAGCTTCAATAATTTGTGGATTTTTGGTGCTTCTGCCTTTGTATGCTTGGCAATGAACTCCATCGCATAAATTAAATCCTTCGAAAGTGTGTTTTTCGATATTCTCAAAAGTATAGGTTCGACAAATAATGGCTTGTGAACGATAAAACTCAATGTGAGCCTTTGGTCCGCCCTCTGTTTCGACAACTCCTGCTATGTAATCATCTAATTTTACATGATTTATAATTTCAATTTTGCTATATTTTGCTGTAAATGAGACATCTCCTGTATAAGTTCGCTGAGCTAAATCGGGGTCTGATGGTTTGATTTTGAAAATATTTATTTTATCGATTCCGCTTATTTTTACGTGTTTAAATTTTCCAACAACCTTATCTAAGGTTTTTACATTTAGCGAATCTTTATCGATGGATAAATACAAAATATCGCGGTTATTGAGTTTAATGATTGAACTGTCGGCAAAAATTACATAACTTCCTGAGTCAGGAGTAATAACAAGCGAAGAAATTGAACTTTCGAAGAAAAGAGCAATATTAAGTTTTTCGGGCTGTGCAAAAACACAACTTATAGATAATAAAACGGTTATGGTAATTATGATTGATTTTTTAATCATGTTATTTCAATTATTTTTCAGATAAATATTCATACATCAGTTGTGCCGTTTTTTTCGAAGCTCCTTGCTTTCCGGTTTTTAAACTGAGTTCTTCGTAATTCGCTATCATGTTATTCCTATATTCAGTATTAAATAAAATATTGTTGAGTTCATTTTTTAGATTTTCGATGGTAAAATCATGCTGAATTAATTCTTTTACAATGAGTTTGTCCATAATTAAATTAACTAAAGATATGTATTTTACTTTAATCAATTTTTTGGCAATGCGATATGATATAAGTCCTGATTTGTAACAAACAATCTGAGGAACTTTAAACAAAGCGGTTTCTAAGGTTGCCGTTCCTGAAGTTACCAATGCTGCTGTGGAGAATTTGAGAATATCGTAAGTTTTGTTGAATAGAATTTTAACCGATTCATTCTCGATAAATCTTTCGTAATACTCGTTTTCAATCGAAGGAGCTCCTGCAATCACAAATTGGTATTCGGGATAATGTTCAATTATTTTAAGCATAATCGGAAGTTTCTTTTTAATCTCTTGTTTTCGACTTCCAGGAATAATGGCAATTATAGGCTTTTCAGACAATTGATTTTGGAAAATAAATTCATTTTTTGTTGGTGAGGTTTCCGAATAAGTATGAATGGCATCGTGCAAGGGATGTCCCGAGAAATCGACGTAAAAACCAAGCTGTTTATAAAATATTTGTTCGAAAGGTAAAATCACAAACATTCTAGTAACATACTTTTTGATTTGCTTGATACGAGATTGTTTCCATGCCCAAATTTGTGGCGAAATGTAATAAAAAACTTTAATGTTATTTTCGCTGGCAAAACGAGCCATGCGTAGATTAAATCCAGGATAATCAATTAAAATTAATACATCGGGTTTGTTTTCTAGAAGATCTGATTTACAAAGTTTAAAGTTTTTCAAGATGGTAGCTAAATTCATCAAAACTTCTGCAAACCCCATAAAAGCAAGTTCTTTATAATGTTTTACCAAAAATCCGCCTTGAGCTTGCATTAAATCGCCTCCCCAGCATCTAAATTCAGCTTTGGAATCGAAATTTTTGAGTTCTTTCATTAAATTAGAACCATGCAAATCGCCCGACGCTTCACCTACTATTATGTAGTATTTCATGGCTTATGTGAAAAATTTCAGCCCAAAGACAATGAATGCATACAAAAACGTAGCAAACAAAACTCCTTTAGCCGAAGTGAGTTTATTTGTCCATATAAAAATGAAAAAAATAAGTAAATTCGGAACAATGCACACGCTTAACAATTGGACATAAATATTCGCTTGCGTGATAATTTCAATAAATTCCATAAAGGGAAGATGCCCATACGTACTCATGTAAAAAATTAGAACACTGATGATTGGAGCTAATATTCCGAGCGTTAATCCAATCCATAATTTGTCTAAACTTGATTTCATTTATTTGTTGGTTAATATCGTTTTATAATCATTTATATTTTTAAAATTATAATTCCCATTTTTTGAGATATGAAATTGCTTTATGAGCTGTCATATCAACTTGAACGGGAACCAAGGATACAAAATTATTGTTTAATGCCCACTCATCAGTATCTTCAGCCTCAGGCTCGTGAATTACGAAATCGCCGGTAAGCCAAAAATATTCTCTTCCATTTGGATCAATTCTTTTGTCAAACACTTCTTGCCAAAGCCCGCTTGCTTGACGGCTAACTCTTATTCCTTTTATTTTATCAAGTTTGATTGTTGGAATGTTAACATTTAAACAAACGCCTTTTTCGAGTTTATGTTCAATTGTATTTGCTATAATTCTTTTACAAATTTCTTTTGCTGCCGTAAAATCAGCATCTTTATCGAAATCAAGCAATGAAAATCCAATTGCATCAACTCCAAAAATACAAGCCTCAATTGCAGCAGCCATTGTTCCCGAGTATATCACACTTATCGAAGAATTTGTCCCGTGATTGATTCCCGACAAAACCAAATCGGGCTTTCGTTCCATAATTTGATTAAAAGCCAACTTAACACAGTCTGCAGGCGTTCCATTTGTTTTAAAATATTGAATATTTTTTATAGGTCCTGAAACCTTTTGATAAAATAAGGGATTTTTGATAGTTATTGCGTGAGACATTGCCGATTGAGCTTGCTCTGGAGCAACAACTACTATTTCGCCAAAGTCTTTTGCTGCTTCAATTAAGGAATTAATTCCTTTTGCGTTAATTCCATCGTCGTTGGTAATTAGAATTAAAGGTTTTGTATTTGTTTTCAATCTTATTTGATTTTGTTAGTGCAAATCTAAACGAAATTTGTTAAAATTTTGTCATTTTTTAATGTGAATCAAACCGAGCAGGTTGAGATTTATTCTTTTGCAAAAACAATTTTTCCGTTTTGATATGTGAATTCTACTTCAATATCCAATATTTCTTTTGCTGAAATTTTCATAAAGTCTTTGTTGCAAACAATAAAGTCGGCAAACTTTCCAATTTCGAGGCTTCCTTTTTCATTTTCTTCGAAAGCCGCTTTTGCAGCCCAAATCGTCATAGATTTCAGAGCTTCCTCTTTCGATAAAGCATTCTCTGGTTGAAAACCACCATCAGGCTTTCCTCTTTTATCAGCACGAAAAACAGCCGCATAAAAGCCGAGAAGTGGATTTGTATTTTCGATTGGGAAATCACTTCCACTAGCAAGCCAAGCATTTTGTTCTAAAAGTTTTTTGTATGCATAAGCATTTTTTATTCTATGTTTGCCTAATCTTTCGTCAGCCCAAAACATATCAGATGTAGCATGAGTTGGTTGAACCGAAGGAATAATTGAAAATTTATTGTACAATTGAAAATCATTTTCATTCACGACTTGTGAATGTTCAATCCGCCAACGCAAATCGTTTTTTTCTCTCAAAACTTCGCCATAGGAATTTAGCATCAAGCGAACCGCCGAATCGCCAATTGCATGTGTATTTAATTGAAATTCATTATTATATGCAAATCGACAAACTTCTTGCACAAAATCAGATGTTGCCACCTGAATACCTTGTTGAGTAGGAGAGTCGCTATATGGTTCGAGTAATAAAGCCCCTCGAGAGCCCAAAGCTCCATCGGCGTATATTTTTAACGATTTGAAATGAAGTTTATCGGTTTTGATTTTTTTGTTTTTTTGTTTTAAATCCTCTGACTTAGTAATTTCAAGCATAGCGTATATTCTCATGTTGAGTTGATTTGTACGCTGCAACGAATCAATTAATTTTATTTCATCTATTGACAAACCTGCATCTCCAATAGATGTAAGCCCAACTTTAAAACAATCTTCTTCGGCAATTTGCAGTGCTTGAATTTTCAAATCTTCGTTTGGTTCGGGAATTAAATCTCGTACAAGCGACATTGCTTTGTCAATTAATATTCCTGTGGGTTCTCCATTTTCAATTATTATTTCACCACCATCAACCTTTGTGTTGGCTGTAATTTTTGCCAGAGCTAATGCTTTTGAGTTTACCCATGCTGCATGACCATCGACCCGAATCAGGTATACTGGAATATCGGGAAATACAGAATCTAAAATAGCTTTACTGGGGAATTCTTTAATAAGCCAATTATTTTGATCCCAACCTCGACCTTCGAGCCAAGGATTAATACTGTGTCGTGAAAAATCGAACAAAAGTTTTACAACTTCTTCTTTCGATTTAGAATTCGATAGTTCGGCTCGAGTAACTTTATTTAATCCGTATCCTAAAAAATGACAATGAGCATCAATTAATCCGGGGTAAATGTATTTACCTGATAAATCAAGAAGATTCGAACTTGTATATTTTATTTCGATTTCTTCGTTGGCTCCGATGGCCTCGATTTTTCCATTAACAATAGCCATGCTTTGGTAAATCGACATGACACTATCTACAGAGTATATACTTGCATTTTTAATGATTAAATCGACATTCTTCCTTTCAGGTTCTTTGCATGCTAACATCGTGAATAATAGGCTTGTGATAATAAGAATTTTAACCATTTATGATACAAATAACATTGAATAATTCAAATCACTTTTTCTTCAAACCAGCTATTTGTTCTTCAATCGATTTAATTTTTGATTCTGCATCGGCTAGTTTTTTTCGCTCCATCTCAACCACTTTTGCTGGGGCTCCCGAAACAAATTTTTCGTTGCTTAATTTAATCAAAACAGAATTCAAAAATCCTCTATTATATTCAAGTTCTTCGGTTAGTTTTGCAATTTCCTCTTCGGCATTTACTAAGTTTCCGAGCGGAATGAAATATTCAATTGTGCCAACCATAAAAGAAACTGAACCTTCAGGTTTTTCATCGATTTGTTTTATCTCACTAAGGTTTGCAAGTTTCAATATCACAGAATCAAAAATATTGTTGTACGAATTGTCTGAATTTTTAATGAACAAGGCTAAATTTTCTTTTAGCGGAATATTTTTTTCATTTCTAATGGCTCGAATATTTGTAATTCCATCTTTTGCTTTTTCGAAATCGTAAATTATCTTTTCATCAAAATTAGCCGCTTTTGGCATTTCAGAAATCATAATGCTCTCCCCAGCTTTTCGTTCTTCAATATATTGCCACAGTTCTTCGGTAATGAATGGCATAAATGGGTGTAGTACTTTCAATAATTTGTCGAAAAAGCCAAAGGTTGCAGACAGCGTTTTTTTATCAATTGGATGTTGATATGCGGGTTTAATGCTTTCGAGATACCATGATGAAAATTCGTCCCAAAACAGTTTGTAAACTTCCATTAATGCTTCCGAAATACGATATTTTGAAAAATGATCGTCGATTTGTGCAATAGCTTGATTTAACCTATTGTCGAACCATTCTATTGCTACCTCCGATGATTTTGGCTGTGGAATAGTTGAGTCAATTTCCCAATTTTTTACCAATCGAAATGCATTCCAAATTTTATTTCCGAAATTACGCCCTTGCTCAGTCATGCTTTCGTCGAAAGGTAAATCGTTCCCAGCTGGTGAACAGAATAGCATTCCAACTCTTACACCATCGGCACCGTATTTTTTCATTAGTTCGATTGGGTCGGGCGAGTTTCCAAGCGATTTCGACATTTTTCGTCCCAATTTATCGCGAACGATTCCGGTTAAATAAACATTGCTGAAAGGTTTATCGCCCAAATATTCGTAACCTGCAATAATCATTCGAGCAACCCAAAAAAACAAAATTTCGGGAGCTGTAATCAAATCATTTGTAGGATAATAGTATTTTATTTCTTCGTTGTTCGGATTTCGAATTCCATCAAAGGTAGAAATTGGCCAAAGCCACGATGAAAACCAAGTATCTAACACATCTTCATCTTGGCGAATATCATTAGTAGTCAATGTTAAATTATATTTTTCTTTAGCCAGTTTTACAGCTTCTTCGCTTGATTTTGCCACAACATATTTGTTGTTTGGAAGATAATATGCAGGAATTTGTTGTCCCCACCAAAGTTGACGAGAAATGCACCAATCTTTTACATTTTCCATCCAATGGCGATAGGTATTTTTGAATTTGGCAGGATGTAGTTTAATATTATCGTTCATTACGTTTTCCAAGGCGGGTTTTACCAAATTTTCCATTTTTAAAAACCACTGCATCGAAAGTTTTGGTTCGATAACTGCATCGGTCCTTTCGCTAAATCCTACGCTATTGGTGTAATCTTCGATTTTTACAATAAACCCTTCTTCTTCAAGTTGTTTTACGATTTCTTTTCGAACTACAAATCGGTCTTTTCCAATAAATAATTCGGCACGTTCGTTTAAGGTTCCATCGTCGTTAAAAATGTCGATGGTTTCGAGATTATATTTTTGTCCGAGGTTGTAGTCATTAATATCGTGAGCAGGAGTAACTTTCAACGCACCTGTTCCAAATTCTTTATCAACGTAAGCATCAAAAATCAGAGGAACAGCACGATTTACAAGCGGAATAATTATTTTTTTCCCTTTTAAATGCTGATATCTTTCGTCTTCGGGGTGAACGCAAACAGCCGTATCGCCAAGAATAGTTTCGGGACGAGTAGTTGCAATGGTTACAAATTCATTTGTACCTTCAATTTTATATCGAACGTAATATAATTTTGATTTAACTTCTTTGTGATTTACTTCTTCGTCGGAAACAGCTGTTTTTGCTTGAGGATCCCAATTTACCATGCGAACACCGCGATAAATATATCCTTTGTTGTATAAATCAATAAAAACATCAATTACACTTTCCGACATATCGTCGTCCATTGTGAATTTTGTTCGAGACCAATCGCACGAAGCCCCAAGTTTTTTGAGTTGCTCAAGAATAATTCCGCCATGTTTTTCTTTCCATTCCCAAGCATGTTTCATAAACTCTTCGCGAGTCAACTTATTTTTGTCGATTCCATCTGCTTTCAGTTTTGCAACAACTCTTGCTTCGGTTGCAATAGATGCATGGTCGGTTCCAGGTAACCAAAGTGCATTTTTTCCTTGCATTCGGGCTCGACGAATCAATACATCTTGAAGTGTATTGTTCAACATATGCCCCATATGCAAAACTCCAGTTACGTTTGGAGGAGGAATTACAATTGTGTATGGTTCTTTTGTTGCATCAGGTTTTGAACTGAAAAAATTGTTTTCAATCCAGTATTTGTACCATTTATCTTCGGTTTGTGTTGAATCGTATTTAGCAGGGATTTCCATTTTATAAGGTATTTCTAATTTTTATCGAGCAAATTTAATAATAATCGGTAAATAAGTTGTAAAGTTTGTAAAGTTTGTAAAGTCCATAAAGTTCAAAGTTTGTAAAGTAAGAAACGGAATAAAATTCTGAATTTTAGCTTCTTTTTCCAAATTTCCAAATTAGCAGATTAACACATTTATTCATTAACCCGTTGTGCATTTAGACAATATTAATTTTAAGATTATTTGAATTTCTATCAAAAACAAATTTGTTTATTCCCTGAATAACAGTAAGAGCGACTATCTATACTAAGATATTCAGACGTGAAATTTATAGATATTAACTCTATATCACTTAACTTAGGTTTTCTTATTTGTTTTAAAAAGTTTTCTTTTTCTGAAATTGTTTTTAAAAATTCTAAAATTTTCTCGTAACTTGCTTCAAAGTTGTTCATATATTTAATTGTTTGAATCACAAATAAATATACATATTTTTTTAATCCAATGAACAACTTTTATTATTTATTTTACAAATGCACAACGGGTTTGTATTTTTTTTAATGTTTGAGTTTCAAATCTTTAAAAAAATATAAGCAAGTTTTTTTTGCAACAAAACAGTATTTTAATATTTGGTTTATGAAAAAATTTTATCTTAATATTATAATTCCATCAGTTATTTCTGTGCTCTTGTTCGTACTTACTATTTTCTTGTACATTATTCCTCATTATCAGGACAATATAATGAATGGAAAACGAGAGATGATTAAAGAATTAAATAACGCAGTACAGAGCCTTTTATTCGAATACAACAAGTCGGTAAATGAAGGAACTTTGACTTTAGAGGATGCTCAAAAAAGAGCTGTTTATAGAATGAAAAATTTAAGATATGGCCTTGAGAATAAAGATTATTTTTGGATAACAGATTTACATCCTAAAATGGTCATGCATCCATTTAGACCTGATTTAGACAGTACAGATTTATCTGATTTTAAAGATCATCACGGGAAAAAGCTTTTTACTGAAATGGTTAACATCGTAAAACAATCAAAAGAAGGATATTTGGATTATAGTTGGCAGTGGAAAGATGATTCATTGAAAATGGGTTCAAAATTGTCTTATGTTAAATTTTTTGAGCCTTGGGGGTGGATTATTGGCACCGGAATGTATGTTGAAGATGTTGAAATTGAGATACAAAAATTAACAAGGAATTTAATCTTAATTTCAATTGTTATTACACTATTAATTTCTTTTTTGTTGATTTATGTTTCACAGCAAAGTTTGAAAATTGAGAAAAAACGACAAACAGTTGTGTTTGCTTTAAAAGAACAAAATGAAGAATACGCTGCTTTGAATGAGGAGTTTAAGTTAAAAAATGAAGACTTGTTCGAAGCAAAATTACTTGCAGAGAAAAAAGCTAGAGAAATTGAGGAAAGCGAATCGAGGTATAGATTTATTTCAGAAAATACCTCAGATGTGATTTGGTGTATAGATTTAAAAACATTGAAATACACATTTGTGAGTTCTTCGGTAAAAAATCTATTAGGATATACTCCTGAAGATTTAATAGGTAAGTCGTTGAATTATACCCTTTCAAAACAATCAGCCGAATTAATCGAAGAGATTTATCAAAGAGAAATTTTGAATCGAAAACACAAGGATACAAGTAATAACAAATTCACGAATATAATTGATCAAATACACAAAAACGGGAATAGTGTTTTAACCGAAATTGCGACAAAAATTGTTTTTGATGAAGATTCTAACCCGTTTGAAATTATAGGCGTTTCTAGAGATATTACCGAGCGGTACCAATTGGAAATTGAAAAAACCAGACTCTCGAATATTATCAAATACAGTTTAAATGAAATATTTATACTAAAGCTTCCTAATTTAAAATTTTCTTATGCGAATCAATCGGCATTAAAAAATCTAGGCTACAGTTTAGCTGAAATACTGCATTTTTCTCCAATTGATATTACCAATAATTTCCCTGAAAATAGAATGAAATGGATTAGTGATGAATTCATTTTAATCGAGAAGAAAATAATTACGTTTGAAACAGAGCATAAACGAAAAGATGGCTCAATTTACCCTGTTGAAATACATTTACAACTATTTGTTGAGAATAACGAAAAAATGCTATTTGCATTCGTTAATGATATTTCAAAAAGAAAAGAAGTGGAAAATAATTTAAAAGAGAGCGAATCGAAATTTAGAAATATTTTCAACTCCAGCTCTGATGGAATTCTAATTTTAGATGTTAATTATGAAATTCTTAATGCAAATGAAACATTATTAAATCTTTTGAATTACGAATTGCAAGAGGTAAGAAATAAACACATATACGATTTTGTTTTACCACTATATGTAGAGAAACTTGAGGAAAGAGCGAAACTTTTGAAAAATAATATTTCTATTGAATCTATTGAAATTGAGGTTGTTAAAAAAAATGGAGAGTTACTTCCTGTTGAAATAAACAGCAAAGTAATTGTGTACGAAAACTCGAATGCTATTTTGGTTATTGTACATAATATTTTTGAACGTAAAATGCTTGATAAAAGAATATTTAATTCAATTATATATACTGAGGAAAAAGAAAGAGAGCGGTTTGCTAAGGATATTCATGATGGTTTGGGACCATTGCTTTCTACTTGTAAAATATATCTTCACACATTAAAAGATAAGGTAAGTAGCGATACAGAAGTACATCAATATGCAAATAGAGCCGAACAATTACTCGACGATAGCTTGTTAAGCATTAAAGAAATTTCTAATAATTTAAGTCCGCATATATTAAGAAATTATGGGTTAATACAAGCCATAAAATCATTTATCGACAATTTAATTCCGGTAACAAAAGTTCATTTTAATTTCGAATATAACTCAGAAAATAGATTAAATGAAATAGTCGAATTTACATTATATAGAATTGTAACAGAGTTAATCAACAACACATTAAAGCATGCCGAAGCAAGCTTGGTAAGCATTTCAATTAAAAATAAAGAATCTAATTTTGAACTTAGTTATGTTGACAATGGAAACGGTTTCGATTCAGAAAAATTGTTATCGCACAAAAATGGTTATGGATTAATTAACATGGAAAACAGGATAAAAAAGCTCGACGGTATTTTAAAATTCAGCACTTCTTTAGGTAAAGGAGTTAAAGTTGAAATATTCCTAAATCTAAACACAAATCAACATGATTAAAATTGTTATTATTGATGATCTCCCAATAGTATTAGAAGGAATTAGAGTTTTACTCAATCAAATTAAAGATTTTAATGTTATTGCTGAATTCAATAGTGCACAACTTTTTTTAGAAAATATCGAAACTCTTGATGTTGATATTATTCTTACTGATATTGATATGCCTGTAATGGACGGAATAACTTTAACAAAAATTATTTCGACCAAATATCCAACCCAAAAAATAGTTGCACTGTCAATGTACTCCGATTCAAAATATTATTACGAAATGATTACCGCCGGAGCAAAGGGATTTGTGCTAAAACAATCGAGTGTTAACGAACTTGAACAAGCCATAAGAGAAGTTTACGTTGGCGGAAATTATTTTTCAAATGATTTGTTACACAATGTTATATTGAGCATGCAAAAAATTGAATCTAGAATTGTTAGCGAAAAAATTGTGTTACTAAAATTAAACGAACGTGAAATCAATTTTCTAAAACTAGTTTGCCAAGGACTTAGTAATAAAGAAATTGCCGGAAAATTATTTCTAAGTATTAAATCTGTTGAAAGTATTAAAACAAAGATTCTCGAAAAAACAGGTGCAAAAAACAATGCAGGTCTCATTATTTGGGCAATCAAAAATAAGATTGTAGAAATTTAGCCCCAATTTTTCAAGGGTTTTCCTAATAAAAAAAATAGGGATATCCCTATTTTAATATAGTAGCTCCCCCAAATAAATTCTCATCGTTGAATTATAATTTTACATTATCCAAAATTAAGTTCAATTATGAAAGAAAATCCTATTCAAGAAATAAAAATTATTTTAGTAGGAAATGATTCTAATTTTATTTCCGTAGTTAATATGTATTTGACCAAAGAAATTGGAAATATATCGGCTACCGAAATAAGTAATTGCAGAATGTTGCTAAAATATCCAAACTTAAATATTTTTGATGTTGTACTGATTGATTTTGAACTATCATCATTGAATTGCAGGGAAGAAATTACGAAATTGAATTTCGAATATCCCAATTTAAAAATGATTGCAATTTCAATGCACAAAGACAAGTTTTATTTAGAAGACCTTATCTGTATGGGTTTTCGGGGGTTTGTTTACAAACCTGATTTTGTCGCTTCTATCGAAATTGTTTTGAATAATGTTCTGAACAATGTTTTCGATTTTAAACAATTATATAACCAATAACCCTTAAACTCAACAAATAATATGGCAACTAGTGAAAAATATTACTCATACTTATCGTTCACACTTGGAAATGAAACATATGCATCTCACGTAAAAAATGTAATCAATATACTTGAAATGACTCATGTTACAAAAGTTCCGAAAGCACCCAAATATATGCTTGGAGTAATCAATTTGCGAGGAGCGGTTCTTCCGGTTATTGACACCAGAATGAAAATGGACGTTGAGCAAACTGAAATTTCAAAAGACACTTGCATAATTGTTTTGGAAATAAGCATTGATGATGAAAAAATTTATATCGGGAGTATAGTCGATTCGGTTAAAGAAGTTCTCGAAATAGAACCAGCCGAAATTTTGCCTCCACCAAATATTGGAAGTAAATACCGTTCTCAATTCATAACAGGAATGTATAAAATTAATGATGAATTTATAATGATACTCGATATGAATAAAATTTTTTCAATCGATGCCCTTGTCTCACTTAAAGATAATTTCGAAACTCAAGAAAAAGTTTAAATTTTTGAATTACAAATTACGAATTAAACCTTTGTTGGTGTTTTCACCAACAAACGAAATAAACACCGAATACTTGTTGGTGACAACACCAACAAGGGAGAAAAATTACGAATTAAAATGTCGAATAGGCTGTCATTCCGAACTTGCTGTGAGGAATCTAAATTTTAGAAACAAGAGAGATTTTTCGCATGAAACTCGAAATGAAAAAAAACATTGACAAAATCACAAATTAACAATTAAATAATTAACAACATGAAAAACATCAAAATTGGAACAAAACTAATCTCTGGATTTATAACTGTTGCTCTAATAGTAGTAATTAACGGTTTTGTGGGCTATAATGGAATGTCGAACGTGATGGATTCACAAGATGAAATAGCAACTGTAAAATCACCTAGCATTACAAATTTACTAAAATTATCACGAGAGCAGGTAAATGTTTGGGTAGGCGAGCGAGGATTAATTAACCGAAGAATGATGAAGCCGGAACTCCGTAAAGCTCAATACGATTGGATAGATGCCGCTTTTGAACGAGCCGATGAAAACATAAAAATATATGAATCATTACCTCATCCTTCCGATGAAATTGAAGAATGGAACAAATTAATTATTGAGTGGAATAATTGGAAACAAGCACACCAGCAAGTATATAGTTTATCAAAGGAAAAAGATAAATTGTTGACTTCTGGGATTGAATTAACCGATGTGAAAATTGATGAAATTGATAATCAGGTTTTAGAACAATCATTAATCTCAAGACAATCGTCATTAGAACTTACAAAAAAAATAAACGAATTAATAAGCATTAATGAAAAAAATATAGCGGAAACCGATAAAATTGCCAATGACGAATCACATAGAGCAATCATTTATGTAATAATTCTTATTTTCATGGGGGTAATAGGTGCTTTAGCAGTAGGAATTATTATCAAACAAGGTATTGTGATTCCATTAGCCAAAGGAGTTAAATTTGCCGAACAAATAGCAAATGGCGACTTAACCGCAAAGCTCGATGTTGACCAAAAAGATGAAATAGGGGTTTTAGGAAAAGCATTACAACATATGTCGCATCAATTGCAAGAAATAGTTGGGAGTGTAATTGCCGGAGCCGAAAATATTTCTGCAGCTAGTCAGCAAATGAGTTCAAATGCTCAAACCATGTCGCAAGGAGCAAACGGACAAGCCGCATCGTCAGAAGAAGTTTCTAGTTCGATGGAGCAAATGGGCTCGAATATTCAACAAAATACCGATAATGCTCAACAAACCGAAAAAATTTCACAAAAAGCAGCCATCGAAATACAAGAAAGTAGTTTAGCTGTGAATCAAACTGTTGATGCTATGAAAAAAATTGCCGGAAAAATATCAATCATTACCGACATTGCTTTCCAAACAAA
>MEOF01000042.1 GCA_001769505.1 Bacteroidetes bacterium GWF2_33_38
CTAGCAAGGTTCGGTCTACTAATGGTCTCTTAGTTCATGTGTATGCTAAAATTTCAGCTGCTTTTATTGGTTTAATTTTTAACCCTTAATTCGCATTATAATCAAAATGTGTAATAGATAAGGGGATTAAAGAGTCAATATCTTCAGTACATCTTACTGAATGACCATATGAATAAAAATAATAGCTATTGCGATATATTTCACTATTATTATTAATTAACCCTCGATATATTCTATTAATATTTAACCACTCAGAAGCTGACCAAAAAGAAGTGTTAAAGCCTAAACCCGAATACTCTCCATCCATATTGCTTCCTGCAGGCAGAGCCGAAAATCCACTTGAACCAAATTCTTCATCATCTCTCAACACTCCATCACTCCACAAAGAATACTCTCCTGCAAGCTTACTTCCTTCATTTACTCCTCTATATCCATAATAATTTAATTCATATTCTTTTGCCCACTCTAAATCTGTTGGTATGTGCCAACCATCAGGGCAAATACCTTATGTTAATCCATAGTCTCCATTATCGGCAGGTTGATAATTCATCATTTCATACCATTGATACAGACCTCCATAAATATCACAGTTTGCTTCATCATCATTATAACAATACTTTTCAATTGTTAAATTATTCATTTGACTGCTATAGCTTGATTTAATAACACCAACATTTAGGTTTTCAGCCATCCACCATCTATCTCCGATTTGAGTTATTGCATAGTTTATACTATCATTATCTCTACACGTTTTAAAGTTAAAGATTGTTTCTTGACTTTGCAAAGGCTTAAGCATTATAATAGTTCTGTGATTGTCAGCTTTACCTGTTAACTTTAATAAATCCCCATTATTATATTGCATATAAGCAGTTGACTTAATTGATTTCAAGCTTTTATTTGATAATGTTGCTGGGATATTTTCATTATAATCTAAACTAATATTTCCAGAAGCAGAGTTTGTACAAATTATCTTTGACGTAAAAACATCATTATCTTGTTCAGCTGTCAACGTATAAACCCCGCTTGTCAAGCCATTAATAGTAAGTAAATTACAGCCTTTTTTAAGAAGGTATTTTTGTGAAAAAACTGTTCTGCCAGAAATATCATGTATTGTAAAGATTGTATTACCTATTTTATTAGTTTCTATAATAATTTTACTATAATCCTGTGTTGGATTTGGAAAAACACGAAGTTTGCCTTGTAAACCCTCGTGAATTTCATCTACTCCAGTACTTACATTCAATAATAATGTATCATTACCACTAATAGTTGTATCAATGTTTTGTGTCAAATTTTCAACATATACTGAATCAACTGTCACACTTTCTCCAATGCCATTAAATGTAATTTCATAATTCTGTGCAACTATATTTACATTAAAAAAACATACAAATAGAATAACAATAGCTTGTATAAAAGAATATTTTGATAACATGTGTTACTAACTTTAATATTTATGCAAAATACGAAATATTATTTTGAAACAAAATAATATTTTAAGTGCTATGTAGTACGATATTTTAGAATATACTTGACTTTATATATATTATGTGTTATCTTTAGCTATGCAATCATAAAACAATGAAATTATTTCAAAAAATATTAACACTATTTTCTTCAAATAGGGAAAAGAAGGAAATTCCGTATGAGCTTCGTCCTGTTATTGACGACCCTTTATATAGTGTAGAAGACGTGCTAAAAATGGCACGTTTGTGGTACGAGCTATCAACCTACAAAATGACAATTCAAGAACTAAACAAAAAGGAAAAAATTTATAAAACGAAGCCTTTTGATAAATTTTATATTTCAAAAAAAAAGTTTTGTTCGAAAGATATTGAATTGTTTAAGAATTGAAATCAAAGAAAAACCTAAGGGGTAAAAATCTGATTATTTATTTTCCCCCTTAGGTTGAATAGAAGAATATTAAAGATACCTACTCGGATACCAATTAGTTATTTTAGTATATAAAACGCAGTCTATTTGAAGTTTAAAAAAATATTTTCAAGTCCCGGCAGCTCCACTTATGTAAAATACAAATTATTCAAAACCCCTTAAAATTAAACGTTTAAGGGGTTTTTGATTTAATACAACACTCAAATTGGAGTTGCCACATTTGTTAAGATAGAAAATTTATAATTTTAAACGGTTACATTTATCTTTAGGGCATAAAACCCCCAAATATGGTCTTTAAAAATATAGCTTAATTTATTGTTTAACCTATAAACTTATTTTAGGACTAAACACTAATAACCAACACTTTGTCATTTCGACGATAGAAGAAATCGAAAAGTTGACCGAACTATTGGTTTAAAATATCCCTATTAATTCTTTCAGCGAATTAATTTCAAATGTTGGTGATTCGTCGTGTTTGAGTAGTGCTGGATTGAATAAAACTTGATCGATTCCATAATTCTTTGCTCCACGAATATCGGAGTTTATGTCATCGCCAATCATGATGCTTTCACTTTTTTTTGCATTAACAGAGTTCAGCGAGAATTCAAAAGCTTCGCGCTTGGGTTTCATGGCACCAATTTCTTCGGATGTAAAAACACGTTCAAAATATTTTTCAAGATTACAAACTTTCATTTTTACGTCTTGAACTTCTTTAAATCCATTGGTAATAACATAAAGTTTATACTTTTTATGTAGATACTCAAGAACTTCAATTGCAAATGGAAATAGAGTGTTCTGCTTTGGACTTTCTTCAACATATTCTTCACCCATTTTTTTTGCAACTTGCTTATTATCATATCCTTTTTCAAAAATTGGAATATAGAAACGAGTCCAGCGAAGTTCCGATTTTTTTAAAGAGCCTTTTCTGTATTCTTCCCAAAGTATATCGTTGTGAAAATGATAAATATCGTAATATTCGTCGAAACTATTGAAGTGGTTGAAAAGTTCATATTTCGTGTATAATTGTTCTAATATTCTTCTCGAATTAGTTTTAAAATCCCATAAGGTTTGGTCTAAATCGAAGAATATGTGCTTGTATTTTTTCATTTATAACTATTTCAATAAGCAAAATGCAGGGTTATTTTTTAAATTTTTCACTCATCACTTTTCACTTTTACACTTATATATATCCCATCATGGCATAAACAATATAGCCTGTAAATTCGTGCAAAAATAACGTCCAATTTTCAATAGCAACTACATTGGGGATGAATAAATGATCAAAAACAAATTTTCTTTCTCCTGCGTATCTGTCAGCAACAAATGGGGTAATGTCTAATCCTACTTTTCTAAAGCAACCAAGACCTCGCCTCATGTGAAAAGCCGACGTAATTAGTAAACATCTTTTTGTCTCTGATGTGTCAATTTGATTTATGATTTTTGCAGTATATACCGCATTTTCTCTAGTATTTCTTGAATTCGATTCATATAAAATATCTTCGCTTGGGATTCCAATTCTGACCAAAAAATTACGTAATAATTCAGCTTCGTAAAATTTATCTTCTACAATACTGCCTGAGCCTCCAGTTAAAAAAATCTTTTTAATTTTATTTTTTTTGTATAATTCTATTGTTTGGAGCATTCTGTCAAAACTTCTTACGACATTAATTCTATCATTTTTCGAATCATGAGTTATCATTCCTCCTAGAACAATGCCATAATCGTAAGGTTTTTGAATCTGATTATAGGTTAATACTGGCATTTCCCATGCACGAAAAACTTCGTCAATAATGAATGAATTTGAGAAGAAAAAGATAAGAATAATTGCAAAAATACTCGATTTTCTTTTACGTTTTGAATTTTTCGTAAACAGTGAATACATCAAAATACCAATTATCCAAACAATTGGCATGATTAGAAACATCATCACTTTCGAAAGAATAAAAAACATTTTTATACAGTTTAATCTTTTGCGAAAATATAAAAAAAACAGCCAATATATCTTTGATAATTCAAATATATTGAATTTTATGTTCAGATGATTTCATTATGTTGAAATATGGCGTATTTGCTTAGCTTTATAATTTGGCATAACAATTGATTATTTCCGAAAACAAAATTTAAAATTTAAGCACTATGGTACTCCACTTTGTTTTTTCGCACGATACTGTTTTTTTAAGTCGACTAATTTTTTCGATTCCTTTGAACTAAATTATCTTTAACAATATTTAACACGCAAACAAACGTGTTGAAAATTAAAAGGTTACAATGGTTGATGAAAAATCAAATACAGAAAACAGTTTTTTACTAATAAAATATAATTTAACTTTGTTAAACTTAGAATAATTTAATGGTATGAAAAAGATAGTATTAATTTTGATTGCAGTGGTTGGTTTTAATTTTGGAAATCAACTTTCAGCACAGGAAAGCACTTCGATTAAGTTCGTTACGCTTGTTCATGATTTTGGAGACTTTAAAGAAATAGATGGAAAAGTTTCTTACGACTTTGAGTTCACAAACAATGGTAAAACGCCATTGATTGTAACAAATGTAAATCCATCGTGCGGTTGCACAACTCCCGATTGGACCAAAGAACCAATTGCTCCAGGCAAAAAAGGTTATGTAAAGGCTACTTACGACCCAAAAAGCCGTCCAGGAAAATTTAGCAAAACAATTACCGTAACAACAAATGTTGATAAACCGGTTGTATTGACTATTAAAGGGAATGTTGAACCTAAACCGATTGATCCAGAATTATTAAAAGAATAATATTACGAAATTGCCACATAATCATTTATGGCTTATTAAATCAGATAATTAACCAATAATAAAATATAATAAAATGAAAAAACGTATTTTTTTTGTAGCATTTGCTTTTATGATAATGAATATTCAAACCGTTTTTTCACAACAAAAAACGGCAAATATTTCATTTTTTGAAACTACTCATGATTTTGGAAGCATAAAAGAAGCCGATGGTAATGTAACATGTGTGTTTGAATTTAATAACACAGGAAATCAACCGCTTATTTTATCAAATGTAAAAGCATCGTGCGGTTGCACAACTCCCGAATGGACAAAAGAACCAATTGCCCCCGGAGCTAAAGGTTCAATAAAGGCAACCTACAATCCAGCCCGAAGACCCGGTCAATTTAACAAATCGATAACGGTTACTTCAAACTCAGAAAACCCCACAACTGTTTTATTTATTAAAGGAGATGTAATTCCTGTTTCGACTACGCCTACTACTCCGGAAGACGAGTTTAAGCAAGCTCTAGGTGAATTGAAATTGAAATCAACGCACATAGCTTTTAATCAAATGTTTAACTCCGATATAAAAACAGAAGAAGTTGATGTATTTAACCCAACCGATAAACCCTTGAAAATTACCTTTGAAAACTTTCCTCCTCATTTTTCGCTGAAAGCAATACCTGAAGTTTTGGCTGCCGGAGCCAAAGGAAAAATAGTTGCAACCTACGATGCTACCAAGAAGAACGATTGGGGATATGTTGTTGACAGAGTAAGAATATTTTTGAATGACGATAAAACCTCTAATTACAGAATTGCAGTTAGTGCTAGAATTGAGGAGAAATTTGATGAAGCAAGCAAAGCCGTTGCTCCAAAAGCTGTTTTTGACTCGAAAGATTTTACTTTTGGAACAATAAAGCAAGGAGAAAGTGCCTCGCATGATTTTGTGTTAAAAAATGAAGGAAAAAGCAATTTAATTATCCGAAAAACAAAAGCTAGTTGCGGTTGTACAGCAATTGCACCAGAAAACAATGTAATTGCACCAGGCGAATCGACAAAAATTAAAACTACCTTCAATTCGGCTGGGAAAAAAGGCGTTCAAAACAAAACTATCACTGTGATAACGAACGACCCTGAAAATACAACCATTATATTAAATGTAAAAGGCGAAGTTACGGTTCCCGAAGGTCAACAGCCTTCTCCAGCACAAGTACATTGATGTTTTTCTTGATATAAATTAAAAAGCTGTCTTTAAGGCAGCTTTTTTTATTTACACTTTTCTCAATTTTATCTACATTTGTACATGTAATAGTTTGTTAACCTTTTTAATAATCTGAATTGAGCAACTTTGCCAAAGTTGTGAAATTTATGTATATGCCTCATTAACAGCCTGTTTTTTTTAAATGAAACTTTGGCAAAGTTAAACGACGTATTGCTAATATGAACGATGACAAAAACAAAAAATCAGCATTAACTGTAAATTCTGGAATTCCGCAACCTCCATCTATTAGTTTAGATTCGGTTTCTAAATTTATTCAGAAGAAAAAAAAACAATATACTGTCGATGAATATGTTCGTGGAATCGTTCATGGAGATATAAAAATTTTGAGCCAAGCGATTACGATTATTGAGAGTTACTTGGAGGAACATCAGCAAATTGCAAGAGAAATCATCGAAAAATGTCTTCCTTATTCTGGAAAAGCAAAAAGAATAGGAATAACGGGAATTCCAGGAGTTGGAAAAAGCACCTTGATTGAAACCTTCGGGAAGCATATTACTGATCAAAATCTTAAACTCGCTGTATTAGCCATCGACCCAAGTAGCGAAAAGTCGAAAGGAAGCATACTTGGTGACAAAACAAGAATGGAAGATTTGTCAATTGATAATAATGCTTTTATTCGTCCTTCACCTTCCGCAGGAACATTAGGTGGAGTTGCTCACAAAACTCGAGAAACCATTATTTTATGCGAAGCCGCAGGTTTTGACGTCATTTTTATCGAAACGGTTGGGGTTGGACAATCAGAAACGGTTGTGCATCAAATGGTCGATGTTTTCTTATTGCTGATGCTTACCGGAGCAGGAGACGAACTGCAAGGCATAAAACGAGGAATTATGGAAATGGCCGATTTATTCGTAATTACTAAAGCCGATGGAACAAATGCTCGAAAAGCTGTTATAACAAAGGCTCAAGTCGAAAATGCTATTCATTTTTTTCCGGCTACCGATTCGGGATGGATTCCAAGAGTACAAACATGTTCGGCTCAAAAAAAACAAGGAATATCGGAAATTTGGAATAGCATTTTAGAGTATTACGAAATACTTAATAAAAATAAATTTCTAGAGAACAAACGACTCGAACAATCACGTTATTGGATGTACGAAGCAATAAACGATGTCTTACGAAGCAAGTTTTATAATAATCACGAAATAAAATCTAAATTAAGAACCATTGAAGCTGATTTAATGCAGGGGAGCATAAGTTCATACACAGCTGCGATGAATCTTTTAAAAGAATATTTTAAAGAGATGTAATTTTTTTTGCACTTTTTCTGTCTGCTTCAAATAAAAGTCAACGAAATATTGGAGTTGCTACATTTCAAAGTTAATAAAAATCAATTGTGTTCGTGAAGTTTTAATGCATGCTAACGGCAGTTCGTATTAAAACCAACACCTCAGTTTAATCTCTAAAGAAATAAAGTGTTTCTTCGAGGATTCAAAATATATATTGGTTAATTTTCTAATTTATATTCGGCTAACTACCAAATTAATAACAAACCAACTAATTAATTGTTATTAATTTATAAAATTTGTCAATAGCGATGTTTTTAGACAGTCTGACGATGGGCGATAGTTATTTTATCACAGCTTTTTTTACTGCGTCCGCAAATTCTCGTCCTTCTCTTGTCTTTGACATTTCTGCTCGTAATGGTTTTCTGTCTTGACCTCCTGCACTAATTATAATGTTGTGATGTCCTATCCAATTTGCGATACCCGAAAGAAGTCCAACGATTACAACCAAAAATATGATTAAAACTTCTGCCCCGCCTAAATGACTGAGATTACCAACCATTACAAGAAGTCCGCCTATACCAATTACAAAACCACTAATTGAGAAAAAGTAGTTTCTATCGTGTTTGTAGCTAATTGATGTAACTTGACCAATAGGAATGTCTTCTGTTCCGCTTTTATAATTTAAAATTACTCGTTTGTCGGTTACTGAACCGAACGCATTACTGAAAAGTATTTTTTCGCTTGTTTCCATTTGTTATTGTTGTTTATTTAGTAAAGTCATTGCAATATCCTTGAATAATGTAAAACATTGTTCCATGTGTGTAGTCAAAATATTGTCCGCCTGGATGTTTACCAAACCAATCAAGATTTAACCATTTATTTCCGTTACCGTCAGCCCTTGACCAAACACCACTATTCTTATAAATGTTTTTATACCGTTTAAAAATATAATTTTCTACGTTTTTGATGTCTGTGTACCCAATGTTCACTTCTGTGAAAGCGTGTCCGCTTTGTGAGTTATAAGCGTAGTTTATTCGGGCTTCACCGCCAATTGATAAAACCATTGAGCAAATCAAAACAGCAAAATCATCACAATCGCCATTGAGTCCATTTTTCAATGTTGTTGATGCGTATTCAACATAATTAGTTGTTTGAGGGTCATTAACGTATTTCCAATTATTATAACAATAGTCAAATATATCGCAAACTTGTCCAAGATTAAAGTTTCCTGCAGATTGCCCCGCAATGCTTACCGCTTTATTTCTAAGAAAATTGTTTGTGTAGTTACACGCATTTACTAATTGCTTTTTGTTTCCCGATAAATTACAGTCTTTAAACAATTCATTTAATATTTTCAGTTTATGTTTTGTTACTTTAAAGTCTATTGTAGGTGGTATTGGAATTGCCTCTTCCACCATTGTTTTAGGCGTGTATGAAGATTTGAAATTTATATTTTTTACCGCAATTACTCCAAGTCCAATAACTGCACCCCCTAAAATCATAAGTCCAAATACTTTTAAAAGTTTCGTGTTGCCTTTGAAAACTAGTTTGAGTTCAGCAACGCTGTCAGCTTGCACCCAACTTTCGCTGTTTTGTTGTCTAACAAAGGTCGATTTGCTTAAGCCAAGTTTTTTAATTTCGTCAATAGTCAAAGGACCTCTTTCACGAAAACCGTCTTTTATATAATACATTTTCATTCTTGTTGTCGTCCTTTATAATAACCGCTAATCGTTTATATCTACAAAAGTATAATACAGCTAATTTTCATTGTATATTTATACCTTTTGGCAAATACTATTTTTCAAATATATTTATTTTTTGTTACAAATCATCGAAACCCAATTTAATACTTTGTAAACTTTAGGTCGAAACAGGAGTGTAAATTAGTTCACATGTATCGGCAAAAAGAAAATATCTTGATTTGCATTTACTGCTTTGCAAATGTTTTCTGTGCGTTATTCCATATTCCAAACTATACTTTTTTGTGTTGTAAAGTATTTATACATTTCATCTTAATTTTCTTAAATTGCCATTGATTTATTTCAACAAATATATTTGTATTGACAATAATAAAAACGTCAAATGAAAAAAACAAAAACTCCTGAAAAGCAAAGCCCACAACCAAAATTTGATGCTTTAAAAAATTACAACGAAACAAAAAAAGCCGTCGGCTATGTTCCTCGTAAAAAAGCAAGTCAAAAAGATTACGACAGAATTGGATTTATGTCGGGTTTGGAAGTTCATCAACAACTTAAAACAAAAGAGAAACTTTTCTGCCATTGTCCCGCAGGATTATACAATCATAGCGATAAGTACGACGCTGAAATAATTCGTCATATGCGACCTACACTTAGTGAATTAGGCGAATACGATGGCACGGCTTTAATGGAGTTTAGAACTCGTAAGGAAATAGTATATCGCATTAAAAACGAAACGGCTTGTACATACGAAGTTGACGATACGCCACCATTCAAAATCGACCGCGAAGCATTGGAATATGCACTCGAAATTTCGCTTTTGTGTAAATTGAATATTGTTGGAGAAGTTCATATTACCCGTAAACAATATCTCGACGGTAGCATTCCAACTGGATTTCAACGTACAGCAATTTTAGGAGTTGAAGGCGAAATTCCATTAAAAAATAAAAAAGTTCGCTTAATTCAATTAAGCATCGAAGAAGATTCGTGTCGAGAAATTTCAGATATAGGGCATCGCAGAATTTACAAAACCGACAGACTCGGAATGCCATTAATTGAAACCGTTACATATCCCGAATTTGTTAATCCCGACGAGGTTAAAGAAGGTGCCGATTACATCAGATTTTTGAATCGTAGTACTGGAAGAGTCCGCACCGGTATTGGAGCAGGAAGAGAAGACGTAAACGTAAGTTGTAAAGGCGGAACTCGAGTTGAAATAAAAGGAGTTGCTCACAACAAATGGATTCCGGAACTAACTCACAACGAATGTTATAGACAATGGGCATTGTTGCAAATAAGAGAAAAACTAAATAAACTGGTTCCAAATCACGATGAGTGGAAAATCGATTACGCTTTTTTAGATTTTGATGTTTTCGAAATTACTTACGAACCCTTAAAATTTGCCAAAGACAATAAGTTTAAACTTGTTGCAATAAATCTTCCACATTTCAAAGGAATTCTCTCGCATTTTACTCAACCTGGGAAAATGTTTGCCGATGAAATTTCTGACCGATTAAAAGTCATTGCCTGTTTAGAAAAACCGAATTTGCTTCATTCTGAAGAATTTAATCCAATTATCACAAAATCAGACATGAACATTATTCTGCCTATTTTAAATGCCGACGAAAACGATGCTCAAATAATAATTTGGGGACCGGAAGAAGATATTAAAACCGCACTTGAAACCATAGAAGAGCGTTGTAAAATGGCTTTCGATGGAGTTCCAAACGAAACACGTAAATCGTTTGAAAATGGAACAACTATTTTTGAAAGAGTTCTTCCGGGTGCCGACAGAATGTACCCCGACACCGATTCAGCTCCAATTCCGTTGCCTAACGAATATATCGATAGTTTGAGTAAAAACCTGCCTATTGAAGTAATCGACAGATTTAAGCAACTAAAAAAATGGGAAATTCCCGAAGATACATATTCGTACATTTTGAAGAAAAATCTAGTTCCAATTATCGAACGAATTATTCACGATTTAAAAATCGCCCCCAAATTTGTAGGAACATTTATCGGTCATCGAATGAAATTTGTCGAAGGACATTATGTTTCGTCATCAGAATTTAATTACGAAAAATTATACGATTTGTTCAAATACATCGTGAAAGAAAAGCTAGATATTTCGATAGCTCGTGAAATGCTCCCAATTATTTACGAACACCCTCAAATGGATTTAGATTCAGTTCTTACAAGCTTTAGATTTAAAAAACGCACAAAAGAAGAATTGATGGCACCAATCGGATTTTTAAAAGAAAAATATAAAGAAATTGGTAGAAAGAAAATAATCAAAGCCGAAACAGACTGGGTAATGGGGCAATTGCGAAAACAAGCGGTTGGAAATATGAATTTGAATATATTAAAAGCAAGCATTGAAAATTTTTAATCAATTTACGAATTACAATTTTTGATTTACAAATTTAAAAAGAACGATGAATCAGAGTGAATTAAAAAATAGAACAAAAAAATTTGCAATTGAAGTTTTCAAGCTTTGCAATGAGCTGGAAAGTCAATCTAATTATAAAAGTTATTTAAATCAGCTTATTCGTTGTTCAAGTTCTGTTGGTGCAAATTATAGAGCAGCCTGCCGAGCAAAATCAACACCTGATTTTATAAATAAATTAAAAATTGTTGAAGAAGAAATTGATGAATCCGCATTTTTTCTTGAATTAATCAATGAATTAACAAATATTGAAAAGTCAAAAGAATTGCTAAAAGAAGCAAATGAAATTACTGCCATAATAGTTTCATCTATTAAAACTGTAAAATCAAAGCAAGCAAATCTAAATCGTAAATCTAAAATCTAAAAATCGTAAATTATTATGAGCGAAGATATTTTTCAAGGATACAAAGGAGCAGCATTAAAAATGCTTGCAAAATATAATGTTCGTGTGTGGGGACAAGCAGAAATCGACACAACTAGAGGCGAGTTTAAAGGAACCGTTTTACCTCGTGCCGAAAATGACGACGATCAACATATTGTTCTTAAAATAGTAACCGGATATAATATTGGTCTCGATATAACCACCATTAAATCGATGAAAGAAGTTGGTTATAAAAAAGCTAATTACAAAATCCCGGAAAAAGAATTTCCATATACCAAAGGTTTACCAAAAGTGAAACTTATTGGCACAGGCGGAACAATCGCATCACGATTAGATTACCGTACAGGTGCTGTTATTCCTGCTTTCTCGCCTGGCGAACTTTACGGAGCTGTTCCTGAACTTGCCGATGTTTGTAATTTGAATACCGAAAAACTTTTTGCTGTTTTTAGCGAAAATATGGGACCTGAACAATATAAAACACTTGCAAAAGCAATCGGAAAAGAAATTGAAAATGGAATTGACGGAATTATTATTGGACACGGAACCGACACATTGCATCATACCGCAGCAGCATTAACGTATATGGTTCAAGATAGCCCTGTCCCAATTGTACTTGTTGGCTCGCAACGCTCATCAGATCGTCCATCTTCTGATGCAGCACTTAATTTAATTCATGCGGCATACACAGCAGGTCATTCAGACATAGCCGAAGTTATGATTTGTATGTTCGGACCAACTTCTGACGAATACGGATTTTTGCATAGAGGAACACGCGTAAGAAAAATGCACTCTTCGTATCGTTCAGCTTTTCGAACCTTAGGCGATACTCCACTAGCTACTGTTAGTAGAACAGAGGGAATTAAACTTATTAAAAAAGAATATAATCACCGTCGAAAAGACAGAAAAGTAAAAATATATCCATTTTTCGAAGAAAAAATTTCACTGGTTTATTATTATCCAAATATGCAACCCGATATTATCGACTCGCTAGTTGACAATGGATATAAAGGAATTGTGATTGCGGGAACTGGTCTTGGGCATGTTAACAAACCCATTTATGCTGCAATTGAGCGAGCTACAAAAAAAGGAGTTCATATTTATATGACCGTTCAAACTCTATGGGGATACGTACATATGTTTGTATATGATACCGGACGTGATTTAATGGCAAAAGGAATTGTTCCAGCTGAAAATATGCTTCCTGAAGCGGCTTATATAAAACTTGGATGGGTATTAGGTCAAACAACTGATCCCGAAGAAGTAAGAAGACTAATGTTGACTCCAATTAACGATGAAATTACTTCACGAGAGCCATACAATGGTTATCTTATTTATCAAGGAGGAGTTGCAGAAGTTGAAGAATTTATTAGAAAACATCACAAATAAAAATGTATTCTGATTTTTATCTTGCTTTAGAACAGAGATTAAATGCTATGCTTCCAGGAGCTGATGCTCAAAAATTACTTTCTCCATCGCTTAGAAACTCTCATTTTGAACTAGATAAAGAAAACGAATGCACAAAAGCAAGTGCCGTCTTATTATATATTTATCCTTTTAATAAAAATCTGCATATTGCTTTTATCAAAAGACAAACCTACAACGGTGTGCACAGCGGACAAATTTCGTTTCCGGGAGGAAAACGTGAAACTTCGGATAAAAGTCTTGAATTTACAGCACTTCGAGAATCAAATGAAGAAATTGGAATTGACATAAAAGATGTTCGAATAATTGGAAAACTAACTCCATTATTTATTCCGGTAAGCAATATTATTGTTTTTCCATTTGTTGGGGTTTCAACGAAAAAGCCACATTTTAGAATCAACGAAAACGAAGTGGTAGAAATAATACACGTAAAATTAAACGACTTAAATAATCAAGACAACTACAAAAGAAAAAATATTATCGAAAATGGATTTGATATCGACGTTCCATATTTCGATGCAAGAGGAAATCATGTTTGGGGTGCAACAGCAATGATTTTAAGTGAATTTATTGAAATGTTAAAAGAAATAAACACTATTCGCTAACTACGTTTTTATAATGTTCGTATCGGTCAAGAACTTCTGAAACGTAGTCAAATGGTTCTTTTCCTCGACAGTATCCATGCTTTACAACCGGGTCTCGATAGTATTTTGGCTCTGATTTTTTTAGCATGTATATATCAACATTATCGTCCCAAATATTTGGATCTTTTCCATTTTTTTGTGCCAATCGCTGTGCATCAAACACATGACCTGGTCCTACATTATATGAAGCCAAAACAAATTTTATTCTCTCCTCTTCAGCTTCAATGTAGTTAAATTGCTTCTCAAGAAATTTGATAAACTGAACTCCTGCTTCAATATTTTCTTCGGGTGTGGAAAGACTATCAACACCGAATCTTTCAGCGGTAACAGGCATTAATTGCATAATTCCGTATGCTCCTGTCCAAGCTTCAACATCATGATTAAACTTCGACTCTTGGTAAATTAATGATGCTAGTAATTTCCAATCCCAACTTAATATTTTGCTTTGCTTTTTTATGAAATAATCGTAATCTGAAATTTTTCCCGTTAAACTTGAAAAATACTCACTTCGTTTTATGCTAACTGACTTATTATTTTTAAAATATTTTTTATATATTCTTCTATGTTGCTTCGAATTTTTAAATTTTTCGAGCCAACTATTTATACTTGACAAAAGAGAATCAGATCCTTTTCTTACACCCCAAGCAATATCTTGATAACTACCAATAGCTGTATTAATATCTAAAATCGGATAATATTTTTGATTAACAAGGGCTACATTTTCATCAGAGATTGCATATGCAATTTCTCCACTAGCTACTTTTGAAATAATTTCCTCAGTTTCTATATCAAGTTCTACTATATGAATGCTATCACCAATTTCTTTTGAAATATTTTTCAATCGATCTTCGTGAGAAGTATTTCGCTGTATATAAACTTGTTTCCCTGCTAAATCTTTAGGATTGCGAACAATTGTGCTATCTAATTCTAATTTACTCAAATTGTACCAATTCTCGGGTTTCTTCTGAACCAGTACCTGACGAGTTTGACTTAAAGGATTTGAAAAATTTATTAATTGACTTCGTTTATCGGTTATGGTAAGATTTATAGCAATAATATCGCATTCATGATTTTCAAGTTTTTCAAATATCTCATCAAGGTCATTCGATACAATAATTTCTAACTTAACATTTAAATAATCTGCGAGATTTTTTAGCATCTCAAATTGATAGCCCATTGGTTCTCCTTTATAAATAAAGTAGTCAGTTGAATTATTTTGAGTAATTGCAATTAATTTCCCCCTCTCAATAATTTCTTTCAAATCAAATTCACTCGCAACAATCGGGTTGTAAGTCGATTGATTTTTACAATTTATTCCTTGAAAAAGGATTAAACAAGAAATCAGCAATATTACAATACTATTTTTCATTATATATTTTTGAAGATTGCGAGTTTTATACGCATAAATGTGCTCTACTACTTTAAAAATTTGATTAAAAAAATAAAAATATTGACAAACGAATTAATCATAAAAATTCCATGATATCCCCATTTTAAGGGTTCTACCATTGATAGGATATTTAGATAATGTATATAATGGAGTTGTATTTGTGAGCATATAATTTACATGTGTTACTTTTAAAAAAAATCGAGCTCGTTTTAATTTAAGCCTTAAAAAAACATCAAGCAAAGGATAGTTTCCAACTAAATCATCATTCTGAATATAAAACACCCCTGTTGCGGGTTTATAAGCATAACCATAATATTCATCGTAATAATAAAAATCAAAGCCTAAATTCACATTTAAAACTTTTTTGAATAAATTAAAGTTTACATAAGTTGAATTAAAAAATATTATTGATGGAATTCGTAAAACCGTTTTATTTCCATTGTCTTGGTAAACTAATTGATTATTGAAATGAAAATTACCTAATGTGAAATTTTTAATTAAATATCCCGAATAAACATTATAAGTAGAAGTTGTTTGAGTGGGCTGTGCTATTTCATTGTAATAAATAAAATTATCAAAAATATTGCTTGTTACACCTAGCGAAAGATTCCATACTGGTATTGAATAAAATAATTTTATACTAGTTACATCTTTTGCTAAAAAAGTACTATCCCATTGATAATGATTTGAGTAATAATTTTCTTCAAAAAAATCAGGAGCTTTACGCGAAAAATTTGCGGATAAAGAAATAGAAGATCTTAAATTTGATATACTATCTTTACTAAAGAAGTTTTTTCTTATAAATCCAGAAACTTCAAAATTTGAATTTCGATGTCCACTAATAAAATATTTAGTGTTCAAATACCAATTTAACTTTTTATTGAAATTATTATAAATTCCAGCAAAAATAGCTGAGTTAAAATACAACGTATCAAAATGTGTTTTATATGGAAATAAAATCGAATCTACCACATTCAATGAATCAAGGCAGGGTAAACTATATTTTAATATTTCATGATAAAAACCAACCCTTGCTCCAACTTTGAATTTTTGCTCATTTAATTTTAATTGAAAGGTATTTGCAAACAACCTTTGTGCTATAGAATCAAAAGTTGCTGTAGAATCCATAAAGATCGGAATAGAATTAAAATCTATATATGGAACAATAGTCGAATCGTTTAAATAATCTATCGAATCTGTTTTTACTCCATTATAAAAACCAGACAATGGGTTTACATCTTCGTAAACCCTATAAGTTTTATAATATTCCAATACATGTTGTAAACTAGCTAAATGAACAAACTTTCTATTATTTACATTACTTGTGTCAGTTTTCGAGGAATCAAGTATGTCTTTATTGTAACCTAGCCTAAACTCCTGACTTAAAAAAGCACTAGTATATTTAATTGTAGAACTTGCATTATCTAAATTTACACCGAAAAATTCAGGAGAAATATACTCACTAAAATTAACAAGGGTTTCCAATCCACCATTTTCATAATACATAAACTTATTATAAGCAAAATTTGTATGTAAATTATAAAACTTCGAAATATAACTCGAAAATATAGTAAATGAATTTTTCTTTGTTTTCTGTCTTTTATAAAATCCTACTGATGAAACAAGATTGTATCTAAATCCAAAATTCAATTTTTTATTTACATTTCTTGTATGAAATACATCAAGACTTTGCTCTTGTGCCCCATTCGAATAGAATACACTTGAAAAAGGTTTTTTCGTATCATAAAATTGAATATTATGATATGAAAATAAAAAAGGATTTATTGTATTTAAAAAGTAATTATCAAAATAATTGTAGTCTAATAAAATATTTGAAATAGATGGAGATGCTAAAGTTCCCAAATACGAATTCGAAAAAGATAGCTTTTGCATTGGGTTATAAATTTGAAAATCATTCAATGTTGAATCTATAGATGTAAAATGATTATCAAAAAAAGAATCAAACTTCCAAGATTTAATTACTAATGCTGAATCTGGATTAGACGCAATTGAAAATGAATAAATAAAAAGTGTGAAGAATAAAAATACTATGTGGCGTTTGTAATTTAACATTCAAACATAATTTTAAAAAAAAAGCCCCAACAATGTTGGGGCTTCAAAAGTCGGCGACGACTTACTCTCCCGCTAAACGCAGTACCATCAGCGCTAGTAGGCTTAACTTCTCTGTTCGGAATGGGAAGAGGTGGAACCCTACTGCAATAATCACCTTAAGCTTTTAAATAAGATCGACGTATTAGAAGAAAGTATAAAATATATTTTCGAAAGAGAAGCTTACGGGTAATTAGTACCACTCGGCTTTGACATTACTGCCTTTACACCTATGGCCTATCAACGTCATAGTCTTTAACGACCCTTAAAGGAAAATTCATCTTGAGGGAAGCTTCGCACTTAGATGCTTTCAGTGCTTATCTCGTCCAAACGTAGCTACCCTGCGATGCAGCTGGCGCCACAACAGGTACACTAGAGGTTTGTCCAACACGGTCCTCTCGTACTAATGTCAGATCCTCTCAATTTTCCAACGCCCACAACAGATAGGGACCGAACTGTCTCACGACGTTCTGAACCCAGCTCGCGTGCCACTTTAATCGGCGAACAGCCGAACCCT
>MEOF01000043.1 GCA_001769505.1 Bacteroidetes bacterium GWF2_33_38
ATATTTATTTCACATGCTTTATTTAACAGAATAACAGTAGATTATAAAAAATGCCTCAATCTTTTGTCATGTACTTAGAACTTAATATTTTAATCTAGCTCTCACCAAGCAATCTAGAATAAATCAGAAATTGCATCAGTTCACTTACAATAACAAGAGACTTGCTGTAAGGCTACAATTACATTTCATCACCACCCATATCATCGCGATTTTGATCACGTTTTTGTTGTTGTTTGTAATTATTTATTTTGTAGCTCAAACTAAAGATAATGCTTGGGTATTTGCTCTTAAAATCGTCATACAATTTAAAACCTTCGCCATACGAATAAGAACTATGTCTTCCTGTGTTGAAAATATCTCGCATATTTACAGTTAAAGCTAATTTTCGATTAAAAAAATCTTGCTTAACTGCCATACCAATCGCATATGAAGAATATTCTTCTTCGTATGCTTCAATTGTAGGAGCTCTGTATGAACCATTTATCTGAATTCTAGTATTGGATTTTATTTTTAAAGTAGATGACATGCGAGTATCCCAAGTAAAAGTAGATTGAGATATATCGTTATCATATAATTCGCCCTCGATACTATAATGAAAAACATTTAAAGAAGCATTAATTGTCCACCATTTTTTGATATCATTATTGTACATAAGTTCAGAACCAATTGCCAAATCGCGGCTAATGTTTTCAAAGGTCGTCATCATTACATTATTGTCTCCTAATCTTGAAATTCTGTCAATTAAATTGTTTGTTTGACGACGGTAGGTTTCGAGAGAAATAAATGATTTATCGAATTTTGCTTGTAAATTTATCTCATACGAATCAGTAAATTCGGGCAATAAATCGGGATTTCCTTGACGAGCATTGTATTTGTCCATGTAATTGATAAATGGATCTAGATAATATTCTTGTGGTCGATTAATTCTGCGACTATAACTTGCTTGAGCTTGCAAAATTTTATTTATGGGTTTAGAAATATGAACCGAAGGGAAATAATCCATTCTATCAACAATATATTCAACCCCTGCAGCATCGGTAATATTTCGATATGTGTACTCTCCTCTAAAACCAAGCAAAAATTCAAAGCCCTTGAACTGGTTTGAAAAAGTTGTATACGCCGACTGTATTAATTGGTCGAAATCAATACTGTTACGAAGCGAATCATTTTCTTGCCAATCGTCGAGAATATAGTTGAAATCAGAATTTATATAATCGGTTGCTTGATAATAATCCCTAATTTGATATCCAGCTTCAAATTTTCCTTTTTCGCCGATGGGTCTTGTATAATCTATTTTCATATCAAGGTCGTTAGAAGCGGAATTTTCTAAGGATTGATTCATGTATGATTCTACTCCCAAATCGTTCCAATAACTATCGGTTTCGGTTTCTACTAAAATACCATCGTTATCACCATTTTTATTTGAATAAAATCCGGTAATTAAAAACTCGTGCCCCTTACGTTCAAATTGGTGCATATAGGTTGATGTTACTGAGTAATATTTTCGTGTAACATCAAAATCGCTATTTGAAGTATAGTAATTATTTATACTTACAGGCTCGGTATAATCGTGCGTATTTGAATAGGCAAATCGTTTAAACCCGCCTTGTCCGATTTCACCTGAAAGCGAAAATGAATTACTTTTATTGATATTGTAATCAAAACCAAGCTTTCCGTTTAATCTATCGTGCCCACCACCTCGTTCCACCTCTTTTGAAATATAAAAAATTTCGTCGTCTAAAGACGATTCTCGTCGTGAAGTTCCACTTCCACGCCTACTGCTGTTATCGTATCCAGCTCCGGCAAAAAAATTAAATTTTCCCGAACGATAGTTAAATAAAGCATCAATTCCATAGTTGTTAAAAGTTCCGACTTTTCCGTTTACAATTCCGCTAAATCCTTTTTCTTTTTGCTTTTTTAACACAACATTGATAATTCCTGCGACTCCATCTGGCTCATATTTAGCCGAAGGATTTGTAATTATTTCGATGTTATCGATTGACGAAGCTGGGATTTGTTGCAAAATTTCATCGCTTTCCAATACACTAGGTTTTCCATCGACCAAGACCTTAAAATTTGAACTTCCACGTAAAGAAACATTCCCATCTATATCTGTCTGAATCGAAGGTGTATTTTCCAGCACATCAACAGCAGAACCTCCCGCAGCAATTATATCTTGACCAACATTGATAACTTTTTTGTCGATTTTATATTCAACATATTTTTTGTCTGCAACAATTTCGACTTCTTTAATAGCTTGAATGTTTTTTTCGATTTTAATCGTTCCAAGATTTACATCTTTCTGAGGCGGTTTTATAAAAATTTCTTCGATAAATTTTTTCTTGTAACCAATAAAAGAAATCTCGGCATAAAATCGACCATAAGGTAGTTTTTCCATCAAAAAAGTTCCTTTCACATCGGCAATAGTTCCACTAACCATGGTCGAATCTTTTTTCTTGTAAAGTACAATATTTGCATATTCAACAGGAGTATCGGTATCGATGTCGTAAATTATTCCTGACAAACTTGCATCCATTGGCATTTGTCCCTCGTAACCTCCAGGTCGCTGTGCATTTGATAAGATTGAAGTAATCAGTAAAAAAGAAAATAAAATATATTTCATTTAAATGAGATTTTTATAAAATAAAGCCCTTTGACTAAATCAAAACGCAAAGGTTTAAAAACAAAACGTAAAATAAATAAATAATTTTGTGGGTTTTATTGTAATTTTGATGTATGAAAAGATTTGTAATCATAATTTTTGTCGCAGCTTGGTCGCAATTATTATTTGCCCAACAGTTTAAAGGAGGATTGACCGGAGGATTAATCGTAAGCCAAGTCGATGGTGACAATTGGGGCGGATACAACAAACCAGGCGTTAATTTTGGAGGTTTTGTTTACGTTATGTTTAAGAAGAATGTTGGTTTTGGAACCGAATTAAAATACATTCAAAAAGGAAGTTTCAAAGCTCCTAACTACGAAAAAGGTGATTATACTTATTACAAAATGAGACTTTCGTACATCGAAATGCCTTTTTTGGCAAAATATGTATTGAATGAAAAACTAAATTTCGATGCAGGCTTGGGAATTTCATATTTGTTTAAAGCAACCGAAGATAAAGACGGAAATGGCGGTATAGAAGCCGCCCCTCCATTTTTTAAATACGAAATTCCGTTTATTTGCAGCGTTCACTACCAAATGTCGGAAAAAGTTGAAGTTTTTTTGCGATTTTCTTACTCAGTGTTGCCCATAAGAAACCATCCGGGTGATCATACTTATTTTCTTGACAGAGGACAATGCAACAAACTTTTGAATTTATCATTTAATTACACGTTTTAATTTTGAAAAATAAGAAAAAAATAATTGTCGGAATTACTGGTGCTAGCGGAGCAATTTATGCCGATTTATTGCTAAAAAAAATGTTTACCCTTTCGGAACAAATCGAAAAGGTGGGAATCGTTTTTTCGACAAATGCCAAAGATATCTGGCAAGAAGAATTGGGCGAAAATTATCCGAAAAGCGATTTGTTTATCGAGTACAGTGACAAAGATTTTTATGCTCCTTTTGCCTCCGGCTCTTCGAAATTCGACGCCATGATAATTTGTCCTTGCTCGATGGGAACACTTGGACGAATTGCAAGTGGAGTTTCTGATGGTTTAATTACCCGAGCTGCTGATGTTATGCTTAAAGAACGTCGAAAACTGATTCTTGTAACACGCGAAACCCCGTTGAGTTTAATTCACATCAACAACATGAAACTGGTAACCGAAGCAGGCGGAATTATTTGTCCAGCAAATCCTTCGTTTTACAGCAAACCAACTACTATTGATGAATTGGCATCGACCGTCGTAAATAGAATTATCGATTTAATTGGTTTGGAAAACAAGGCTTTTCGCTGGCAAGAAAAAGCCTAGCAACCCGAGCATTGAAATGCAGGACATGTACGTACACATTTTCCGCACTTTGTGCATTTTTCATTATCGATTTTAGGAGCTGAATATGGCGAATCTTGAATGATTGCTCCCGAAGGGCAAACCGATAATGTTGGACAATGATGACTCTTCGGACAATAGTTTTCGTTTACAAAAAATTCTTTCATGTGTTGTATTAAATTAATTTTTCACAAAAGTAATTATAATATTTATTTATTGCAATATATAGATATGTACTTGGGCGAAATAAAAAACCGAAAAGGTTCTTACTATAAAAAATTAAATAAGCCCATTCTCCAACAAACATCTGTGCTCAGAAAACATTTACAATTTTCAAGTATTTGAGTTTCCCATCAGAATAATTATCGAAAGGTTTGAAAAATTTATCAAACTGTTGTATCTTAGCCTTATAATTTACAAGTATTAAATGCCTACACTCAAACAAAAATTTCGCTGGTATTTATATCCATTTTCTATCATTTACGGCACTATTGTTTCGTTTCGAAATTTTTTGTTTAACGCAAATATTTTAAAAACAGAAGAATTTGATATTCCTGTTATTTCAGTTGGAAATATTACTGTTGGAGGAACCGGAAAAACTCCGCACACCGAATATTTGATAAAATTGTTGAGCGAAAAGCTCAATGTTGCTGTATTAAGTCGAGGGTATAAACGTAAAAGTAAAGGCTTTGTATTCGCATCACCGCAATCAACTATTTTTGATATTGGCGATGAACCTAAACAAATAAAACAAAATTTTAAAGATGTTGATGTTGCAGTGTGCGAAAGCCGCGTAAAAGGCATTAATCGCCTTTCGAACGACGAAAACAGAAAAAATCTGAATGTCATTTTGTTAGACGATGCATACCAACACCGATATGTAAAACCTGGCTTATCGATATTGTTGATTGATTATTATCGTCCGATAAACGAAGACCATTTGCTTCCTTATGGCTCGCTCCGCGAAAATCAACACGAAAAATCGCGAGCAAATATTATTATCGTCAGCAAAACGCCTAAAAATATTAAGCCCATTGAGCGAAGAATAATCGAAAAAAACTTAGCCCTTTTTCCATATCAATCTTTGTATTTTACAAGTCTTAATTACGGCGAATTAAAATCGGTTTTCGAATCTTCACAATTGGTTGATTTAAACGATAATTATCACATTCTTTTGGTTACCGGTATTGCAAATCCACTTCCCTTGAAAAATCATCTCGCAGAATATTCAAAAAATATTTTTCATCTCCAATACAGAGATCATCATGCGTTTTCGCCTGCTGATTTTGAAAAGATTCAATCCACATTCAACGAAATTAAATCGGATAAAAAAATAATTATTACCACCCAAAAAGACGGTATGCGAATTCAAGATTTAAAAGGACATGAAAATTTAAAATCTCTTCCAATATTTTACATCCCGATAGAAATTGAATTTTTAAATCAAGACAAAATCACATTTAATAATCAAATAATCGACTATATTACTAAAAATAAACGAGTTAATAAGTCGATTTCGTAAACCGTAAAAAATATGATAAAATTTATTTTAACAGCCATTGCAATTGTTTCGATTGGTAATATAGTTTCAGCACAAGGAGCCGGAAATTGGTATAAAAATCAAGCTCAAGAAAGCGTAGCCAACAATCGTTTGAGCAATTCGTACGACGAGTATTATCAATCAGCGAATCAATCGATTAATTATATTACATCGACATCTAACGATACAGTTATTGAGTTAACAACAAAAGTAATGATGAATGTAAAATCGGATACTTACATTGTCATACTTGGAATTACTCAAATTGGTGATTCTATCGAAACCTGCCACCAACTGATAAACGCTCGCATTAATAAATTTATCAAAAAATTGGAAAAGTTGAACATCAAAAAAGAAGATATTTATATTGACTTTATTTCGCAAGTTCCTGTTTTTGAATACGAAGTGGAGAAAAAACTATTCAGCAAGTCGTACAATGAAATCCCAAAAGGCTTTGAACTGAAAAAAAATGTTCACATAAAATACACTGACAATAAAATTGCCGAACAACTTTTAATTGAAGCCGCAAAAAGTGAGATTTACGACATCATAAAAGTCGATTATATTATCGACAATGTTGATGCTGTTTACGATACATTGCGACAAGTGTCGATAAATATTATGAATAAAAAGGTACAAGAATTTAAAAAACTTGGTATTCAGTTTACATCAATGTATCAAACCGTTTCGGAAAATATCAACAGCACTTTTCCTATTGAGCGTTATTCGGGTTATACCGAGTTTAATAAGGCATCGTTTGGAGCCATGAGTAAAAGTTCTTCGGTAGCAACTATTTCCGATTCAAAAAGTTTGTACTACAACAAACTCTCGTACAATAGTTTCGACCAAATTATTAACCCTACTGTAGTTGAGCCTTCGGTTCAATTTTCGTACACGATTAAAACTAGGTTTGTGTTGAAGAAATTATAGTTTAAATTGCTACAAATCAAGCAAAAACTAACTATTTTTTAGATTTCTTCTTTTTTTTGTATTGCGAGCTTGTTTCGTCTTCTTCAATCAGCGATTTCCAATCGGTTTCGTCTTCCTCTTTGGCATAGACTAGGGTTTCGTTGTATTCCGATTTCGAAATTTCCATAACATTGATTTTTTTGGTAACAAAACCTTCAATTTCCTCTAACATCGGTTTTTCTTCCTCGCTGCAAAAAGAAATAGCGATTCCTTTTTCGGTTCCTCTACCTGTTCGACCAACTCGGTGGACATAGTTTTCGGCTTTATCGGGCAAATCGTAATTTATGATGTACTGAACTTTTGCAACGTCGATTCCACGAGCACTTACATCGGTTGCAATCAGAATTTTCACAATCCCTTCTTTGAATTGTTTCATAATGCTGGTTCTATCTTTTTGTTCTTTGTCGCCATGGATAGTAAAACATACTATTCCGACACGCTCCATTGCTTTTTGCACTCTTTCGGCACGAACTTTTGTGCGGACAAAAATAAGAATTTTTGTATCGGGATTTTCTTTAATAATTCGTTCTAAAAAAAATCGTTTATCGTCCATTTCGATAAAAGCAACAGAGTGCGTTACATTTTTTGAAACTGGATCTTTTGGCGAAATTTGAATACGAATTGGGTTTTCAACTAAAGAATAGGCTAGTTTTTTGATATTTTCGTTTATGGTTGCCGAAAAAAATAATGTTTGGTGCTTGCGAGGAATATGTCGAATCACGTCGCGAATATCGTTAATAAAACCCAAGTCTAGCATATGGTCAGCTTCGTCGAGAATTAAAATTTCGACGGTGTTTAAATGAATATATTTCTGACTTACCAAGTCAAACATTCTTCCGGGTGTGGCAACCAAAATATCAATTCCTTTTTCGAGTTGAGCAATCTGTGAATCTTGTTCAACTCCTCCGTGAACACAAAAAGTATTAACTCTGGTGTGTTTACACAACTCGGAAAAAACTTCGGTAATTTGCAAAGCAAGTTCCCGAGTCGGAGCCATTACAATACATTTTATTCCCTCAGTTCTTTTACTCGATTTGCTATCGTGCAAAATATTAATAACCGGAATCGCAAATGCTGCGGTTTTCCCTGTTCCGGTTTGGGCAATTGCTAAAACATCTTCGCCCTTTAATATTGGAGGAATTGCTTTGTATTGTATATCTGTTGGGCGGTTGAAATTTAAGTTTTCGAGATTCCACTTAATTTCAGGAGCTATATTGTAGTCAGTAAATTTCATTTAAAAAAATTTATATTCAAATGGTTAATCAAAGCAAAGATACGTTCAAAATATTCAAAAAAGAATGGTTACAAAATATTTACAAAAAAACGTATGTGTTTGTGAATAATTCCAAATTCGAATGGCGATTTACCCAAAATTTCGCCATCGGCTTCGAGTAAAAACTTATCGGTTGAATTTATGGTAATTTTCTGACCCCGAAGTGTTTCTACTTTTGGATGTTTGGTGAAAGAACCATCGTATAATTTTTTAATGTTCCGCACAACATCAAACTTACTGATATTTTTGATAATCGTAACATCAAGCAAATTATCATCGTGAACGGCGAATGGAACTTGCATCATTCCTCCCCCACTATACTTGCAAATTCCTACGTTCATACTAAAAACCTTGTCGTCAATCAAAACATCATCAACCAAAATCGAAGCCGGTTGTTTTTTATAAGCCATCAAACTTGTTATTAGAGATAACAAATATGATGTTTTTTTACCTTTTTTGGTTTCTTTTTTACGAGTAATATTTGCAACTACAGCCGCATCAAAACCAAGTCCTGCAACATTTACAAAATATCTCGTTTCTTTTCCCTCGTTGAACTTTACATATCCAACATCGTGAAAAACATCTTGTTGCATTTTTATAATTTCGATAGCTTTGCTGTAATCACTTGGGATAGCGAACATTTTACACCAATCGTTTCCGCTTCCAACCGGAATAATTCCAATACCAACATCGCATGGAGAACAGTGATTTTGCGAAACGACTCCGTTTACAATTTCGTTGAGAGTTCCATCTCCACCAACTGCGATTATTTTTCGACCTCCCGATTCAATATATTTTTTAACGATATTCGTTGCATCGCTTCTTTTTTCGGTAAAATGAGCCTGAAAATCAAATTTATTTGCAATCAATTTTTGTTCAATATCTGACCAATCCAACAAACCTTTTTGATTTCCGGAAACAGGATTTACAACTACCAGCCAATCTTTAATATTTGACATGTTCGAAAAATCAATAGTTCGTTTAATTTTCATATTATGCTGATAATCAAAACTTTGACAAAGTTGCGTTAATTTTATTAAACTACTGAATATTAGGCATTTACAATTCTCATAAAAATAACTTTGTCAAAGTTGACCGAAGTATTAAAAAATATGATGTAAATATAACCCGATTTACTAATTTTCAGAAAACAAATTTTCTATGTTTAATTAACCTTATACAACTCCACATTGAGTTCATCATCAGAAAAAGTTTTGATTAATTGAAATTTATCCTTCCATTTATCGGTATGTAACTCGTTTAACATGGGATAAAATTCGAAATCGGGTTTTAATAAAACCAAATATCTGGGCGAAAAACCACTAATATATTTGTACAAATCGGCAATATTTTCAGTATAAATAGGCTTTCGCAACCAAAAATTCCAGTGTTTTGAAAAATAAACTTGATTTCTTGCAGTTGTGATATCTTTAACAAAAAAAACGGTTCTGATATTTTCGCTTCCTCCGTACATAAAAATATTTCCCGATGTATTTTTTGAAACCCACACAGCCCACTGCTTTTCTTTAGGCAATGAAAAATTAGCTGAATTAATTTTACTTGTCGTATTGTATAAATTTGAAATTACAATAATCGCAATTAATCCAAAACTTATTATTTTACCATATTTCCAATTGTAAATAAAATGAAAAGGGTATGCTGAAACAAGAAAAATAATCGGTAGTAAAATATATATATGCCGATGGGAATGATAAATATCAAACACGAAACACAGTGCAGCAATATTAATCACAAAAAAAAGGATAATCGGAATAAAGATTTTGAATTTTTTAAATTTCAAAAGCAAGAACAATCCAGCAGAGAAAAAAACATAAATTACAATACTTAACGAATCAAAAATATAAGAGTTAACTTTAAATAATCCGGTCAATATAAATTTTCGATAAATCTCATACACACTACTTTCCGACAGAAATTGAAATAGAGAAGGCGACTCCGTATTTTTAAACCAAACTTTATTGTAATTATCGATAAAATATTTAGAATTGGCTCCATAATCGAAAATTGTACCGTGAGTTATATAGCGAAGATAAAAATCGGGCAACAAGCACGCAACATAAACTCCGATAATTAAAATTGAATAATACCATTTCGATTTTCCTTTAAACGATAAATATAATTGGTAAAAAACAATTGTTGCAATCAAAAAGCTACCATTAAATCGAATATAATAACTCAATGCCGCTAAAAATGAAGCAGCAAGAAAATGTTTGAGCGTTGATTCGTCGGAAAGAAATAATAAAGAAGACAATGTTATAAAAACGAAAATTGGCTCAGTCATTCCTGAACCGGAGTGCAAAATCAAAACCGAAGAAAACACGTAAAATACAATTGGCAACACGTATAATGGTTTTGGGAGCATTTTTTTTGATAATAACCATAGAGGAATTATTGACAATACAGTAAAAAAAATGGTCAAAATTCTTGAAAGAAGCATTCCGCCTAAAAGAGAATCAATGCTTAACAATTTCATAAGAACATATAATAGCACCGGCAATCCAAAAGCATCTGACTTAAAAACTTCCCAATTGCCATATTTCATTTCAAAAGCTTTGAGCAAATAATAAAACTCATCGCCAAATAAAGGTTTCGAAAAATTTGTTGATAAAACAGACATAACTGCCATCAAAAAAATAGAAATGCTAATAATGTTTTTACTGTTATTAGCTATTGAATCAAGCACCTTCATTAATGGCTATTTTGAAATATTGAGTAAAAGTATAATAATTTGACTTAAAGAAAACTAGATATTCGCTTAAAAACCTATAAACAATTTAATTGCGGATACAAGGATTGTAATAATTAGAAAATATCGAATAAATTTCGTCCCCAATTTTAAGGCCGCTTTAGCCCCAATCCATCCTCCAATCATATTTCCAACTGCCAGCACAAGTCCCAACGTATAATCGATTTGATTGTTCAGAACAAAAACACCCAATGCAAAAAACGTGTAAATTGCCATAACATAAACTTTTGCTGCATTTGCTCTTACTAAATCATATCCAACACCAATTACCAATGTTGCTAACATAAAAAATCCCGCTCCAATTTGAATAAAACCGCCATACAATCCCACCAAAAACATGTATATAATTTGGAGAAATCCTGGTTTTTCAAAAACAATTGATTCCTGAATCCATTTTTCTGGTTTATATACAATCAAACCCAACATCAGAATCAAAGCAATTCCTATTGCTTTTTCCATGATATTTTCATCTAAAACCGAAGCAAATTGAGCTCCGATTATAGCTCCAACTACCGAAGGAATGGCAAGAATTGTAGCATGTTTAATATTAATTTTTTGATGTTTTTTGAAACTTGATGTTGCAACAACATTTTGCATTAAAATCCCAATTCTATTGGTTCCGTTTGCAATGTTGGCGGGAAGTCCCAAGAAAATCAAGAAAGGCAAGGTAAGAGCAGAACCTCCTCCGGCAATTGTATTTATAAATCCTGCGGCAAAACCTACCGCAATTACTCCAATAATTAATATCCAATCCATAAAAAAAGGGGCAAAGCCCCTTGATTATTTTTAATACGCAAACATCGGAAATTGCAACATAAATTCATTTACTCGTTTTCGAACTGAGTCAATTACCTCTTGATTTTCGATATTAGAAATTACTTCATCAATCATTTCAACAACCATAGGCATATGATTTTCTTTCATTCCTCTAGTTGTAACAGCAGGAGTTCCAACTCTTAAGCCAGAAGTTGTAAAAGGCGAACGAGAATCAAACGGAACCATATTTTTATTTATGGTTATATCTGCCAAAACCAACGCATTTTCAACTTGTTTGCCAGTAATATTCGGGAATTTTGTTCGTAAATCAATCAACATTGAATGATTGTCGGTTCCTCCAGAAACAACTTTGTAGCCTCGCTTGATAAATTCAGCTGCCATAACCTTAGCGTTTTTTTGCATTTGAATAGCATACTCAGTATAACTATCGCTTAATGCTTCGCCAAATGCAACGGCTTTCGCAGCAATAACATGCTCGAGCGGACCACCTTGCTGACCTGGAAATACTGCAAAATCTAGTACTTGCGACATCATTTTTATTTCTCCTTTTGGAGTTGTTTGCCCCCATGGGTTTTCAAAATCTTTTCCCATCATGATTACACCACCACGAGGACCACGCAATGTTTTATGAGTTGTGGTTGTAACAATGTGACAATGTGGCATTGGGTTATTTAATAAACCTTTTGCTATTAATCCTGCAGGATGGGCAATGTCAGCCATAAGCAACGCTCCTACTTTATCCGCTATTTTTCGCATTCTTGCAAAATCCCAATCTCTTGAATAAGCCGAAGCTCCTGCAATAATCATTTTGGGATTATGTTTAATTGCCAACATTTCCATCTCATCATAATCAACCATTCCGGTTTCCTCTTTTACGTGATATGCAATTGGATTATAATTCACTCCCGAAAGATTTACTGGCGAACCGTGTGAAAGATGACCTCCATGAGCTAAATCCAATCCAAGAAATGTGTCTCCGGGTTTCATACATGCAAAAAATACGGCAGCATTTGCTTGTGCTCCTGAATGTGGTTGAACATTCGCATATTCTGCTCCAAAAAGTTGTTTCAACCGGTCAATTGCCAATTGTTCAGTTTGATCAACTATCTGACAACCGCCATAATATCTTTTGCCTGGGTAACCTTCGGCATATTTGTTTGTTAAACAAGAGCCCATGGCTTGCATAACTTGTTCGCTGACAAAATTTTCTGAAGCAATAAGTTCAATTCCGTGCAATTGTCTTTTGTATTCTTCTTCTATTAGGTTAAAAATTTTATTATCTCTTTCCATTTTAATAAATTTATTTTTTGACAAACGTATATTTTTTTCAAATATATTGAATAAAAAGGATAATTAAAAGCACGTTTTGCAGAATCTAACATTTTAAATATTCACATAAAAATTTTGAAATATAAAAATCTTGCCTTACATTCGTTTCAAAGAATATTATTTTTACTAACTTAAAATTTATTTATTATGGAAGAACAAGCTACTAAAAAAAGACCAACATTCGTTACTGTATTAGGTATTTTAGGATTTATTGGCGTAGGCTGGCAAGTTATTTCTGGTATCATACAAATGATGGCAGGAGCTGTTACAGGTGCTGTAATGGACGTGGCTGAACAAAATGTCGAAAGTCTTGAAGGTTTAGAAGGCATGGAAGGCTTAGAAAACGTTGAAGGCATGGAAGAATTTGGAAGTGCTATGGAAGGCGTTGGTAACTTAATGCAACACCAATCAACACTAGGTTTAATTAGCATCATTGCTGCTTTAGTGTGTTTATTAGGTGTTATTTGGATGTGGAATCTTAAGAAAAAAGGATTCTATGTTTATATTATTGGAGAAATTGCTCCTGCAATCGCTACTTTAGTATTAGTTGGATTTGGCTTAGGTGGATTTATGGCTACTTTAGGCTTCATTATTCCAGTTGTTATGATTATTTTATGGGGACTTAACCTAAAACATATGTCATAATTCATATTATGATTAAAAAAAAGCCGAAGCATTGTTTCGGCTTTTTTTATATCTTTAAATCAACTATTTAACACCAAAATAAACAGATGAAAGCAGTAGGAATAATTTCAATCATAATTGGAGGATTGTCGGCTCTACAAAGTTTAATGAGCATTTTAATAATCGGAATCGAAGACATGATTTTTAGTAAAATTCCAAACGAAATATTTACAAGTCCAAATATTCCATTTGACATGCCAATTTTTATTCATCAAGTTGCAAAATTAATCTATGTTTTCATGCCCATTCAAATTATTATTGGGGTGATTTTTATTTTCGCTGGAATAAAATTAGTTAATAAAAAAGCTGAAGGAATTATTCATATTCGTTTTGCTTCGCTTTTTCAAATTGTTTGGTACGTGGCATACTCTATTGTTTTCTATCAAATATTTACTTCTTTGTTTACAAACATGTTCAGTCCTATTTTAGACACGCGTTTTTTCGACACAATCTACATAATTTCAATATTTATTGGAGGAATTTTTACTTGTGGATTTCCTATTTTTAATTTGATATTTTTCAGAAAACATTCGTGGAAAATAAACTCCTAAATTTAGAATAAATCTAAATTATAAAATAAATAGGTACTGAATATCCTATATATAAAAAAATGTTTATCTTCGCATGCAAGATAAATATATAATAAGATGTTCAATTCTTTAATTTATTTCTTTATTCCTCCTCAAAAATGGCGAATTCCGGTAATTATTTTACTTGGAATTTTGTTTGGGTTGGTGCTTAGTTTATTTTATATTTCTAAAGCTCATTCATATTTATCTGACTCTCCTGCTACATGCGTAAATTGTCATATTATGGCTCCGCAGTATGCAACATGGAATCATAGTTCGCATCGCGAGGTTACGAATTGCAACGACTGCCATGTTCCTCACAATAATTTTATAAATAAATATTATTTTAAGGCAAAAGATGGAATGAGACATGCAACTATTTTTACTATGAGAGCCGAGCCTGAAGTAATTTTTATTAAAGAAGAGGGTCAAGAAGTTGTACATCAAAATTGTATTCGTTGCCACAAAGACCAACTAAGCGATGCAAAGATGATGGCTGCAGTAAAAAATCACGATATTCACACTCAAAATCGAAAGTGCTGGGACTGTCATAGGGAAGTTCCTCATGGTAGGGTAAATAGTTTATCTAGCGTTCCAAATGCAAGAGTTCCATTGCCCGAAAGTCCTGTTCCAGAATGGCTGAAAAATAAGTTGAAAGTGAAGAGTGAAAAGTGAAAAGTTGATGAAATACGTTGATGAGTTGATAGGTTGATGGGGTGAAAGATAGAATAAAGTTGGAAGGTAGATGTTAGAAATTGGAAGGTGTAAAATTGAAAACTGTAAAACTATTAAAAAATAACTCGGTCATTCTTGTCCGATAAAAAATTAAAATTAAAATAATAATATTTCTCATTACTAGTAACTAATTACTAATAACTTAATAAATATGAAATCAATAAATGAAATCGTAAAAAATAAACCTTGGTTAGGTTGGCTAATGTTTTTTGCAACCATGTTCGTTGTGTTTTTGTTGGGATTATTGGCTTCGTCGATAATGGAACGAAGTGCCGAAGCACAATTTGCTTATACTCCACTGGTAAAATTTGATAGTTCAGAGCCAAGAAATGAAGTATGGGGTCAAAATTTTCCTCGCGAATATCAATCATACTATAGAACTGCCGATACAACATTCAAAAGTGAATACAACGGAAATGTGATGATTGATGAATTGGAAGAAGATCCTAAATTAGTTGTTTTATGGGCAGGATATGGTTTTTCAAAAGATTACAACCAAGGACGAGGACATTATTATGCTATTGAAGACATCAGAAATACATTACGTACAGGTGCTCCAATGAACGGAGAAGCTAGTGCTATGCCAAACACATGCTGGACTTGCAAAAGCCCAGATGTTCCTCGAATGATGAAAGAAATGGGAATTGCCGAGTTTTATAAAGGTTCGTGGGAGCAACTTGGCGACCAAATTATAAATCCTATTGGCTGTGCCGATTGCCACGATGCTGAAACAATGAATTTGAGAATTTCGAGACCAGCTTTAGTCGAAGCATACGAACGAACGGGTAAAGACATTACAAAAGCATCTCATCAAGAAATGCGTTCGTTGGTTTGTGCTCAATGCCATGTTGAATATTATTTTAATAAGAAAAAAATAGAAGGAGTACCATATCTTACTTTCCCTTGGGATAATGGAATGTCGTGCGAAAAAATTGAAGAATACTATGATAAGATAGAGTTTTCTGATTGGACTCATCAAATTAGCAAAGCTCCAATGATTAAAGCTCAACACCCTGATTATGAAGTGTATTTAACAGGTGTTCATGCAGATAGAGGTGTTTCGTGTGCCGATTGCCACATGCCTTACAAAAGTGAAGGTGGACAAAAATTTACCGATCACCACATTCAAAGTCCATTGAATAATGTAGCAAATTCTTGTCAGGTTTGCCATCGAGAAGAAACCACCAAGCTTATCGAAAATGTGTACGAACGTCAACGCAAAAATCGAGAAAATCAAATTGTATTAGAAGAATTATTGGTAAGAGCACACGTCGAAGCAGGAAAAGCGTGGGAACTTGGAGCTTCCGAAGAACAAATGAAACCTATTCTTATGGATATTCGACATGCACAATGGCGTTGGGACTATGCTGTTGCAGGTCATGGAGGTTCGTTTCATGCTCCACTCGAAACAAGTCGAATTTTTTCTACCGGAATTAAAATAGCACAAGATGCAAGAATTAAACTTTCGAGACTTTTGGCATCATACAATTTTAATCAAGAAGTTCCATATCCAGATATTGCATCGAAAAACAAAGCTCAAGAATATATCGGCCTTGATGTAAAAAAATTAAAAGCCGACAAACAAGAATTCTTGAAAACGGTTGTTCCCGAATGGCTTGAAAAAGCAAAGAAAAGAGAAAGTACATACCAAGTAAAAAATATTTAAAATACTTGTAGCGTGTGGAAATTTCCTTGGAAACTTTCTGAAAGCCTTTTTTTTGGGTTTGGACTTTTACTAACAGGATTTTTAATTGAAATTGTTAGTCGAGTTGAAATTAGTGCTCCAGCATGGCCATTGAATCTTATAGTCATCCTGGTATTTGCTTTTATCATAATTCTTTGTGGAATTTTCCTAAAAAATAACCCTTTTATTAAATGGCTTTCAGGAATTAATGCGGCAATCAGTGCAATCGTTTTCTTTACCGGATTAACCGTATTAATGGGACTAATTCCACAGCTCCCAACCGACAATAAATTTATTTCTCATCTTGGATTAAATCGCATAACATCTTCCTTTCCTTACGCCATTTTACTCATATATTTTCTTACTTCCTTAGGATTTGTAACCATAAAAAGGCTAAAACCATTTAATAAAAAAAATCTCGGATTCTTTTTTAACCATTTCGGATTATGGTTAGTAATTATTTCGGCAAATTTAGGAACAGGCGATTTGCAAAAACTAAACATGACTGTTAACGAAAATCAAACCGAATGGAGGGCTGTTGATGAATACAACCAAGTTATAGAACTACCTATTGCCATTGAGTTAAAAGATTTCGACATCGAAGAATTTAATCCGAAATTATTAATTTTCAACAATCAAACATCAGAAATAGAATCCAAACCATACTTAATCGACACCATAAATAATATCTTTCATTTAAATGATTATGAAATTGCTATTGAAAAATTCTACAAATACTCATCATGGTATAATGATTCGTTTCACAAAATGCTGGAAATAGGAAATCCATCATCGGTATTTGTAAAAATTAAACTAGCCGGAAATATTATAACAGAAGGTTGGATTTCATCTGAAACATTCATTCAACGCCAGCGAAACTTACAAATTGATTCTCTTTACACAATTGTGATGGTTGCTCCTGAGCCCAAACGATATTTTTCTGAGATAACTGTTTATTCTGACAATGATGAAACGATTAAAACAACTCTCGAAGTTAACAAACCCCTACGAATTAATGGCTGGACATTATATCAAGTTAGTTACGACGAAACAAAAGGAAAGTGGTCAAATTATTCAATAATTCAATTTGTTCGAGACCCATGGCTTCCAGTTGTTTACATAGGAATAGGATTTTTGATAATCGGAGTCTTTTTTATAATTATTCGAGGCGAAAAACTCAAACATTAATAAAAATATGGAAGTTTTATCGTACAAATATTTTGCAATCGCAGCTTTGATTTCTTGGAGTATTGGAATATTAGCTTTTTTGTTTCAAAAAAGATTAGCTGAAAAAATAAAAAAAATATTTCCACTCGGTCTGGTTATTATTGGTATTGGAGCATTAGCTTATTTTACAATTGCTCTTTGGATTCACATTGACCGTCCACCAATGCGAACACTTGGAGAAACTCGACTTTGGTATTCACTTTTTGTTCCAATAATCGGTCTTGCGGTTTATTTTAGGTGGAAATACAATTGGTTTATGATTTACAGTTTGTTTTTGGCAAATGTTTTTATCCTTGTGAATTTATTTTCGCCCGAAAATTTCGAAAAAACCTTAATGCCAGCACTTCAAAGTATTTGGTTTGTACCACACGTAGTTGTTTATATTTTTTCATACGCATTACTTGCAGCATCGTCATTAGTTGCCGTAAAAGGGTTATACACTATTTATTTCAAAGAATTCGACCGAAATACGCTACATTTAGCTGACAATTTGGTTTACATCGGCTTTGGATTTTTAACGCTTGGTCTTTTATTTGGAGCCTTATGGGCAAAAGAAGCATGGGGACATTATTGGACTTGGGATCCAAAAGAAACTTGGGCATTTATAAGTTGGATGGGATATTTAATTTATATGCATTATCGATTTCGGAATCCTCAAAATACAGTGGCTCCAATCTGGATTTTATCATTAGCTTTTGTAATTTTGCTTGTCTGTTGGTTTGGAATAAATTATTTACCAACGGCTCAAAATAGCGTTCACACATATTCCGGCTAAATGATTTCGAGTAAAAAAATATTGTTTCCCTTTCTTACTTTTTGTATTTCGTTCTCTCTCCTATCTGCCATTCAACTTAACATTGAAAGTCCAATGTTATTGCTCGAACGATTTTATCGGAATTTTGGTTGGATTGAAGTACTTGTGTTTAGCTTATTTGGAAGTTTTCTTGTTTTTAAAATGATTGACGAAACAAAAATTGCCTATTGGAGACGAATAAGCTGGCTTATTTTCGGTTTTTTCTTTTTTATTCAATTAATTCTGGGATTATCGGGGTTTGATAAATTTTTAATGACCGGTGATTTACATTTGCCGATACCTGCAATTATTATTGGTGGTGCAATTTTTAAATTAAAAATTTCGTTTATGGTAATTTTATTAATTGCTAATATAATTATTTCAGGACCAGCATGGTGCAGTCAACTTTGTTATTTTGGAGCATTCGACAATTGGGCTGCATCAAAAAATAAATATTCAAAATTTACCATCAAAAATATTTGGGCATATAAACACGTGATATTGTTGATTTTTGTACTTGGAACTATTTTGTTACGATTTTTTGATGTAAGTATCGATACTGCCATAATTTTCGGTTCTGTATTTGGGACAATTGGTTTATTGATATTATTGATTTTATCGCTACAAAAAGGCAAAATGATACATTGCGTAGCCTATTGTCCAATTGGAACAATCGTATCGTATCTAAAATTCATAAACCCTATACGAATGTACATTGATCAATCTTGCACAAATTGCATGAAATGTACGACTTCATGCAATTATATTGCTTTAGAAAAAGAAAACATTGAACGCAAAGTTATCGGGGTAACTTGCACATACTGTGGAGACTGTTTGGCAACTTGTAAATCAAATTCAATAAAATACAAAGCTTTTGGTATAAAATCAGAAAATGTTCGATACATTTATTTAACCATTACAGTTAGTCTTTATGTAGTTTTTCTTGCTGTTGCGAGAATTTAATTTTACATTAGTGTCGAATAAACAACTATTGAAAATGAAATCGAAACTATCGGACATAAAACTACGATACAAAATTTGGATTGAAATTGACGGAAAAGGAGCTTTCGGTGATGGAAAATGGGAGCTACTCAAAGCCATTGACGAAACAGGTTCGCTGAAAGAAGCTATGGAAAAATTAAATCTAACGTATCGGAAGACATGGAATAACTTACAAAAGATGGAAGAATTGCTAGGAGTTCCATTGATTCAAACGAACAGAGGAGGAACTGATGGAGGCAGCTCATGCTTAACGCCTGAAGGAAAAAAAATCATAACTATTTTCCATAAATTTCACGAAAAATACGATGCGGAAATAAATAAGGAATTTGAAAAAATTCTTAGTGAATTGAAAGCTTAACAAGAAACTGGGGAAATTTATTAATGTGATAATTTGCTAATTTGAAAATTACTAATTGATTTAAACCTTTCAACTTTACAAACTTTATGGACTTTTAGAACTTGATAAACTTTACAAACTCTTATCTTAAATAATTATGAATTACGAAGCTTTTTTTAAAATATCATACGGACTTTACATAATAAGTTCGAGTAGCGGAAACAAAAAAAACGGATTTATTGGAAACACTGTTTTCCAAGTTACAGCCGAGCCTGCACAAATTGCCATGTGTTGCAGTAAAAACAATTTTACCTTAGGTTTAATTCGCGAAAGCAAAGCATTTTCAATATCAATATTGCAACAAAACACATCGTCGGAAACCATGGGATTGTACGGATATAAAAGCGGAAAAGACATTAACAAATTTGAGAATGCAAATTACAAAATAGGAAAAACAGGAACTCCAATTGTGTTAGACGAAACCATCGCTTGGTTCGAGTGTAAAGTAATGCAAGAGTTTGATTTAGGCACACACATGATGTTTATCAGCGAAATAGTTGATAACGAACTTATTTCCGACGAAGCCCCATTAACTTACGCCTATTACCGAGAAGTAAAAAAAGGAGTTGCCCCAAAAAATGCTCCTACCTATATCGATAAATCGAAACTAAACTCAAACATAAAAATAGAATCGAAAATGGGAAAATACGAATGCCAAGTATGTGGTTATATTTACGACCCAATAATTGGAGACAAAAACCATGGAATTGAGCCTAACAGAGCGTTTGAAGATTTACCAAATGATTGGGTTTGCCCAACATGCGGAGCAATAAAAGACGAATTTGAAAAAATGTAAAAATTACTCTGTTTGCATTTTTTTAATTTATATTCATTTATTCTCAAAAAGTGAACAAATACTCTTTAAATAAAAGATATTTGTCTCACAGTCAATGATATTTTTCTTCGCAAAATAAAAAAAACAGTTTATATTTGTTTAAACCACAACAAATAAAACATGTTAAAACGCACACTTTTTTTCAGTAATCCATGTTACTTATCTTCGAAAAATAACCAAATGTTAATCACCAATAAAGATACTGGTGAAATAAAACAAGTTCCCGTTGAAGACATTGGATTTGTGATTCTTGAAAATTATCAAATAACTTTCACAACAAATTTAATCCAATTATTATCAGAGAATAACGTTGCTGTTGTTTTTTGTAATTCAAAATTTCATCCAACTGCGATGTTGCTGAATTTAGAAAATAATCATTTGCAAAACGAAATGTTTAGCAATCAAATAAAAGCCACAGAACCGCTGAAAAAACAATTATGGAAACAAACCATAGTTGCAAAAATCGGCAATCAAGCCAATGTTTTGAAAATTTTAGGAAAACAATATTTGAATTTGCTTGAATACGCTAAAAATGTTCAAAGTGGCGATTCTACCAATCGAGAAGCTCAAGCCGCTCGATTTTATTGGAGCGAACTTTTTGGTAAAGATTTTTTGCGAGAAAGAATTGGACATCCGCCAAATAATGCGTTGAATTATGGTTATGCAATTCTCAGAGCTGCGGTTGCTCGTGCGTTAGTTGGCTCTGGTTTGTTGCCAACGTTGGGGATTCATCATCACAACAAATACAATGCTTTTTGTTTAGCCGACGATATTATGGAACCTTACCGCCCTTATGTTGATTTGTTGGTCTATAATCTAAATCAAAATCACAAAATTGAATCTGATTTAACAACCGAACTTAAATTAGAAATTCTAAAAATTTTAACTTTTGATGTTGAGTTTGAAAACACAAAACGTCCGCTAATGTTAGGTTTATCGCAAACAACAGCATCATTATCGAAATGTTTTGCGGGTGAAATTAAAAAACTTTCTTTTCCCGAAATCATTTAAAATGTGATAATTTGGGAATGTGCTAATATGCTAATTATAGAAAAGGCATCAAGGCAAATAGGTATCAAGGCAACGAGAAAAAATTGAAAATTGTTAATTGCTAATTGTCTTTCAACTTTATGGACTTTAAGAACTTTATGAACTAATAATGAAATGCAAACACGTTTAAATGCTTACAGAATTATGTGGTTATTTGTATTTTTCGATTTGCCGACAAACACTAAATTGGAACGCAAAAAAGCTTCTAAGTTTAGAAAATTTTTATTGGACGATGGTTTTACAATGATGCAATATTCGGTTTATATTCGACATTGTGCCAGTAGCGAAAGTGCCGATGTTCACCAAAAACGAATTGAAAATAACATTACGAATAAAGGACAAATTAGCATTTTGCGAATAACCGATAAACAATATGGTAACATTGCCAATTTTTGGGGCAAAACCACAACTCCACTTGAAACGGCTCCGCAACAATTGGAACTTTTTTGAGTTAAAAGTTTATAAAGTTGAAAGTTAGTAAAGTTGGGGAAATAGTTGATGAGTTTATAGGTTGATAAGTTGAAAGGTTTTAAATAAAGAATAATATATTTTCAGATATATTTAAAATTGAAATTGAAAAAACGAGTAACTTGGACATTCTTGTCCGAGAAAGTTGAAAGTTAGTAAAGTTTTTTATGGGAAGGTTGAAATCATTTTTTAAAGAATATTCTTTAAATCTTGTTTTCCCACAATAAACATTATTTCAACAAATTCATTATTGATTTTGAAATAAATTGTATCAGAACCACATACGCACCTTCTGTATCCTTCTTTCAAATAATCAACTGCTTCAAAAGCGTAAGGTTGCTTAGCAATGATTTCAAAACATTCGAAAAATGAATTAAAAAACTTATCGGCTTGTGTTGTTCCAAATTTTTCAACTCCAAAATGGTGTATTCTGATTAAATCGTCTTTTGCCTCATTACTTAATCTAAATTTCGCCATTAAGTAATTTTTTTGATTGTTTTAAAATTTGTTCTTTTGTGTCTTCGGTAAAGCCACTATTTTCGGCTTTTTCTAATTTTAATTTTAACCAATCAATTTCAATTTGTTGTTTTCGGGCTTGTCTGATTAAATCGTTTACAAGCTCACTTTTGCTCGAATATTCGCGTGTGTTCATTTGAGCTTGAAGCCATTCATTATTTGGCTCTGTGAAAGAAATACTTTGCCTTATCATAATTATACTTTTTGTGGTGTAAATTTACATCACTTTTGCATCAAAAGCAAATAAGTTTACAAACCACAACGGAAAAATGTCTGAACCATAGTTATTGAGTTAAAAGTTTATCAAGTTTTTAAAGTTCCTAAAGTTGAAATCAAAGGTCATCGAGCGGAGTCGAGATGCCGATGAATTTGTAGAGTAAAAAATTTAAATTCCAGAAATTGTTCCTCCAGGGATAACTCTTCTTATAACAACAATATCATTGTGAATTGTATAAATTATGGCAATTTTTTTATAGTTAACTCGTCTTGCATTATGACCATATTTTAAAATAGATTTACGAGTTGCAATTTGGTAAATGTGAGCTTTGTTGCTTAAGCTGTTAACTTCTTTACGAATGCCGTCAACATATTGTTTTGCAGTTATTGGAGATTTGCATACAATTTCAATAAAATCAAGAATATCTTTAATATCTGAACGTGCTGATTCAGAAAATATAATTGAAAATTTTTTCATATTTTTCGAATGTCAACTCCATATCGATTTGACAAACCATCATAAATTTCATCAAAAAATTCGTCAACAGTATAAAATTTTTCGGGTAAACCATCTTCTCCAACAGGTATAGGATTTGAAATTTTAACAATTTTCTTGTGTTTTTCCAATTCACGAACCAATTTGCGACCAGCAGGCGTACTTACATCTATAGTTGCGGTTACTGTCATATTTTTAATTTTTGATAACAATACAAATATACGAATTATTTAAAAAAATTTCCAAGTTTTGTTTTGAAACAAAAAAAACGGTAGAAGAACTCACAAATCTGCTCAACTACCGCTATTTTTTACAAAAATATTTACTCCATATTCTGTCATGCCTGTGCAGACAGGCATCTTACATAATAATGATTCATAAATCAAATTATCCGAGTTTTATTGTTCTTTTTTCTACCGCAAAAAAGAACCAAAAACCCACCACATAAGCCAACTTTCGCTTTTATTCTGAATTTCAATTTTTAATTTGTAGTTCTATTTCAGCTCAAGTTCACACCTTATGTGGACGCCAACCGCACGTATTTCAAAAAATATATTTTATCAAATTACAACATTTCTAAACCGATGATTTCGCTAATTTTAAAACAAAAAAAACGGTAGAAGAAATCACAAATCTGCTCAACCACCGTTATTTTTTACAAAAATATTTACTCCTTACAAATTGAATATTAGAAGATTACAAATCAACTAATATTTATGTTTCCATTTTTTAATCAAACCACAACTAAGTCAGTATAGTATAAATTGTTTCTAAAAATATTTATGTTTCCATTTTTTAATCAAACCACAACTCATATTATCATTATGATTTAGAATAACACAATATTTATGTTTCCATTTTTTAATCAAACCACAACAGGTGGTAAAGATAGTACAGCATTATTTCAAATATTTATGTTTCCATTTTTTAATCAAACCACAACCGGTATCGGAATAACTGTTTAAAAATTCGTAAATATTTATGTTTCCATTTTTTAATCAAACCACAACTGCATTGATTGAGTTCGCTAACCAACTTGAAATATTTATGTTTCCATTTTTTAATCAAACCACAACTCAAATTAATAACTTAAAATATAGAAAAAAAATATTTATGTTTCCATTTTTTAATCAAACCACAACTACTTTGCCTTTTGCTGTGATGTAATGCTCAATATTTATGTTTCCATTTTTTAATCAAACCACAACCGAAGCACAACAATCACGTTTAAGTGCGGAAATATTTATGTTTCCATTTTTTAATCAAACCACAACTGAACTCCTTTAATTTGTTTACAAAATCAAATATTTATGTTTCCATTTTTTAATCAAACCACAACACTAACATAAAAATAACTTACGATGAAAAAAATATTTATGTTTCCATTTTTTAATCAAACCACAACTAACCTTTGAGACTAAATTATCAAATTTTTAATATTTATGTTTCCATTTTTTAATCAAACCACAACCCTCTAAGGCTTCGAAATAATCGGTCAACGAATATTTATGTTTCCATTTTTTAATCAAACCACAACAACGCTGTCAGCCTCCAAAATACTTGTTTTAATATTTATGTTTCCATTTTTTAATCAAACCACAACTAGCATCTGGAACTTGGATTGACGTAACACAATATTTATGTTTCCATTTTTTAATCAAACCACAACTACGAGTGCAGTTGAAGGACTTACTAATTTAATATTTATGTTTCCATTTTTTAATCAAACCACAACCGTATTGATTAATAACTATATCTAATAATTAATATTTATGTTTCCATTTTTTAATCAAACCACAACATCGCAACTAAAAGTGATTCTGATTGTATAATATTTATGTTTCCATTTTTTAATCAAACCACAACTAATGGGTGTTGTTTATATGATTCTTAAGAAATATTTATGTTTCCATTTTTTAATCAAACCACAACGGCTGTGTTATTAGGCATGTTGACAAGTTAATATTTATGTTTCCATTTTTTAATCAAACCACAACAAATCACTCCAATTTATGGTGTTGGTGTTAATATTTATGTTTCCATTTTTTAATCAAACCACAACAAACACTCCTAAATCAGATAAAAATAATGAAATATTTATGTTTCCATTTTTTAATCAATTGTGGAGCGTAGCGTAACAATCGCAAACACCATAAAAAACAAACAATACGTTTGCAAACCACAACGGGAAATCGAACTTAATCAATTTCTGCACAACGATTTCCCGTTGTGGTTTGGTTGTTTAGGATTTGACATCTTTATATGTCAAAGAACGTTTTGTGTTGTTTCCAACTTTGTCAAAGTTTATCAAAACTAATTCTGCAAAATAATCAAAATCAGCACATTTTGCAAGTTCAACTTTGACAAAGTTTTACGAAGAATTAAAACTTATGAATTTAATTCAATAAATGCTTTAGAAAAATTTACATCAATTTTACCCAAAGCATCTATTTTTGCTGGTATAACTCTTAATGTTGAAGGGCTTCTTCTTAAAACAATTTCTGTCAAATCTGATAAGTTACTTTCACTTTTAATAGGGTTTGGTGTACCCGTAATTCCAAGAGCACAATTATGCCGTTTTAAAATAATTATCCCATTTTCATCAAATTGAACAAGCACAAATAATCTATTTTGTATATCACTTTTGCAATTCCAATCAATTTCATCAAAGTGTTTATCAAAAACTAAAAACATATCATTTTGATGTAATTTTAATATTGGTTTGGAATCTTCTATACTAAAACGACCTTTAACGATGTTGTAGTGATTGATTAATTTATAATTTCTGTTTTTAAATTTTCCTGTTTCATCAGGAATTAAATCTCCAAAAATTCTTGCTTCATAATTACTTCCGGGTTCTTTGGCAAAATAATAATTATGCTGCCAATCATACTCTGACTTATCTATTTTCCTATATTCTTTATAGGGCTTAATATTTGTATCTGTTTTCCCTGATTTTAATCTTATATTTTTAATTACCATTCTTCCAATCTGTTTATTTTTCTTTTCATCGTAAAACTCTGGAAGAATTATAACGCCATCGCTTTCTTTCAACAATATTTCCAAGCCTTTTGTTCGAGTAAGATTGGCCACTTCATTTGTGATTTTCTCATTGTAATTTACTCTTTTCTTTTCATCAATATCGTATCTAATTGTTGCATTAAACAACATTTCAATAAGTTCTTTAAAGTCGGAAAATTCAGTTGAAAAATTTTGTTTTGTAATATTATCTATCACTATTTCTTTTTTCTTATCATCTTTTTTAATTTTTTCATAAATTTTAAAAGCAATACCTTTTTTGTGTTCTATTTCCTTTTCTGCAGCAACTTCATTTTCTTTTACAGTAAATTCCATTAATTTTTCCCAACCTTTAGTGTCAGCAAGATTTAATAATCTAATTTTTATTCCATCATCAATAATATCTTCAATGTCTCCACCACTTATTTTTGTAATTGGTTTTCGTTGTGCGAATATAAGCTTGTCATTCTTTTTAATGTGTGCATAAGGATTTTGGCTATTTAATTTACCTCTCAAATTTTGTTTTGTATTATTTCCTTTTTCAACTGCATCTAAAAATGGTTTAACTCTATCAATTTGTTTATGAAATATTAAAACTTCATTATGAAGATTGTGCATTCTATTGGCAAAATCTTGCATTGGTTGTTTAATTTTGTATTTTGGATTATTATTTCCCTTGAAATAATCACTTTCGTAATTGTGAAAAGCTTCTGAAATCAAATTTGCAGTTCCTTTTTCAACGCAGGCAACAGTTACAGCATCAATGCAATGATGTATATGATTATCTCTATTTTTTATTTCATATTCTTTTTCTAAACCCCACATTTTACGCAATGTTTCTGTTATTTTACCATTAACTACGTTCACTTTTTTAAAATATGAATTTAAATAAGCTCTGGCGTATTTTGCAATTATTCTAGTATCAACAAGATTGGCATTTGTAAATTGATTGGTTATTTCTACACATTCAAAATTTTTATATTTTTTGCTCAAATAATCTAACTTTATTTTTGTGTAATGTGCTTTTGTCATTACTTCATCGTGAGAAATTGGGTCTGTAATTGCTTTTGCTGCATTCTTATATTTTTTATATTCTTCTTTCAAACTCCAAAGACTAACATTCCATTGAATACTAACCTTTTGTAGTTGACTTGAAATTGAATATGATTTTAGATTTTTATCTCTATTTCTAATTATAGTTTCTATATTTATTAATTCTCCATTATAGTTTGTATTTAAAAGACCTGGAAGAATATCTTTTTTAATTGTTCGGTTAAAATCAGCATTTGCAAGTGTTTTGTTCGATAATGAATTATCGTGATATTTACTTCTTGGAATTGTATGTTCTATATCATAAGTTGTTTTACCATCAAGAAAATCGCAAATGGATATTGGTTTATAACTAGTATATAAACATTGATGATTTTGCTCTTTCCACAAAATATATTTTATAATATCTGTATCCGTTGGATTTATCTCTTTTTGACATTCTTTAGGATAAGTATTAATAATTTCAGTTCGAGCCCATTCTCTAATAATTTCTTGTTCTTTTTGCCATAGAGCAATTGCTTTTCTATAACTTGCACTATTTATTTCGCCTGCAACTTCAACATTCACTTCTGTATCTTTATCAACAATTCCTTTTTTAATTAACTCGTTACACAATCTTTTTATTTGATGCATTGACCTGTTAAAAACAGGGTTTTTTATTGAACTTATTTCGGGGTTTCCTAATTTTTTATCCACCTGTTTATAAACTTCCATTGCAGAAGGATGATATAATTTTGAAACATCAATTTTATCTTTTGGAAAAGCTTCTGTAAGTTTGTCAAGAATGAATTCGGGTATTGTTTTAGTTGAAATGTAAATTACTTCCTTTGAAGATTTCTCTAAAGAAACAAGCGAAAATTTATCCCAACAATTTTTAAAAAGTTGGTCTTTTTCTTCAGGTTTTAATTTGTTATATTCCGTTTCTCCAATCCATTCAATTATTTCTTTTTTTATTCCATTTTTATGTGCGTCAATACTAATTTCATTGTTTCCAAGGCTTTCTTTATTTTCTTTTACTTTGCTTATGTAATTGTTTGCAATGCCAATGTTTTGTTTTTCAAGGTTATGAATATTAATTGCTTCATTTATTTTTTCAGAAACTATTTTTTGTTCATTTTCAGACAATTTTCGGTTAAGCACTTCTGAAATATTCGCTAAAAATACTGCATTAGAATATATTTCTCCTTTTTCGAGAAAAGGAACAATTTTTTTAAGAGCCGATTTACTCAAATTTCCATAACCTTTTACCAATTTAATTTTCTGAAAATCTTCAATTCCTTTTTCATCAAGTTTAAGATGTTTTTCTGCAAATTCTTTTCTGATTGTATTTCTGTCTTTTTTTCCAAAATCATCTAAAAACAAACAATGCCAAATATCTTCAACACTTATTTGTGTTTTGTTTTTTTCATCTTTGTATCCACTATTTAAAAACGGTATTTCATTGTATTTATCTTTACCCAATAGCTTTGATAAAGCAGAAATAGTAGGACAAGCAGAAAACTTTTTATCTAATGGAAAATTAAAAAATATGTTTGCAACGCCACCCTCAATAATATTTCCTTTATAAAAAACTTCTTGTGGTTTTTTAATATAGCAATACATTTCTTCACCGCTTAATTTATTTGCTATTTTAACAAAATCGAAATCTGTTTTTTGCAGAAATAATGGTTTAATTAATTCTTTTTCTTCTTTCGTTAAAAAATCTAATTTTGTTTTTTCTCTACCTATTTTTATTCTATTTATACTTTCCCACATTCTAAATTCTTCAAAAAGTGGATGTGAAATAGCTATTCTTTTTCGTTTGGGTTCTAAAGGACACATTGCAACCATTCCTTTTTGGCTTTTTAGCGGTCTTTGATAAAAAATAGCGTGATGAAGTTTTTCTTTTAAATCCTTTTCGATATTTTGCTTATCACAGATGTAATTAAACTCTGCTAAATAATGCTCGTTTCTATGCGTGTATCTTCCTCTTAATTTAGTAATCAAACCTGTTTTTTTATCTGCTTTTGCATAAATTGAATAGAAAAAACTTCCCATTGTTGGAGCACATTCACCATTTTTCACAGCAATTTTAATATTATCGGAAAGCTCCCCAATAGATTTCATTACTTTGCCCAAGTTTTCGGGTTTATCAAATTCTGTAATTATAAAATCTTTGATTTTATCAAAATTAATCTCAGTTTTCAGTAATTTAATAATTTTGTTTCCTAATGTATTTACAACTTTATCGCTTTTTCTATTATCTAATAAAACTTGAAACGGTTCTTTAAAAGAAGTATAATCATTTGTTTCTTCAAGCAATTTTCTAACTTCTGTTTTGAATAATTCTAATTTATCGTCTGATTGTTCTTCTTCTCCGTTTGAAAGATAACCTCTTCTTTGTGCTAAATGATAAAAAGCTCTGCCAAGTTGTAATTTCCCTTGTTCACTATTCATTAAACCATCTTTTGTTGCTGCTAAATGTCGCAAATAATATGGTTGTTTTAATTTTTCGGTTTCTCTATTTCCATTCTTTTTCCCGGTTCTTTGCCAATCTATAAATTTTTCATTTTCGCAAGGATATATTTTTTTATTTTTCCAATTTCCCAACTCATTTTCTTCAAATTTTGGGCATAATCCAAATTCATTAAGTACTTTTAGAGTAGCAATTTTTCTTAAAATTAATCTTTCTAATCGTCTTCTTGCTCCTCTAAAACCTGTTCTTTCTGCTGCTTTTGAATTTTCATCGGCATTTACTCCTTTTGGAAAAATATAACTTCCTTTGGTTGGAATTAAATCTCCATTTTTATCTAATTTTTCAAGAAAATCATATTTTCCATCTTGTTTTTCAATTACAGCCCAACCAATACTGTTAGTTCCTAAATCGAGACCGAGTTTAATTTTTCTCATACCATAAGTAGTTTACTCAAAAATATTATTTACATTTGTCATAATCAAATCACAATAAGGCGAAGTCCAAAAGACAAAGCCGTAGAATGATCCGCAAGGTGACAAAATTTAGAGCCCTCAGTTTACTGGGGGTTCGTTGTTTTTATTTACAAGTTCAATTTAGTCTTAAAAAATATAATATCAAAATTATAATTCCATTTTAATCTTACCACAATAAGGCTATATGCCGTAGGTGAAAACCTTTAGTCCTGCTTCGGTGGGACTTTTTGTTTTACGATAATTGGGTTTTTCTATACCGAATTATTTGTTGTTTCAACAAAAGCAAAAGAGCTTCATTTCCAGCTGAAATGAAGCTCTTTTACTAGATGTTTTTAATTTAGTATGTAGAACATCTAATTTTTTCGGTTCTCGATAAATTGATAATTATTTCTGACGCAAAATCAAGAATTTTTTCAATTCCTGCATAATTAATTTTGGATGCATCGTCAAATGGTGTGTGATAATCATTATGCAAACCTGTGTGAAAAAATAATACGGGAATTTTGTCTAAATAAAAATAAACATGGTCAGATGGGGCAGTTCCTTCGGGTATTAATTGTACATTAATCGGAGTATTTGTCATAATCCCTTTCAGTAAAAATTCATATTCTACAGCCGTTTTAGCTCCACCAAGCACGAAAGATTTATTTTCCTCGTCAAATCGACCAATCATATCAAAATTTAACATCGATTTAATATTCTCTTTTGGAATCAAAGGATTTGTTATAAAATATTTTGATCCGATTAGGCCTTCTTCCTCTCCGCTAAATGCGATAAAAACAATACTTCTACGAAGCGTATCTTTAATTTGATTTAAGAATTTTGCTAATTCAATTATTCCGGCAACTCCTGATGCATTATCATCAGCTCCATTATGAACGGCAATTGTATCGGGCATTCTAGAGCCTGAAAGAATCCCTCCAATTCCAAGATGATCGTAATGAGCTCCAACTACAATATATTCTTTTTTCATAATGCTATCGGTGCTTTCGAGCAGACCAACAACATTATGAGTGCTTTTTTTTATGTAACGAATGTTGGTAACTAAAGATAGGTTTGACATTGTTTCAAACGAATGGGCTTTATTTTCTGTATTTATTTTTTTTTCAAGATGTTCAATCGTTTCCTTATTCTTTCTCAAAAGTTTATCGGCTATATTTCTAGTAATGTAAACAATTGGTATTTTTTCTTGATGGGTGCCGGGCAAAATGTAAATAGGAGGAAGCTTGTCTATTGGATTTTGCTCTTTTCCCGAAACGAATAAAATTCCTGCACATTCTTTTTTCTTAGCAATTTCAATCTTATCGTAGATTGAAATATTTACATCTAAATTAGTTGCACTACTACGTGGACTGCCTTCAATGATGATAAGTAATTTATTTTTTGCCGAAATATTTTCATAATCGTTCCATGTTGAACCCGAATACTCATCATCAATACCATAACCTACGAATACGACTTGACTTGTCAACGAATCGTTTGCGGAGAAAGCTGCTGGAATATAATCGAAAAAAAGTTCAACATTAATTTTTTTTATTGAAAGTGTATTGTTCTTTTCGTAAAACAAATCGGTGGTAATATCGAAATGTTGATACCCGTTATCAGCCAAGAGCTTTAATCCAGACGCTTTAAACTGATTCGCTATATATTTTGCGGCTTCTTCATCTTCGTGTGTTCCTGGATAGCGTCCTCGCATAGAATCGGAAGCTAAGTATTCAATGTGAAAACTTACATTATCGATAGAAATTTGTGGTTGCGAAAATGCATTAATGGAAATTAAGAACAAGCCGTAAATAAGTTTTTTTAAAATCATTTTTGAGACTTATTTTACTCAATCAACTTAACAACCTGTATTTGACCAGTTTCGTATTTTATAACTTTTATCTTGGTTCCTTTTTCTATAAAACCATCAACCGAAATTGCATCGTAGGTTTCATCATCAATCATTACTTTTCCTGATGGTCGCAATACAGTGTAAGCGATGCCTGATTTTCCCTTTAGTTCATGTTGTTTCATTTCAACACCTATGAAGCCATCAGATGTGTTTTGAACCTCGTGTAATGCCAAATAACTAAATCGCGACGAAGTGAGAATTTTACTGCTCAAGTATATCGATAATATTAAGGATATTACTGTTGAAACTGTAACAATTAAAAAGGCACGAAACACTATCTCAATATTAAGCGGGCGATATTCGTAACTAAAATCATCGACCATGCTCAGCGAAAGCCCTATTACAACTAAGGCGATTCCGCTAATCCCGGTAACTCCAAATCCAGGGATAGCAAAAATTTCTATCAAAACAAGGACTAAGCCAGCAACAAAAATTAATATTTCCCAATTTTCGGCAAGTCCTTCCAGATACAAAGGAGCAAAATACAGAATTGCAGCACCAACGGCAGCCAAAGCCGGAAGTCCGATGCCAGGCGACTGTATTTCGAAATATATTCCTCCCACAATTATCATAATAATAATGCCTTGAACAACAGGATTTATAAGAAATAAAATGAAGCTTTCTAGCGTTGAAATTTTATACTCAACTATTTCGTAATCTTTAATGCCTAATTCTGAAATAACTTCTGAAATATTTTCGGCTTTTCCTTCGCAGTATCCATTTGCAATAGCTTCGTTGGTTGTAAATGTTAGAACCTTCCCGGAATCTATAATATTTTCTATATAAATATCCATATCAACCATTGCTTCGGCAATCATTGGGTCACGTTTCCATTTGTAAATGGTATCTGTTCCATTGATTAGAGTATCTTTTCCGTGCGATTCAGCAGTCGAACGCATCATCGACCTCATATAGGCTTGGTATTTATCGGGCAAAACTTTGCCTTCTTGGTCAACAACAGTTGCGGCTCCAATATTTGCACCTTTTCGCATGAAAATTTTATCGCAAGCAATAGAAATTAAAGCTCCAGCAGAAGCAGCATTGTTGTCGATAAAAACAAAAACAGGTATTTTGCTGTTTAATATTTTGGTTCGGATAGAATCTGCTGCATCGAGCATTCCGCCGTAAGTATTCATGTGAATAAGTATGTAATCGCATTTAAGTCGTTCGGCTTCGGCAAATGCTTTCAATGTAATTCGGCTGGTACGAGGGTCGATTTGATCTTTAATATCAAATTTATAAACCACAACCTTTTCTGTAGAAAACATATTGAACGACAATGCAATGTATGCAAGTACAAGTAAATATTTCATCGATTTAAACATTAGAATGAACATTATTAAATAAAAAAACGATGTGAATTTCACATCGTTTCAATTATGATAGTACTATCTATTTTTTGTTTAGAATTAAGTGTTTCGTCATAGTGTATGTTTCTCCAACTCCTTTCGGAAGTTTGAATTTGATATCCAAGGGCTTGTACTTCGATTGATTTACAACAAACTGATATTTTTTCTCAGCTGGAAGTGTTATAAAATATTCTCCTTTTTCATTTGAAGTTATTTTGGTTACTTCTTTATTTTCGTCAGCATCGAATATTATAATTTCAACTTGTATTGGTTCGCTTGTTTCGCCATCAACTACCGAGCCTTTTATAATTGATAAAGCAGGACCCGACAAAACGGTTGTCGTTTGTTCGTCAATTTTTGAATTCTCGTCGTAATATTTACTCATATCAACCGAATAAATGTCGGTCTTTCCTTTTCCTTCACTTCTTGTGCTTGATAAATATGCAGTTTTACCATCAGTTGAAAGTACAAAATGAATTTCGTCTTTGGTTGTATTAACTGGATATCCCATGTTTATAGGTGACGACCAAGAACCATTTTTAAAAACGGACATAAAAATATCGTATCCGCCCATGGTATTGTGCCCTTTTGAGCTAAAGAAAAGTGTTTTTCCGTCGGGATGAACAAAAACTCCGATTTCGTCTTCAATGGTATTGATAATACTTCCCAAATTTACTGGTTTTCCCCAAGCGGTTCCTTCCTTCACTGCCATATAAATATCACCGTTACCATACCCGTCTTTTAGTCGTTCGCTAACAAAATACATGGTATTTCCATCTGCTGTGATGCAGGCAGAACTTTCGAAATAGGTTGAATTTACGTTTTTTTCATCAACCGGTATAGGTTCTGCCCAATTAACATCGTCCTCTTTTGTTGAGACATAAATATCGCCACTTTTGGTTACGCCTGTAACATTTTTGTACACAAAAACTTTTTTCCCATCAGGCGAAATACTAGTGTTTGCATCATGCCCGTTGGTATTTATCTTACCTGGAATTTGTATGGCTTTAGTCCAAGATTTGCTTGCATTGTCCCACGATGAAATATAAATATCGTCGAAATATTCGTCGTTACTTGGCTCTATCAATCCTCCGGTATTTTCAGGGCGACGAGAAGTGAAAATTAGCGTTTTGCCATCTGCACTAACCGATGGGCAAGCATCGGTAAAATTTGAATTAATATTGTCGCCTAAGTTTGTAATTTTTACATTTACAGGTTTTGCAATCAGTTCTTGAGCCGTAAGACATTGTGCAAACAAATCGTTAACCTGATGTTTTTCCAATTGTTTTTCTGACAAGCTCGATTTGAAATTCAAAAATGCTTGTTTGGCATCGTCAATTTTGCCTTCGTACTGATATGCTTCACCAATATAGAAATATGCGTTTTTTTTATCGATGGTATCGTTAGCAATAACTTTTTCGAGATGTAAAATTGCCTTATCCATTTCTTTTATAAATACATAGCACTCTCCCATTCGGTAATTCAATTGCAAATTTTCAGCATTTGTTTTGTACAACTCAGTATAAATTCGCAACGCACCACGGAAATCTTCCTCGTTTTGTTTAACTCTACCTCGAGTCATATTGATAAGGAAATAGTCATTTTCGCCATCTTTTCCTCTATTAGCTTCGATTCCAAAACTAAAATCGGAGAATAAAAACGCACACAGTGTTAATGAAATTAAAAGCAATCTATTCATATTCAAGACATTTACTGTAAGTTCTTTTGGAAACACTTATAAAACTCAAATTTAAGAAAATAAAGCAGAAAATAAATTAAATTTTTATTAACAGAAAAATAGAAAGGACGAACGTTAAAACTCTTTGATTTTAAAAATCTTAAAATTTAAATACTTTTTCGACCTTATGCTCATTGTTAATAAACAATAAATGATTAAAAATCAAGTATATGATAAATAAAAAGCATAAGGTTAATTCAGATTTTTTTATGTTTTAATATATTTATTAAAAATATTTGTTCTCTTTGTATTTTTGGTGATTCGATTATCAACAAATGAGCAAATAAACGAATTACTAATTTTCGGGGTTCTCGTTTGGTTGTTTATAAATCAACTCATTGTTTATCATTCGGTTGTTATATGTTTGAATAATAGCTTTAAGTTTGTTTTCCATATTAATTCTCGTTTTGTGTTTATACGAAATTAAATTTTCTTTTAAAAGTTTATCCGTTTTGATTTTGTACAACGATTTGCTTTTTTCTCCATCAAATAATAAAGTAAAGTCTTCTTCGATTAGTTGATACAAAACCGAATTATAATTGAAAGCACAAGCCGAATTTGCGGAATCTAACACATTTTTGCCGAATGAAAATATGGGTTCGTTGTAGTTGAGTAAACCCAAAATTGTGGGAGTTATATCACAGTGTTGAGTAATGGTGGCATTTTTACCCTTTAATAAGCTGTCTCCAGGCATATAATATACAATTGGAATTGAATAAGAGCCTAGTTTATTCGAATAATATTTATTGAGCGAATAAGGTGTGTGATCAGCGGTAACTACAAAAAGTGTATTTTTAAACCAATCTGCTTTTGAAATTGAGGCAAAAAAACGCTCCAATGAATAATCAACGTATCCTATGCTTTCGTGAATTTTATTGTTGCCTTTCGGGAATTTGTTTTTGTATTTCTGCGGAATATTGTAAGGATGGTGCGACGAAAGCGTAAATACACAAGATAAAAATGGTTGCTGAAAATTGGTTAATTCTTTAGCAAAATATTGTAAATATTCTTCGTCGTAAATCCCCCACGTTTCGTCGTAATGGGCTTTATTTGGATATTCGTATAATCCATAATACTTTTCAAACCCTGCCAAATGAGCAAATGCGTCAAATCCCATAGTGCCGTTTATTCCGCCATGAAAAAATGAAGTGTTGTAACCTTTTTCTTTTAAAATTGTTCCGATTCCCTTTATATTATTGGTTGAGTATTTTGAAGTAATATATGGATTATCGGCAAACGAAGGAATTCCTGCAAATATAGCAGGCAGTGCTTCAATAGAGCGTTTGCCATTTGCGAAAGCATGTTCAAAAACCAATGATTTCGCAAAAAGCGAATCTAAAAATGGAGTAAATGATTTTTCTTGAGAAATAAACCCAATGAATTCCGAAGAAAAACCTTCGAGAATGATGATAACTACATTAAGCCTTTTGAATTTTTTTTCTTGCGATGGAGTTGTTATCGGTGAAAAAATGTTTATTAATTTTTCTTCTGAATAAAAATTTACCGAATTCAAATTTTCTTTGCTCCACGATTTAAGCATGGTAAAGGGCGTGTTTAATACCAAGGGAATGGTTTGACTTCGAACATATTTTGCCGCACTTATGTTATTCAATGGTCTTAACTCAATGCCTCTAAAACCCACAAAAGAAATTGAAATTACAAACGCAAAAATTAAAAATTGGAATACAAATGTTTTAATGGTCAAGCTCGACTTTTCGAATACCTTTTGTTTAGGATAAAATTTACAACTAAAAAATATTAACACAATAAATGCCACTACTGTGTACCAAAAGTCTTTTAAAAAAGCAGGAATAAGATTTTTAAAATCGTCGCCTAAACTAATCAATTGACCAATATCAGACGACATTCTTTTGTTTGTATAGCTAAAATATTCAGAGTCAATAAAGTTAGTTCCCAAAAGTATAGAATTAACGAAAACAAAAAGAATAAATAGCACAAGCTGGTAAGTTTTATAACTTTTAAAATTTCCTGGAATAGTGTGCAAAACAATGAACAAACTATTGAAAAATGTTATGGCCGCAATATCAAATCGAAGCCCATAAAAAAAACTTTTCAGTATGCTCCAAAAACCTACAGTTTCGAAATAACTGAAATTCAATACAAAAAAGTAAAGCCTGCTTATCGAAAATAAGATTAGCAAAAATGCAATTCTTTTGCTAAAAAGGATAATATGTTGAAAATAGTTTTTCAATTTTAAATTCTTACAAACCTACATAATTTTTTGTTTTCAACATAGTATGAAATCTCGTTTTTTATTATGTGCTTATAGAAATGTATATATTCACATTGTTTCATTTGAAATGAATCCCTAAAGCCTATAAACACTAATATTTTATGTTGTTCAACAATTCGTGCTTTTTATGTTTTTTATCATTGATTTAAAGCTCGTCTTATAGATACTTTTGCATTACAATTTTATAAACTACTTACAATGAAGCCAAAACATATTGAACACATCGGAATAGCCGTAAAAAATTTGGAAGAATCGATTAAATTTTATGAAAATATTTTCGGATTAAAATGTTATGCTGTCGAAGAGGTTAAAGAGCAAAAAGTAAAAACTGCTTTTTTTATGGTTGGACAAACTAAAATTGAACTTCTTGAATCAACAGATTCGGAAGGACCAATTGGTAAATTTGTTGAGAAAAAAGGCGAGGGAATTCATCATATTGCTTTTGCTGTTGATAATATCGAAAAAGTGTTGACTGAAACAGCCGAAAAAGGGGTTCAACTTATTGATAAAACGCCACGAAAAGGAGCAGAGGGGCTCGATATTGCTTTCATACATCCAAAATCGACATTTGGAGTTCTTATTGAAATATGCGAAGACAAAAACAAAAAATAAATTAACATACTTATCAAATAATCATGAGTAATCAAGATAAAATCAATCAATTAATTGACTTAAGAGTTCAAGCAAAGCTTGGAGGAGGTCAAAAAAGAATTGATGCACAACACGCTAAGGGTAAATTTACTGCACGCGAAAGAATTGAAATGCTACTTGATGAAGGTAGTTTCGAGGAATTCGATATGTTCGTAACGCATCGTTGTACGAATTTTGATTTAGATAAACAAAAATACTTATCGGATGGCGTTATTACCGGATATGGCACAATTGATGGCAGATTGGTATATGTTTTCTCGCAGGATTTTACGGTATTTGGAGGTTCTCTTTCCGAATCGTATGCAAAGAAAATTTGTAAAGTAATGGATCAAGCCATGAAAGTTGGAGCTCCTATAATTGGAATTAACGATAGTGGTGGAGCAAGAATTCAAGAAGGTGTTGCAAGTTTGGCTGGATATGCTGAAATTTTTCAACGAAATATTATGGCTTCAGGTGTGATTCCACAAATTTCAGCCATTTTCGGTCCTTGTGCCGGAGGAGCCGTTTATTCGCCAGCTTTAACCGATTTTATTTTGATGTCGGAAAAAAATAGTTACATGTTCGTTACTGGACCTAAAGTTACAAAAACCGTAACGGGCGAAAATATTACAGACGAAGAATTGGGTGGAGCAAATGTTCATGCATCGAAATCTGGGGTTTGTCATTTTGTTTCGCAATCAGAAGAAGATGGAATAATGATGATTCGTAAACTAATAAGTTACGTTCCGCAAAATAATTTGGAAGAACCTCCAGTAACCGAATGTTCTGATCCTATTAATCGATTGGAAGATTCGTTAAACGAGATTATTCCAGACAGTGCAAACAAACCGTATAATGTTATTGATGTTATTGATGCTGTAGTAGATAATGGAGAATTTTTCGAAGTTCACAAGCATTATGCACGAAATATTGTTGTTGGGTTTGCTAAATTTAATGGAATGCCTGTTGGAATGGTAGCAAATCAACCAATGGTATTGGCTGGAGTTCTCGATATTGATGCGTCGAAAAAAGCGGCTCGTTTTGTTCGATTTTGCGATGCTTTTAATATTCCAATCGTAACGCTAGTTGATGTTCCAGGATTTTTACCTGGCAGTGGTCAAGAATATAATGGGATTATTACAAATGGAGCAAAATTATTGTTTGCATATGGTGAAGCAACCGTTCCAAAAGTTACCATAACTCTTCGTAAATCGTATGGCGGAGCACACGATGTAATGAGTTCAAAACAATTACGTGGCGACATAAATTATGCATGGCCAACTGCTGAAATAGCAGTTATGGGTGCAAAAGGAGCAATTGAAGTGTTGTATTTCAAAGAATTAAGCAGCATTGAAAAACCTGAGGATAAGTTGAAGTTTATTGCCGATAAAGAATCGGAATATGTAAACAAATTTGCAAATCCCTACGAAGCTGCAAAACTTGGATACATTGATGATGTAATTGAGCCTAGAAATACTAGATTTAGGATTACAAGGGCTTTACAAACATTATCAACAAAGAAAGATTCAAATCCGCCTAAAAAACATTGTAATTTACCATTATAAAATAAAAAAAGATGTTGTGTGAAATTAAATTTGATTATTCAGCCATAACAAGCGAACATGTCATAATTGCGATTGTCGGTATGGGAGTTGTTTTCGCTTCATTGATTATCCTTTTTTATTTATTTTCTTTAGTTCCGATTTTAATCAATATTCCAATTAGAAATAGATTAAGAAAAGAAGGAAAAATTGAATTAGCAGAATCAGATGATTTGCATATTCCGGCAGATGTGAGTGCTGCAATTAGTTTGGCATTGCATTTACATTTTAACGAAATGCACGATAAAGAAGACGCTATTATAACAATGAAAAAAATAACAAAAAAATACTCTCCATGGAGTTCTAAACTTTACAGTGTGTATAATCTTGGAAAATAATATTTATGAAGAAATTTAAATTTACGATACAAGGTCATGATTATGACGTTGATATAAAAAAAATTGAAGGTAATGTTGCTGACGTAGAAGTAAATGGCTCAGTATATTCTGTCTTAATACATAAAGAGCTACAAACTACTAAGACACCAACGCTTATTCGGTCAAATGTTGCTCCACCGAAAGAAAATAAACCATTACAACGAACTTCGGGATTATGCATCATTAAAGCTCCACTTCCCGGAGTCATTTTAAGTTTTGCTATTAAGGAAGGGGATCAAGTGGTAAAAGGGCAAAAATTATTAGTAATGGAAGCCATGAAAATGGAAAATAATATTCTTGCTGAAACAGATGGTGCGGTTAAGTCTATTATGGTTAAAACTGGACAGAATGTTATGCAGGGTGACGTATTAATGGAAATTCAATAAATTTTGTATGGAAGGCATCTATCGTTTTATGGAATTTACAGGTTTTGCAAATGCAACACCTGGGCATTTAATCATGATTTGTGTAGGATTATTGTTTATTTTTCTTGCAATTAAATATGAGTACGAACCTTTGCTTTTAGTTCCGATAGGATTTGGAATCATAGTTGGAAATATACCATTTGCTCAACCCGAAGAATTTAGCTTGCAGGTGGGTATTTACGAACAGGGAAGCGTACTAAGTTATCTGTATTTTGGTGTAATGAAAGGAATTTATCCACCATTGATATTTTTGGGGATTGGGGCTATGCTCGACTTTTCTACATTAATTTCAAATCCTAAATTAATTTTGATTGGAGCGGCCGCTCAGATTGGAATTTTCGCAACTTTTTTTGGTGCATTGGCTCTCGGTTTTTATCCTCAAGAAGCTGGGGCAATAGGAATAATAGGCGGAGCCGATGGTCCTACAGCAATTTTTCTTGCTTCAAAATTAGCCAATGGAGTAAATATTTTGCCCGATGGAACAACGGTTCAAAATTTAATTGGTCCAATTGCAATTGCTGCATATTCTTATATGGCTCTTGTACCAGTTATTCAACCTCCGATTATGCGACTTTTTACTACTAAAAAAGAGCGATTAATAAGAATGAAGCCTCCTCGCTCGGTTTCAAAATTGGAAAAAATATTATTCCCAATTCTTGGAATTTTACTTACCTGCTTTATTTCTCCGAGTGCTTTGCCCTTATTAGGAATGTTGTTTTTTGGAAATTTATTGAAAGAGTCAACCGTTACCAATCGATTGGCAGAAACAGCTAGAACATCTTTAATCGATATTGTTACTATACTTATTGGCTTAACAGTTGGAGCATCGACACAAGCTGACGTTTTTTTAACACCGCAATCTATATTAATATTTGTGCTTGGAGCCTTGTCGTTTATGGTAGCAACTGCCGGTGGAGTTCTATTTACAAAATTTATGAACTTGTTTCTTTCAAAAGAGAATAAAATTAATCCATTGATTGGAAATGCAGGTGTTTCGGCGGTTCCTGATAGTGCTAGAGTGTCTCAAATTGAAGGATTAAAAGCTGACCCAACGAATCATTTATTGATGCATGCTATGGGACCAAATGTTGCTGGAGTAATTGGCTCTGCAGTTGCTGCTGGTATTTTGCTGAGTTTTTTAATGTAAAAATCGCATTCTAATTTATAGAAATTTGTAAGGTAAAACAAAACGGACAATTTATAATTGTCCGTTTTCGATTCTAACTAAAATATCTTCTATCATTTTATCTTCGCCTTCGGCGTCGTATTCGGTTTTTAAATCTGAGCCGAACAATTTGGCTAATGACTGCCAAAAGAAAGCAGATAAAGAACCTCGAAGTTGTTTAACAATCTCATAAGTTGTTTGCCCAGTTTCTCGGTCAACTAACTTAATCAACAATTTTCCCTGAGTCATCGTAAGATTTTTGAGTTCATCTTCAAATTCGTCTCGTAAGTTTTTTTCGTATATTTTCATTAAGCGTTTACGTTCGGTTTCATCCTCAACTTGTTCGAGTTTTGCATTTATTTCATACATTTTTGCACTAGCAAGTCGTGCATAAGGATATACTTTTTTAATGTTGTAAACCAATCGTTTATATCGTTTCTTTTCCGCTTGACTTTTAAAGGTTTTTGGAGGTAAAATTATGATTTCTCTCAACGAAATATATGGTAGAGTATCGCCATTTTCGACAATAGCTTTAACTATATAATATGTTCTGCCATTAACCACAACTTGCTTTTGTGCATTTCCGACAAAAGGTATCAGAAGAAAAATTATTGCAATGTGAATGATTATTCGTTTCATTTTATTTTTTGGAGTAGGTCTTTTTTCAACTTTTGTGCCAATCTAATTTTGAGGCAATTTACAAATTAATTTCAAAAGTATATTTTTCTTTATATATTTTTTCGAATTCGGGCATTTTATCTCCTTCTATAAAATCAATAGTTCGGTTAATTTTTGTATGTCTCTGATTTTAAGAACTTTGCCAAAGTTTGCGTGAATTGAGATGTTGCTGATTATCTGCATGTTATACTTTGATTAAAATCAACTTTGGCAAAGTTGAACGAACAATAGTAAAATCTAACATGTATTTTAAAAAGAAGCAAGTAGGTAAAGGGATTGCGACTAAATATGTTTTAGGCAGTGTGTTTTTTTTGCGAAATGTGTAATTAGGAGGATTTAAATCAAAAAATCGATTTTAAATACGTTCTAAAATAATGTCTTCACGTAAAACTTTTGCTATTTCATGAATTTGGAACATGTGCTTTTTGAGGAGCTTTACCTGTTGAATTTCATTTTTTTTGCCAAGGCTATATTCAATGTTTATAGTAGTGAATAAATTTTGTAAGGTCTTAAATCTTAACACAAAAGGTTCTATTTTCGGATCATTAAACGATTCTAAAAGTTCGATGAGATTATCTAAAAATATGGCTTGTTGAAGTATCGAGGTATTCAAACTTTTTTCCATAAACGGAGTTAGCGATTTTGTGTAAAAGCTATTTTGATACATTTCGCTTAACAAGTACAAGCCCTCGATATAAACTCCACTGACAATTAAGAATGTTTTTTGTTTTTCGTCGCTTACCGAATAATAATCTTCAAATTGTTGTTGGTACAAACCAATGTAGTGATACAGTGAATCTTTATTGTCGAGATTATTTTCAATCCGATTGGCAAATTTTGAAAACTTTACGGATTTCATACCCGACTCATACATTAACTCGTCAACACGTTGTAAAAATACGGCAGAAGTTGGATATTCCTCAAAAATTGTTGTGTAGTATAAATCAACCAAACTTGCACCAAGATTCAATGATTTGTATTCAGGCGAACTGTACAAATTTGAATGTTTCATTGGCATCTCAATAATGTTCTTTTCATAATCAATACCTGCAATTTTTATTAGCGATGAAACTTGATATGGAGATGGCAATGAGTATACCATTGCTTCGTTTGCCGATAAACCATTTGATGCGTCAGTTGATTCGCTACTTTCATCAAAATTGATGTTTTTAGCATTTTTGCATCCGTATGCAATAAGTAGAAGAACAATCAGAAATACAAGATTGTTTACATTAAATAATTTATTCATTTTTTTGGAGTATCGTTTTTTTATCTAATATTTTGCTTTCGGTTGATCCGCGAACAATGTAAACCGCAGGTTTTAGGTTGTTGTTTACATTAAAACTAAAGCTTGCTTTTCCTTGTTCAATGGTTTTGTTTAACGAAGTGTAAACAACGTGCCCAGTTGCATCGTAAACCATAAAACTTGCATTTTTCATCTCATCGTCCATGCAATCATCAAATACAATTTCGCACTTTCCGACACAAGGGTTTGGGTTGACACTCAGGTTACAATTATTTCCTAATTTTTCGTTGCTTACCGAAATTAAATCAAAAATTTCATAATCGCCGTTATAATCAACTTGTTTTAACATATAGTACAAAGTTGCACTTGGAACCGACATGTCGGTATAGCTATATTCAAGAGAACTAGAACTGTTTCCGGCTCCTCCAATTCTTGTCAGCGAAATAAAATCAACTCCATTTTCGCTTCTAAAAAGTTCAAAATAATTATTGTTTTTCTCACTTGCGGTTGTCCAATTAACAAATACGTCTTCATTTGATAATTCGGCTGAAAAATTTACCAATTCAATTGGCATAATACTCATTCGTATGCAAGAACCAGCAGCAATTTCACTTGATGGAATTCTGCCAAAGGTTGTTCCAGCTCCAGCGTAAGAACCGCTTGTGCAAATTTCGCCTGTTCCAACAATTAAACCCCCATTTCCATTATCCAAATCGCCTGATATATTAAAAAGACCATCAATAATAACATCGTCGCTATTGTTTCTATTAGTAAAATCATTTTCAATATCTACGGTTCCTGTGCTCTCAATATTAACAATTGAGCCATTGTAGAATGTTAAATTAAAGACTTGTAAAGAGCCAACAACATTTAATGTTGCTCCTGATTTGACTTCTAAACTACTTGTTGTAGATGTTAATGAGGCTCCAAAACTAACCGAAATAGATGTTTTTGTTGTAACCGAAACGTCAAGAATAATATCGTGATTTATGGTAACCACATCGTTGGTACTAGGAACGTCTCCATTGCTCCATGTGTCGTCGTCAGACCAATCTCCATTACGGATTGATTCTATATCATCTGCTTTTAGACAATTAACTGCAAAAAACATTAGTATAATTAAAACGCTTTTCATGTTCCTAAATTTTTATTAAATATAATAAATAAAAAATCGCTTTTCAACTCATATTTACTAATCTCTTATTTTCATTTATAAACGCATAATATTTTTATGATAAACGAATTTAGATACCAATTTTATGTAAAGTCAAATACAATATTTATATTTGTACGTATTTATATATGTAATTGTAATTAATATGAAATATTTATTTTTGTTGCTGGTTTTCATATCTGTTGAGGGATTTAAAACAAATGCACAAGTTATTGAAAATGTTGATGCTGTTAAGTTTAAGCAGCTTGTTGATTCGGGTGAGGGCATAATCCTTGATGTGCGAACACCCGGCGAAGTAGCTCGTGGACATATTAAAGGTGCAACAGCTATAAATATTGGAGAACAGAGTTTTGCTACAAAAGTTAATTTACTCCAAAAGGAAAAACCGATTTATGTATATTGCTTAACGGGTAGTAGGAGTGTTTACGCTGCAAAATATATGGCTCAAGTAGGGTTTAAAAAAATTTATAACCTTCAATTAGGAATTGTTGAGTGGAATAAATATGGATATCCCGTAGAAAAAGATGAAGCCACGGTTGCTTCAACAAGTGTACAATACAATGAATACTCTTTTAGTAAACTCATCGAATCAAATAAACTTGTTTTAATCGATTTTCATGCAATTTGGTGTGCTCCATGCAAAAAAATGGCTCCCGATATCGATAAATTAAAAGTTGATTACAAAGGAAAGGCAGAAATCGTGAAAGTTGATATTGAGGCGAATGAAAGCATTGCAAAATTATATAATGTGGTGTCTGTTCCTACGCTCATTCTTTTTAAAAATGGGAAACAAGTTTGGTCAAAATCTGGAGCTATGAATTATGATGAACTATCAAGTATAATCAAACAATATTTATAGAAACAACCAAGGATTAGAATTCCTTATCTGGAATTAATCGAATTGAAAAACGTAGGCATGTTGGCATTGTATAATAACAGAGACAAAGCCTAAAAATTAATAAAAGCCAAATCAAATTTTCCGCTTCTCAATAAATCGTATTTTTCTTTATTGATTGTGAATAATTCGGCTGGTTTGTGAGTTACGGCAGTTTGTTTTTTGAATGTGTTTTCGAATAATCCGGAATTCAAAATCTTCCTTCTGAAATTTCGTTTATCAAAACTTGTGTCAAGAACGGTTTCATAAAGTGCTTGAAGTTCGCTTAGTGTAAAATTATCGGGAAGTAATTCAATACCAAGAGCTTCGAATTTTAACTTTCGTTTTAGTGTAAGAAGAGCTTTCTCAACAATGTCATTATGATCAAAAGCTAATTTGGGTAGTTTATTAAATGGAATCCACTCTGTTTTTTTATCAAACAGCGTTTGTTCTGATACAAATAAATCAGGCTTTAATAATGCAAAATATGTAACGCTTATTAAGCGTTCATCAGCGTGTAATCCGAGTAATCTCATCCATTCAATATCGTGCTTCTTGTTACGGTCAACTTTGCCGAAAGTATATAATTGTTCAAAATACACTTTGTCTGGATTTGTGAAGTCTTTTAATATTCTTTTTGCTGAATCTTTTAGCGATTCTTCATGTCGAATTAAACTTTCGGGTAAAGCATAAACCGATGAAACATTTTTCCCTTTTTTTACTTCGTTAATATTAACTAGCACTTTAAGTTCGTTTTGTGCAAAGCCAAGTGTAACGCAGTTTACAGATATGTTTGGATTTAATTCCGAAAAAATAGTTTTTTGCATATTTATTTTATTAAATTTAGGTGTTCAAAACACACAATGAATTTAATTATTGTCAAAAGTACATAAATTTTATTAAATAAGGAAAAATGATAAAAAAACCTAAATTATCTTTTTGGCAAATCTGGAATATGAGTTTCGGATTTTTGGGAATTCAATTTGGTTTTGCTCTGCAAAATGCAAATGCATCTAGAATTTTACAAACCTTAGGTGCTGATGTTCATGAACTATCATGGTTTTGGCTTGTTGCTCCAATAACGGGCATGATTATTCAGCCAATAATTGGATATTTTAGTGATAAAACTTGGACTCGTTTAGGAAGAAGAAGACCATATTTTTTAATTGGAGCTGTAATGACAAGTATTGCTTTAATTCTTATGCCCAATGCTCCGAGTTTAGCCGGAATTATTTCGCCAATGTTAATTGGAGGAGGTTTATTAATGATTATGGATGCATCAATAAATATTTCGATGGAACCTTTTAGGGCATTAGTTGCTGACAAATTGCCAGAAGAACAGCATACTTTAGGTTTTTCGATGCAAACTTTATTAATTGGGATTGGAGCTGTTGTTGGTTCATGGTTGCCTTATATTTTAGGTAATTTTTTCGGCATTTCAGTCGAGGCAGAAAATGGTATGATTCCCCAAAACGTAATTTATTCGTTTTACATAGGAGCTGCTGTTTTAATTTCTGCAATTATATGGACTGTTACTAGCACAAAAGAATATCCTCCTGAGTTTTATGCTGAAAAGGAAACAGAAGATAAACCTGAGTCAACAAAATTCAAAATTCCGAAAGTAATGTGGCAATTATTAATTGTACAATTTTTTTCGTGGTTTGCTTTATTTTTAATGTGGGTTTATACAACATCTGCAATTGCTCAAAATTTTTATGGAACAGTTGACAGCAATTCTCCTGAATTTCAAGAAGCAGGAAATTGGGTTGGAATTTTATTCGGAATTTACAATGGCGTTTCAGCAATAATAGCTTTATCGCTGCCTTTAATTGCTCAAAAATTTGGACGAAAAAAAACACATTCAATTGCTTTATTAGTTGGCGGAATTTCATTGCTCTCGTTCTATTTATTTTCAGATCCAACGTACTTAATTATCCCTATGATTGGAATTGGTTTTGCATGGGGGAGCATTTTGGCAATGCCTTACGCAATTGTAGCAAATTCAATCCCTCAAAAAAGTATGGGAATGTTTATGGGAATTTTCAATATGTCGATTACGATTCCTCAAATTGTAAGTGGCGTTTTTGCTGGTTTAATTGTAAGATATTTTTTTAACGATAACACTATTTATGCAATTTATTTAGCCGGTGCTTTTATGATTTTAGGAGCTGTGAGTGTTATGTTTATTAATGAAAATAAAAAGTAGATTTTTATTTAAACATTATGATTTGTTAACAAATATCAAGACAAACGGAGTTTGGCTGTAGAGGGAAGTGAAACGACGAGAAATCTAAAATTTTGAATTGAAATGAGATTTCTCACATACGTTCGAAATGACAAAAAAAAGGAAGTTCGAATTGACAAATTGAAATTAGGCTGTCATTTCGAAATGAGCGATAGCGATTGAGAAATCTCAATATTATAAATGAAATAGAAATTAACATAAATCATCTTTCTTAAACCCCCTTTGGGGGCAAGGGGGCTAAAACATAAAAAATATGAATTTTGAACGTTCATCAGGGATTTTATTACATATAACTTCGTTGCCAAATAAATTCGGAATTGGAAGTTTAGGTCGTGAAGCCTTTGATTTTATCGATTTTTTAAAAGAATCAGGTCAATCTCTTTGGCAGATATTGCCAATGGGACCAACGGGATACGGAGATTCTCCCTATCAGTGTTTTTCTGCATTTGCAGGTAACGCATTGTTAATCGACATTGATAATTTGATTGAACGCAAATTATTGAATAGAGATGATGTTGCTATAATTCCTGAATTTTCCAACGATATTGTTGAATATGACAGAGTACGGGAGTATAAAAATAAATTGTTTGAAACAGCATTTTTAAATTTCACCGAATTTGCCGATTTGGAAGAACAGGCTGAATTTGAAGCGTTTTGTATTAAAAATAGTGAATGGCTCGACGATTTTTCTCTTTTTATGTCACTAAAAGAACATTTTAATCTTAAACCTTGGTACGAATGGAACGAAGCAATTAAAATTAGAAAGTCAAAAGACTTAAATAAACTCAAAATCGAGTTAGAAGAGAGAATCGAGTTTTATAAATATTTGCAATTTTTGTTTTTTGTGCAGTGGTCAGACTTGAAAAAATATGCAAACGAGTCGGGTGTAAGAATTATTGGCGATATTCCTTTGTATGTTTCTCTTGATAGTGTTGAGGCGTGGGCAAATCCAGAATTATTTTTGTTTGATGAGGACAGAAACCCAACATTTGTAGCAGGAGTTCCTCCAGATTATTTTAGTGAGACCGGTCAACTTTGGGGAAACCCAATTTACGATTGGAAGAAGCACAAACGAACAAATTTTCGATGGTGGATAAATCGAGTAAAAGCGAATTTAGAAATGTATGATATTATTCGAATTGACCACTTTAGAGGTTTAGTTGCGTATTGGTCAATTCCATTTGGCGAAGAAACGGCAATCAATGGAACTTGGGTGGATGCTCCAGGTAAAGAGTTGTTTACGGCATTGAAAAATGAAATGGGAGATTTGCCAATAATTGCTGAAGATTTGGGTGTGATAACCGACGATGTAGTTGAATTACGTGAGAAATTTGCTTTGCCAGGAATGAAAATTTTACAATTCGCTTTTGATGCCAGCGAAGAAAATAATTATTTGCCACATACATACGACAAAAATTGTGTTGTATATACTGGCACTCACGACAACGATACGACATTGGGCTGGCATTTATCTACCAACGATATAAACAGAAATTTTGCTCGAGAATATTTAGGAATTTGTGAATTCGAACACGAAATTGTATGGAAATTTATTATAGAAGCGTGGAAATCGGTTGCTAATATTGCAATTGTTCCAATGCAGGATATTTTGAATTTAGATTCCGAATGTAGAACAAACATTCCGGGAACATCTTCAGGAAATTGGAAATGGAGATATAATGAGACAATTTCATCTGAAATAATTGAAAAATTAAAAAAACTGAGCCATATTTACGGTCGGATTTAAAAAAATAGAAAATATTTAAAAAAAATGAAAAATTTAAGATTTATTATAATTATGAGTGTAGTAATGGCGACTTCGTGCAGCGAAGAAAAAAAAGAAGAGAAAAAAGTAACTTTTCCTTTACCTACAGAAACACATGATTTGATTCAACCCGTTATGCTTAATGACGATAGCACCATTATCGATTTGAGCGATTATTTCATGAATCCCTACAAAATTAAGTCCTTAACATTTAGCAAATGCCTTATTCCCGGAAAATTAGAGGCAGGAAAAGCATTGACCTTAAATTATTCTGGCGAACCAGTTCCTCCAGTTATGGTTACTAGAGCTTGGTTTGGCGATACAGCGTATTCGTTTATCATGAAAAGATCGCCAAAAGTAGAATATAATCTTCAATATAAACCGACTAGAGAAGTTAAATCAGTATTTGTTGCTGGCGATTTTAATGGTTGGAGTGCAACGCAAACGCCATTGAATTTTAAAGATGGTATTTGGAAAGCAGACTTAAAATTATATCCCGGACGTTTTTCGTATAGAATTGTTGTTGATGGAGATTGGATTCTTGATCCAGCAAACAAAGATACTGTAAGTAATAATATGGGAGGAGTTAACTCGGTTCTCACGGTTGGTGATGTTCAAAACGAAAATGCTCCTAAACTTTGGTTGCATTCTACCGATGGAAATACCATTTTGGTTTCGTATGACAAAAAGCCTGACCAAATTTTTGTTCTTTGGGATAATTATCAATTGGTAAATAGGTTAGTTATTATTGATGAAGATAATAAGTTGATTCGTTTTCCAATACCTGAAAATGCTACTCAAGTTGACCGTTCGTTTATGCGAGTATTTTCGTTCAATGCTAGCGGAGCATCAAATGATTTAATGATTCCATTAAAAGGTCAGCAAGTTGTTAAAACTGCCGCTGATTTGAATAGAAAAGATTATGAAGCTTCGATACTTTATTTCTTGTTGGTTGATAGATTTAATAATGGCGACAAATCAATCGATAAGCCGATAAACGACCCTGAAGTTCACGAAAGAGCAAATTACCATGGTGGTGATATAAAAGGAATTTTAGATAAACTTAAGTCGGGATATTTCAAGGAACTTGGAATAAACACTATCTGGTTATCGCCAATTGCTCAAAATCCTGAAAAAGCTTACAAAGAATATCCAAAACCAAATCGTAAATTTTCTGGTTATCATGGATATTGGCCTATTTCTTCGACCGAAATTGATTATCGTTTTGGAAACGAAGCTGTTTTCACAGAATTAATTAACGAAGCTCATAATCAGAATGTTAATGTGATTCTTGATTATGTAGCGAATCACGTACACGAAAATCACCCAATAATAAAAGCAAACCCAAGTTGGGCTACCAATATGATGTTACCCGATGGAACTCCAAATATCAGAATTTGGGACGCACAACGCCTCACAACTTGGTTCGATTCGTTTTTGCCAACCTTGGATTATTCAAAGCCTGAGGTTGTAGATACGATGACCAGTTTTGCAGTACAATGGATTAGAAAATATAATCTCGACGGATTTCGTCACGATGCCACTAAACACATTCCTGAAGTGTTTTGGCGTTCGTTGACTAAAAAGCTTAAAAAGGAAGTAATTTTTCCTCAAAATAATCGACTACTTCAAATTGGCGAAACTTTTGGAAGTCGCGAATTAATTGGTAGTTATGTTGGCTCAGGGATGCTCGATGCTCAGTTCGATTTTAACCTTTATTTCGATGCTCGTTCGGTATTTGCTATAGATAAAGAACCGTTTACAAAACTCGAAACATCATTGAAAGAATCTTTCCTTTTTTATGGAAATCATCATTTGATGGGAAATGTTACGGGAAATCATGATATTGCTCGCTTTATTTCATATGCTAGTGGAGCCTTGTCGTTTGAAGAAGATGATAAAGAAGCAGGTTGGAGTCGAGATATAAAAGTTGAAAATCCGATTGGATACGCTAAACTGAAAATGCTCGATGCGTTTATTATGACAATACCTGGAATACCTGTAATCTATTACGGCGATGAAATTGGAATGCCTGGTGCAAATGACCCTGATAATCGTCGAATGATGAAATTCGATAATTTAACCAACGACGAAAAAGGTGTTAAGGAAATGGTTAAAAAGTTAACAGAGTTTAGAAAAAATAATTTGGCTTTGACCTATGGCGATTTTCAAACCCTATTGGTTACCGATAAGCAATACGCATTTGTTAGAAAATATTTCGATAATGTTGTGGTAGTTGTTTTTAATAAAAGTGAGAAAACAGAAAAAGTTGAAATCACGCTTTCCGAAACTTTTGTAGGAGATAATGCAACTGCTTTGTTTGGAACAAAAATTTCTAAATCAGACAACAAAATCAATTTGAGTTTAAGCAAATATTCTTTCGAAATAATAACCATAAAATAAGCTGGATATGAAAATTATAAAGTTAGGAATCGTACTTTTTGTTATTGTTGCAATTTTTGGAGCATGCAATAATTCTCAAACAGTTCAAAATGAGCAACAGTCAGATTCTACACAATTGGTTCACCCTAAGTGGAGTTATAATGCGACTATTTACGAAGTCAATGTTCGACAATTTACCGAAGCGGGAACATTTAAGGCTTTCGAAGAACATTTACCACGATTAAAAGCAATGGGAGTTGATATTATTTGGATAATGCCGATTCATCCTATTGGAGAAAAAGAACGTAAAGGCTCTTTAGGTAGCTATTATTCAGTAAAAGATTACAAAGGTGTTAATCCTGAATTTGGAACAATGGAAGATTTTAAACAATTGGTAAATAAAATTCATGAATTGGGAATGTATGTTATTTTAGATTGGGTTGCAAATCACACTGCATGGGATAATGCTTGGGTTAGTGAGCATCCCGAATGGTACACAAAAGATTCCTTAGGAAAAATGGTTTCTCCTTTCGATTGGACTGATGTCGCCGACTTAAATTATGACGAAAAAGGATTGCACGAAGCAATGATTGATGCCTTGAAATTTTGGATTACCGATGCCAATATTGATGGATATCGTTGCGATGTAGCAGAACTTGTTCCGGTAGAATTTTGGAACGAAGCTCGCACCGAATTAGATAAAATAAAACCTGTTTTTATGCTTGCCGAAGCCGATAAAGCCGATCTGCAAACAAAAGCTTTTGATATGACTTATGGATGGGAATTCCATTTTATTATGAATGATGTTGCACAAGGAAAAAAGAAAATTAAAGATATTAACGAATATTTTGAACGAGAAAAAACGAAGTATAAAGCTGACGATTTTCGTATGCAATTTACCTCTAATCATGACGAAAATTCGTGGAAAGGAACTGAATTTACACGATTGGGAGGAGGATACAAAACTTTTGCTGTAATGGCAGCAACCATTCCGGGAATGCCTTTGATTTATAATGGACAAGAAGCTGAAATGGATAAAATGCTCCGTTTTTTTGAAAAAGATACGATTTTCTGGGATAAAAAACCTCTCGAACAATTTTATACAAAACTTATGACCCTAAAACATAACAACAAAGCATTGTGGAATGGCGAAAGAGGTGGCGAAATGAAATTGATTTCGAATTCGGCTGATTCGGTAGTATATTCTTTTGCAAGAGTTAAAGACGAAAATTCCGTTCTTGTTTTTCTGAATTTATCGGCAACACCGACAAAAGTAAGCTTTAAAACAAACGATTTTAAAGGAGAATACACTGATTTATTTACTGATGCTAAAACTAATATATTAGATCAACTCGAAATTTCATTAACTCCTTGGGAGTACAAAGTCTTGAGTAAATAATTCAACACTCTTTTTTGAACTATTAATTATCTTTTGGAAGGTTATTTTCGAGTACATTTCCAGTTTCATCCCAAACAATGCTACCGATAAAAAGACCATTGTTATATACGGCTGATTTTTTCTTTTGTCCGTTTTGAAAATACCAAGTTGATTTTCCATGCAGTTCGTCATTTTCGTACTTTGATTCTGACTGCAAATGACCATTTTTAAACCAATAGGTTGTTAAACCGTGCTTTTTATCGTTCACATAATTGCTTTCTCGCTTTTTTTTCCCTTCTTGATACCACCAAACCCAAAGCCCCTCTTTTTTCCCTTCTTTATAATTTCCTTCCATTCCTTTTTTCCCATTTTCGTATTTTTCAACGCATAATCCCGTAAATGGCTCACTCGTACCATTTTTATACATTAAACCTTCAATCAGCGTTAAATTATTGGGTGAAACTTGAGAAAAAGAAGAAAAACCAATAATTAAAAGTATTGTTAAGAAAAAAAACGAATATAAATTTTTGACTATCAACATAAAAAATTAATACGACAATAATTATACAAAAAAAGGGCAATGCCCTTTTTTTATTTATTTAGCAACTCTTTCGAGCCATTTTATCATAAATAACATGGTAAACATTGATATTGCAGTTGCAATTACAAAAATTCCCCAAGTCATCCAAATAGGAATTTGTTCGTATAAAACAGCACCAATAAATAATAAACCATTCCCTAAAGCTGTAGCACCCAGCCATCCACCTTGCATCATTCCTTGATATTGAGGAGGGGCAACTTTCGAAACAAAGGAAATTCCCATTGGACTAATAAATAATTCGGCTACAGTTAAAATAAAATATGTCCCTAATAATAAAAAAGGAGTTACTCTAGATGCTTCGTCAAGCGGCATACCTCCTGATTGTGGATTAATTGTTTCAAACAATGGTAAACCAAAAGAGCCTAAAACCATAACAACAAAACCTAAAGATGCAATTCCCATTCCAATAGCAATTTTTTTAGGAGTTGATGGCTCCATATTTCTGCCGCGTAACCAACCAAATAATCCAACAACAATTGGAGTTAAAAACACAACAAAAAATGGATTCATTGATTGGAAAATTTCAGCTGAAAAACTCCAAGAACCAAATTTTAATAAAGTGTAATCTCTTGCGAAAAATGTCAATGATAATCCATTCTGATGAAATGAAAACCAGAAGAAAATAACAATACCAAATACAGCCAATAAAGCATACATCCGTTGCTTAATTTCATTTGCTTCCATTTTTATTTCGTCGGTAATTTCACCAACTTTAGTGGTTTTCCTAGGATTCGGAAAATTCTTTTTATTTTTCACGAAAACTAACAACGAAATAATCATAGCAATAATTGCAATTCCAAAAGCATAATGAAATCCTGTGTTAAATACGTTCAAATAATTATTTGAAAAAGTAGTTAAATCGGAAACAGGTATTCCTGATGCTTTATCTGCCATTGCTTGAAACGAAGTTTGTGCTTTTTCAGAAATGGAATCATTTAAAAATGAATGACACATTGCTGGTAAATCTGCATCATAACTTAATTGATTTTTTCCTAACCACCAATTTCTGATTCCAACAGCAGTAAAAGGTGCGAAAATTGCTCCTATATTTATAAACATATAGAACAACGAAAATCCAGAATCTCTTAATTTTCCATATTCCTTATTATCATACATTTGTCCGACTAATGCTTGTAAGTTTCCTTTAAAAAGACCATTTCCAAAAGCAATTACAAATAATCCGACAACTGTTATCGATAAATATAATGGAATACTTGAAACAGGAGTTGGGGTTGGAAAAGCTAAAATTACGTAGCCTAAAGCCATTAATATTAATCCAGTTAAAATAGTTCCTTTATAATTTTGAATCCTATCTGCAATAATTCCTCCGATTAATGCTAAAATATAGATTGAAAAATAGAACGCCCCGTAAATAATTCCTGCATTTTGTCCGTCAAGTCCGAATTTAGCTTGTAAAAACAATACTAAAATAGCCATCATGGTATAAAAACCAAAGCGTTCTCCCATGTTTGCAAAAGCTGCTGCCAATAATCCTTTTGGTTGTCCTTTAAACATAATTTTGTTTTTTTTATTTAGAATTTGAGACAAATATATTAAAAGTTTTTTTATAAGTAATATATTCGCAATTAAGCTAATCAAAAAAGTGAAATATTAAGTCCTTTTGAACTCATTTTAACTTTGAATCCTTGTGATTTTTTTAAATTTAAATATGTAACGAAATGAATTTCAACGATAACCTCGACGCCCTAACCACAATTCGATTTGTAAATGGAACAAATCGTTCAATTTTTCTTACCGGAAAAGCTGGAACTGGAAAAACAACTTTGCTTCGAAATATTGTTCAAAACACTCACAAAAACACAATAATTGTTGCTCCAACAGGAATTGCAGCGTTAAATGCTGGCGGAGTTACCATTCACTCAATGTTTCAAGTTCCGTTTGGAGCTTTTGTTCCTGCAACAAATTTATTGGATTTACAAACTGCTAGCTTTCAAATTCATACATTAAATCAATTACCTAAAAAAGTTCAATTAAATTCGGCAAAACGAAATATGATTTTGCAACTCGAACTTTTAATTATTGATGAAGTTAGTATGTTGCGTGCCGATTTGTTGGATGCAATTGACACAATTTTGCGATACGTTCGCCGAAAACGAAATCAAGCATTTGGCGGAGTTCAAGTTTTGTTTATTGGCGATATGTTGCAACTTCCTCCAATTGTGAAAGACGATGAATGGAATTATTTGAAGCAATTTTACAAAAGCATGTACTTTTTTGATGCTCAAGTATTTGCCGAACAAAAACCTATTGTAATTGAACTCGGGAAAATTTATCGCCAAAGCGATTTGCAATTCGTTTCAATCTTGAATAATTTGCGAAATAATGTTTTTGAACCCGAAGATATTCGAGTTTTGAATTCGCATTATCAACCAAATTTCAAAAAATCGGAGAAAGATTCATACATTTTTTTAACCACTCACAATAGAAAAGCCGATGCAATAAATTCTGATGAATTGCGAAAATTGAAATCGGAAACTTTTACTTACAAAGCCGAAATTCGTGATGAATTTCCCGAACATATTTATCCAATTGAATATTCGATGGAATTGAAAGAAGGTTCGCAAATTATGTTCATCAAAAATGATTATTCGGGCGGACAAAATTATTACAACGGAAAAATTGGAAAAATTCACAAACTAACGTCTGATTCTGTTCAAGTAATTTTCTCGGAAACTGGAAATATTGTAAATGTTGACAAATATACTTGGGAAAATAAACGTTTCGTTTTGAACAAAACCACAGGTTTAATTGAAGAAACAACAAACGGAACTTTCACGCATTTTCCTTTGAAATTGGCTTGGGCTGTTACGGTTCACAAAAGTCAAGGTTTGACATTTAAACAAGCCATAATTGATGTTTCAGAAGCTTTTGCACCAGGTCAAATTTATGTTGCACTTTCTCGATTAGAATCGCTCGAAGGTTTGGTTTTATCTGAAAAAATTATTGCCAAAGCTCCGGAGCAATCGGCTCGTTTACTGAATTTTACAAATCGAAAATTAGAACAAATTGATTTGGATAAAGAATATAATCAATCGGCTGTTGAATATTTGCATTCGGTTGTGTTGGAATCATTCGATTTGCACAGTTTGAAACAAGAATTTTTGTATCATTTAGAATCTTACGATAAAGATGAAAATAGGTCGGCAAAACAATCATTTTTTGAACAAGCAAAAGAAATTAATATAAAATTGCTTCCAATTATTGAAGTTGCGGAAAAATTTCAAAAACAACTTTCACAAATTATTGTAAATAAAGGAACTAACGAACAATTAAAAGATAGAATTAAATCTGCAATTAATTATTTTGAACCATTAATTCAAGAAATTTCAAAAGATATTTTTGCAATAATTTCCGAAATTGACGGAGTTCGTGGAGTGAAACAATACAACAATGAATTGAGAAATTTAGAATCTTTGTTTTTTAACCGATTGCAAAAAATGAAAAAAGCAATGCTTTTAATTGATGCAATTATAAATAATTCAAATATTAAGAAAGAAAATTTGTTGCCACAAGCCTTGGTAAACGAACGTCAAGACTTAACTGCTGTAAAAGCAAAATCAAAAAGACCAAAAAAAGCAAAAGAGCAAAAAATTAAAATTCCAAAAGCTGAAAAGCGAGAAAGCAAAGAAGTTACATTTGAATTATATTCGCAAGGAAAAAATATTAAAGAAATTGTCTCGGAACGAGGTTTATCAGCTATGACAATTGAACTTCACTTATCGTATTTTGTTGCCGAAGGCTTAATTGATGTGAGTGAATTTGTTGAAAAACAAAAACTTAAAACCATAACAAATAAAATTAAAGAACTAAAAACCAAATCGTTAAAGGAAATTAAAGAAAGCTTAAGCGATGATTTTTCTTACACTGAAATTAAATTTGCAATGGCTCATTTAGAGTTTTCGGGACAATTGTATAACGAAGTTATTTAATCAGAACCATTTTCTTGGTGGTTTCGACTTGATTTGCTTTATATGTGTAGTAATAAACACCAGAACTCAAATCTGAAATATCGAGGTATGCTGAGTTCATTCCAATATCATAATTATCAAAATTTATCGTCATTTTTTCGTTTCCATTCAAATCATAAATCGAAATCATCCCATCTTCGGAATTTGATTTGTAAAAGTCAATAGAAGTGTAATTGGTTGCCGGGTTTGGATAATTTTGTGATAATAGAGAGTTGCTGTCAATTTCTCTATCATTAGATGAAATCAAAGAATATTTAATCTCGAATTGATAAAAATCAGAGTCTTCCAGACCGTTATATTTTTTAATTGCATCTGAGACAATTACCAAATAGTTTCCATTTTGCATCTTGGTTACACATGGATAACCATATAAGCGATAAATATTGGGTGTTGGTCGCCTAATTTTATGGAAAAGAGAAAATCCTTTTGCGTTATCAATAATATCAGAAGTTTTATTCCGATATATCCAAAATTCAGAGTCAAGATTGCTATAATTCGGATCAATTAAACCGCGGCGGTCTGATGCAATCGACCAAATATCTTTGTGTTCATCGTTATAAAATATTAGCGGAGATGGGCAATAAAAACTATCAGCAATATTTGTTGGCATAGGCTCTGTCCAAGTTTCTCCGTAATCATTTGATTTAACAAACAAATACGATGAACCGTAGTTTCCAACAGTATTTCGGAATAAGCCTAGCATAAGTCCATTTTCAATATAAGCAAAACTTGGCTCGCCAACACTGTATTTTAAGCTATCCAGATAATTCCATGAATATGCAATACTATCCCAATATATTCCATGTCGACTAAAGCGTGTTTCGATATAATATAATTTACCAAAAGCATTCATGTAGCCTTTGGTTGGAACGTTTAATAGTTTGTGTGACGCACTAGAAAGTCCGATAGTATTAATAATGCTTGGTTCTGACCAAGAGTAACCATTATCATCGCTATAAATTAAATTAACATCAATGGTTGTATTATCGGTTACGTTATATCTTCTAAAAAAAACAAGTAGTCGAAACCCTTCAACTAAACCGCCATGAACATTACGGTCATCATATTCACTTTCATAAATTGTTTCAGGTTCTGTCCAAGAAGCTCCATCGTCATACGAATATCTTTTTACAATTCGACTTGCGTTCCCAATGTGACCACCGGCAAGACCAGGGTCAAGTCTAAAAATGTGAATTATCGAACCGTCATTTAGTGTTTCCAACATTCCCTCTCCAGTATGATCTTCTCCTACCAAACTTGGTTTTAATTCAGTAACAAATGCTTCCACTTGCGAGGTGTATTGAGAAAAAGAAAAATACGACAGTAAATTTAAGAAAACTAGAATTATGATTTTTCTCATCATGTTTGTTTATAAAAGATAGTTCTAACTTTTATGTCACAAAAATGAGAGCGAGAAGTTAAAGGGTAATTAAATTGAGATTAAAAAGAGATTAAAAAATATTTTGCAGAATAATCAAGATATCTGTTCCGATATCTATTTTAGATTTGACTTCTATTTTCCCGTTGTGGAGTTCAATAATTTTTTTTGATAAAGCTAAACCTAAACCGTGCCCTTTGTATTTTCTTGCATTTTTAGCCCTATAAAAAGGCTCGAAAATCTTATTTAGTTCGGTTTCTGCTATTCCAATTCCAGAGTCTGAAAATTTAATGCTAATTTTTTTGTCAGAAACATCCAAACTAAGCCTTACCGTTTTATTATCAGAATATTTACAGCCATTTTCAAGAATATTTAGTATTGCAATTTTAATTAAGGTCTCGTTTCCGAGAACTATATATTTTTCTTCTTCACTTGGCATTTCTCCAAATGCGAATTCGATATTATAGTCGGGTTTATGTTTTAATAATTCTGCTCGCACAGTCCAAATAATTTCATCGATTCTAACTTTTGAAAAGTGAGACTCATTGATTTCGAGAGTAGCTTGAGCTAAGTTTAATAAGCCGTCAGAGAGGATATTTATATTTTTTATATCGTCTAAAATAGATAAGAGTACGGTTTCATAATATTCTGAATCTCTTTTGTTTAGCAATGTAACCTCGATTTGTCCGGTGATAGAAGTTAGAGGAGTTCTAAGTTCATGAGATGCATTTGAAACGAATATTTTTTGGATATTAAATGCTTCTTCCAAACGGTCAAGCATTTTGTTGAATGTTTGTGCTAATTGTGCAATTTCGTCCTTTTTGTTTTCAGTTTCAACTCTTAAATTTAAACTAGTTTCCTTAATTTCGTCAACACGTTTAATTACTTTTGACATAGGTTGAAGAGCTTGCCCTGCATAAAACCAGCCGACAAAAAGGATAATTAATATACTGATAAGAAAATTTATAAGCAGAATTAATTTTAGATTATTCAGCTTCCCCAATCCATATTTATCGTAAGCTGATGCAATGACGACGAATTGGTTGTTATTGTCAGTATATAGTATTCCTAAAGACTCAGTTATTTCGCTTTTGAACTGTATCTTGCTTCTTAATCGTACTTGATTTAATAAATCGATAGAAATTACTATAGAATCTTTTTCAATACTTGAATATATCTTTTCATTTAGCGAATTATAAATAGATATCTCTTCATGAGGGAGTAAAATCGTATTCTCTCCTATTATTTTAAGTAGTTCAACATCAATTTCTTTTACGCTAATTAAAAGTCGAGTTGTTGTTAATGCATGATCTTCTAAACGATTATAAAATTGTTCTTTACGAAAGGTTTCTGACGAATAATATATGGATAACGAAAACAAAATAAGAATTGAAGCAGAAATCAGGGCAAATAATAAACTTAATTTAGTTCTTATCTTCATTATTCTTCGTTTTCTTTTAGAATATAACCCATTCCAATACTTGTATGTATAAGTTTAGATGAAAAATCCTTGTCAATTTTTTTTCTAAGAAAAGTTACGTAAACATCAATTACATTTGTTCCTGTATCAAAGGTGATGTCCCATACTTTTTCGGCAATTGTCGCTCGTGATAAAACTCTGCCCTTATTTCTGATTAAAAACTCAAGAAGCATAAATTCTTTTGCAGTTAATTCAATTATTTTCCCTCCTCTTTTCACAATTTTTGTATCAAGATTCATTTCTAGATCAGCAATTGAAAGGATATTGTTTGTAAAAGATTCACTTTTTGTTCGTTTTAATTGAGCTTTAATCCTTGCTAGTAATTCTCTGAATTCAAATGGTTTAACGACATAATCGTCAGCCCCGGCATCGAACCCTATAATTTTATCGTCGGTTGTTCCTAAGGCAGTCAGCATTATAATCGAAACATCAGGTTTTGATTTTCTAATTTCTTTGCAAAGTTCGTATCCATTGATATACGGAATATTTATATCAAGAATAATGATGTCATAATTATTTGACAGTCCTTTGTTTTTTCCTATAAGTCCATCAAATGCAATATCTACATCGTACTTATTTTCCTCAAGTCCTTGTTTTATAAACGCTGCAACTTTAGGTTCATCTTCGACTATCAATATTTTTGCTGACATGTTTTTTGAAATTATTGTCGAATATACAAACAATTTATTCTGCAACTACAATTTGAAATATAAAAAAAACCGCTCAAATTGAGCGGTTTCTATTTCTGATAAATTGGATTGAATTATTTTACAACAACTTTTTGAACTCCAACTTTATTTCCTTTCAAAATCTTCACAAAATAAATTCCTTTAGCTTGTGATGATAAGTCAATTTGAGTTTTAACATTAGAAACATTTGCTTCTTTATATGAGTATATTGACTGTCCTTGAATGTTGAATATTTCGATATTCACATCATTTGTTTCTTTATCTTCGATACGAACAGTTATCATTCCATTTGTTGGATTTGGATAAAGTGTAATGTTGTTTGTAAATACGTTTTCTTCAACGCTGTCATCAATTTTTCCAGTGTCGTCCATGTTAGAAATAGATTGGCTGTAAGGACCTAATTGAGTTTTGTTTAATGTATTTGGAGCACAAATATCTTCGGTCTTAATCCCAATAGTATAGAAAAATTGTTGAACATTTTCAGTATTATCTGTATAAGAACTTAAGTTACTTGGAATTGAGTCAATAGCAACCCAATCGGTAGTTGCTGTTTTACGATAGATATAATATGTTAAATAATCAATTCCTTCGTATTCGTCCCAAATTAAGTTCACCGAGTTTCCAATTCCTTGGTTAACAGTTAAGTGAATAGTTTTATGTAAATCACTTAATTCGGATTCTCCACCGCAAGCATCTACGCTAGATATTTTATATCTCCATGAGCGTAATAATGGGTTAGAGAATGTGTCAACAAAAACACTTAAATCGTCATACGATACATTTCCAATTTGGAAATAAACTCCTGCCATACTTGATTCTTTGTAAACATTATACGATTCAATACTTGTTGTTACTGGGCGTTCCCAAACAATTAGGTTACTTCCCAACACAGAATCAACAGTAACAACGCAAATTTGAGGAATTTCAGGGGTATTGGTTTCAATTTCAGCTTCTACAACAGCATTGCAACCGCTGTCAGTAACTGTTAACGAATAACTTCCTGCATTAACTCCTGATATGTTTTGGGTTGTTTGTCCACTTGACCAAGCAAAGCTATAAACACCGGATGTTCCTCCTGATACGCTTATTGTTACTCCTCCAGTTGCATCACCGCACTCAATATTTTGAACATCGGCTACGACAACAGTTGGTGCTCCATTTTCGCTAATAGCAGTTGTTTTTTGTTTTTCGCAAGCTTTTGAGTCTGTAACCGTAACAGTATAAATTCCAGCAGCTAAACCTGAATTTAAGGCTGTTAATGTTCCATTTGACCATTCAAATGAAAATGGGGAAGTACCTCCGCTAACATATGCAACAAGACTTCCGTTAGAAGAACCGCAGTCTGCATTTGTTATTCCTGATGTTATTTGAATTTGGGCAGGTTCTGTAACCACAAAACTCTTAACGGCTTGACATAAATTTACGTCAGAAACTACTATTTCGTAAGGTCCTGCAGGTAAATTTGAAATATCTTCAGTAGTAGCTCCATTTGACCATTCGTATGTGTATGCTCCTGAGCCTCCAGTAACGCTAATGCTGATGCTTCCATTTTCTCCGTCGTTACAAGAAACATTGGTTAATGAAACTAGTGAAATACTTGGACCATCTCCATCATTTACAGTTCCTTGAGCGGTTCCTAAACAATGATTAGCATCTATTACGTATGCAAAATAATAACCTGATGCTAAACTATCAATTGTTGTTGTATTTCCACCTGTATTCCATTGGTAAGAATATGGAAGTGTTCCTCCGATTGCACTAACTGTTGCAGTTCCATTGGTTGTTCCACACGATGCGTTTGTTGTGGTAATAGTAGCTTGTATTTTATTTGGTTCAACAATATTGGCATATTGAACATCAATATTTGAACTTGCGTCGGTAACCGTAACAGAATAAAATCCTGCTGATAAGTTAGTTATAGATGAAGTTGTTGCACCATTTGACCATAAATAGGTGTATGGAGCAGTGCCGTTTGTTACACTTGAAACGGATATTTCTCCATCAGTTAAGTCAAAGCAGCTAATATTTTTAACTGTAATATTTGCCGTCAACTCAATAATAGCAGGCGAAATCACAACGCTTCCAGTATATGTTTCTGAAACACCGCAAGAGTTTGAAATTGTCAAACTTACTTGGTATGTTCCTGCTGCTTGATAAATATGTGTTAATGTACTAAATGCTTCTCCTGTTACAGTTGTTGTAGTTCCATCGCCAAAATTCCAAAGGTAAGTATGTCCTCCTGCACCCAAAAATCCAACTTCTTCGCCAACAAATGCAGATTCTTGAAATTGAAGGGAGCCATTAATAATTGTACTTGTACTTGAAACATAAGCTTGTAATTCTGTTTCAAAACTATTGCCACAAGCATTTGTAACTTGAACTGTAATGTCGTAATTACCTTCGGTGGTATAGGTGTGTGTAATAATATCCACCGTTCCGTCTGTTTCAAGTTGTTGGAATGAAGTTTCGATAGTTCCATCTCCAAAATTAACAGAGTAAGAATTCCCTGTAGGAAATACATAAATGATTGCTTGATCGTTTGGACAAATGTTTTCTTGAGCAATACCAACTTCATAATCGTTTGCATTTGGAATAACATTTCCTTCAATAGAAATGGCTTCTGAAGTAGTAATTGTGTTGCCACAACCATTGATAATATTTACCGTTACTTCGTACTCACCAACAGAAGAGAAACTATGAGTTGTTTCTTGCTCAGTTGAAGTGGTTCCATCGCCAAAATCCCATAAATAGGTTACTCCTAAATTATCGTCATATGCGTAGAAATTTACTGGGCTTCCGGGACAAACTGCTGTTGATGGTGAATAGTATATTGCCGCGTCATCTATATCTAAGTTGTTCTCAACTTCAATGGTTTCGGTGCTTGTTGCACTGTGTCCACAGAAATTTGTAACCGTTAATGTAACGTTATATGTTCCATTTTCATAATATGTATGATTGGGATCTCCAATAATAGAAGTAGTTCCATCACCAAAATTCCATAAATAAGAAGCGTAGTCATCTGTCCAAAATTCAACTTCAGTATTTGGACAAATAGTCGATGCACTCATGTCAAACCACAAATAGTTTACTCCATTATTATTACTTACTTCAACTGTTGAATACAAAGTGGTATCATTTCCGCAACCGTTTGTTAATGTTAAACTCACGTTGTAAGTTCCAACAGCATCGTAGCTATGTTCTTCGTAGCTGTTAGTTGAGGTCGTTCCATCTCCAAAGTCAAGCAAAGACTCATAGTTTCCTTCAAATTGAAAATTAACGCTTTCACCTGGACAAACACCTGTACTTGGATAATGATAAAAATAAATATTATTCGAAAAAGAAGCTCCAGAGTTAACCGAAATAGTAAAATATACTGTAGTATCTACATCGCACTCATTGGTAACTTTTAACGAAGCCGTATAATTTCCAACTGTACTGTAAGCATGATTAGCATAATTTGACGTTGATGTAACTCCATCACCAAAGTTCCAAACACAATTATAATCTTCGTCGGTATTGAACGATATATAATCGTTAGGGCAAGCAGAATAAGCACTTACATTGTACCATAAATTTTGAATAGGAAGATCATTAACAACATTGATTGCCAAATTTATTGTGGTATCCATTCCGCATGCGTTGGCAATAGTAATGCTAACATCGTATGTACCAACTTCCGGGAACGAATGGTTAACATATTGGTCATAGTCAGTAGTTCCATCGTCAAAATTCCAAAGATATGAGTATCCTTGTTCAGCCCAAGCTTGAAAATACATATCAGTATTAGGACAAACATTATAATTCTCTACATAAACATTAAGGTTTCCTGAGAAAGGTAAGTCGTTCGATATGTTTACGTGAGTATAAATTGTTGTATCGCTTCCGCAAGAATTGGTTAATTTTAATGAAACAGTATAAGTACCAGGGGCTGAAAATTCATGATAAGCATAACTTTCAGTAGAAGTTGTTCCATCACTAAAATTCCACAAGAAAGAGTATGTGTTATCTACGTTTGAATAAAATTGAACTTGTTGATTAGGACAACTCTCTTCAGGATTGTGATTAATTTGAACATAAGGATATACGGGAACATCGTTTACAATGTCTATTTCTCCATATATTGTTGTGTCACTTCCACAAGAGTTATACAAAGTTACGCTATAAGTGTATGCTCCAATAGATGCATATGAATGAGATGGATAAGAATTTTCTGATTCGGTTGTTCCGTCACCAAAATTCCATAAATAACTTTGAGCTTGGTCTGAATTAGTGTAAAATTGAATTGTTGAACCCGGACAAGCTTGATTAACATATGTTCCAACTTCACAATATCCTGCAAAAGGAACATTGTTTGAAATGGTAATAGATCCGTATATAATGGTATCACTACCACAACTGTTAGTTATTGTTGTTGAATAATTGTAAGTTCCTATAGCATTGAAAGCGTGATAGGCATTATTTTCAGTATATGTTACACCATTGATATTCCAAACACAAGTATATGAGTCATCTAAATTTGTATAAAATTGAACTTGTTGATTCGGACAACTTTCTTCGGGATAATAATATACTTGAACATAAGGATAAACAGGAACATCGTTAGTAATATTTATTTGTCCATACACTGTAGTATCATTTCCACAGGAATTAAATAGAGTTACACTATATGTGTACGTTCCAAGAGAACTGTAGGAATGATTAGGGTTAGAGTCATAAGAAACGCTTGAGCCATCGCCAAAATTCCATTCATAGCTTTGAATGTCATTTGAATTTGCATAGAAAGTTACTTGAGAGCCTGGGCATACATTATTTTGATAAGTTCCAACTTCACAATAAGTTGAGAAAGATCCATCGTTTGTTATCTCTACCGATTGGTATATTGTAGTGTCATTTCCGCAACTATTTGTTATCGTAAGAGTTACAGTATAAACGCCTAATGATGGGAATGAAAAGTTAACATTTTGTCCACTGTAAGTAGTGCCTCCAAAGTTCCACAAAAAAGTATGTGTATCATCTAAATTTGAGTAAAAACTCATGTATTGGTTTGGACATGCAGTTTGAGGATAATAATATAATTCCGCATATTCGTCAACAGGAGTTGAGTTAGTTATTTCAATATCTTTATAAATAATTGTATCGTTTCCGCAACTATTTGTTATGGTAAGAGCAACAGTATATGTTCCTAATGCCGGAAAAGCATAGTTTACATTTTGCCCCTCAAACGTGTTTCCTCCACCAAAATCCCATAAAAATGTATGAGAATTATCTAAGTTTGAATAAAATTGCATGTTTTGGTTTGGACAAGTTGTTTCAGGGGAATTATATATTTCGGCATATTCATTTACAGAAACTGTGTTTGAGATATTTACTTCTCCATAAAAGGTTGTATCGTTTCCGCAGCCATTTGCCATTGTAAGAGAGTAAGAATAAGTCCCAAAACTAGAATACGAATGATAAGGATATTGCTCGTTTGATGTGTTTCCATCACCAAAATTCCAAGAAAAAGATTGAGCTTCGTTGCTATTTGCATAAAATCCAATTTCTGTATTAGGGCAAACTTCATAGTCATAAGCTCCTGCTTCTCCATAAGTGAAAGGAAGGTCATTAAGAATTGAAATTGTTCGATAAATAGTATCAAAACCACAAGGCGTTTCAAGAACTAATGAAACAATATAATCTCCAGAACTGTTATATGCGTGATAAGGATAATACTCATCTGAAGTATTGCCATCGCCAAAATTCCAAAAAGTACTGTACACATCATAATTGCTTGGGTCGAAATAAATTTCAGTATTAGGACAAGCCTCGTTAAGCGAAGTGTAAAAATAGTCATTGGCTCCCATTACATAAATGCTTTGGTAATATTCGCCAATATAATAACCTAAATCATCATATGCATAAAGATAAACATTGTAATATCCTGTATTTGTAAATACGTAAGATGAATCGATTCCATAATAATAGCCTCCGTCTCCGTATTGCCATTGAAAAGTAGCTCCATCTGAACTAGTATTTGTAAAGGTAACTGCTAAAGGTGCACAACCTTCTGTTACGTCAGCCGTAAACGACACCTGAGCCTTAACTCCTATTTGAAATAGAGAAATAAATAAGGCGATAAGTAAAAAGTTTTTCATAATATTTGGTTTTAATTAAATATGCAAAATTTCAATATACGAAGATAGTTTTGTTTTTATTCATATTCAACAAAATAGATTGATAAAAAAAGCTTATTTTATGAAAATAAAAAAACCGCCCATAAAGAGCGGTTTTTTGTATGTTAAAACAAAGAAAAGGCTACATCATTCCTCCCATACCACCCATTCCTGGATTTCCCATTGGAGGCATTGGATTTTCTTCTTTTTCGTCGGCCATTACACATTCAGTTGTAAGTAGCATTCCTGCAACTGAAGATGCATTTTCTAAGGCAACTCTAGCAACTTTGGTTGGGTCAATGATTCCTGATTGAAATAAGTTTTCGTATTTATCTAATCGAGCATTAAATCCAAAATCGCCTTTTCCTTCTTTCACTTTTTGAACAACTACTGAGCCTTCTAATCCTGCATTTTGAACGATTTGACGCAATGGTTCTTCTAAGGCTCTTTTAATAATTTCGATACCTGTTGTTTCGTCTTCGTTGTCTCCTTTCATTCCTTCGAGGGCTTCAATAGCTCGGATGTAAGCAACACCTCCACCTGGAATAATTCCTTCTTCAACAGCAGCTCTTGTTGCACTTAAGGCATCGTCAACTCGGTCTTTCTTTTCCTTCATTTCTACTTCTGAAGCTGCTCCAACGTAAAGAACAGCAACACCACCTGCTAATTTAGCTAATCTTTCTTGGAGTTTTTCTTTATCGTAATCAGAAGTTGAAATTTCGATTTCTTTTTTGATTTGTCCAATGCGAGCATCGATTAGTGATTTTTCACCTGCTCCGTTTACAATTGTAGTATTTTCTTTATCAATTACAACTTTTTCGGCTCTACCAAGCATGTCTAATGTTGCATTTTCGAGTTTCATTCCAGTTTCTTCGCTGATAACTGTACCTCCGGTTAAAATAGCTATATCTTCTAGCATTGCTTTTCTTCTGTCGCCAAAACCTGGAGCTTTGATAGCTGCAATTTTTAATGAACCTCTCAATTTATTTACAACTAGTGTTGCTAAGGCTTCTCCGTCAACATCTTCGGCGATAATTAATAATGGTTGTCCTGATTGTGCTACCGGTTCGAGAACTGGTAATAAATCTTTCATTGACGATAATTTTTTATCGTAAATTAAAATTACGGGACGATCCAAAACTGCTTGCATTTTATCTGCATTTGTAACAAAGTATGCCGAAATATAACCTCTGTCGAATTGCATACCTTCTACAACTTCAACAGTTGTTTCAATTCCTTTTGCTTCTTCAACGGTTATAACACCTTCTTTTTTAACTTTTTTCATTGCTTCCGCAATAAGTTTTCCTATGTTGTTATCATTATTAGCCGAAATTGTTGCAACCTGTTCAATTTTCTGATTATCGTCACCGATTTCCTGACTTTGTTTTCTTAGATTTTCAACAACCTTAATAACTGCTTTATCAATTCCTCGCTTTAAATCCATAGGATTTGCTCCAGCAGTTACATTTTTCAAACCAACTTGAATAATTGACTGAGCTAAAACGGTAGCAGTTGTTGTTCCATCTCCTGCGTCATCTCCTGTTTTTGAAGCAACTTCTTTAACCATTTGAGCTCCCATGTTTTCGAAAGGATTTGAAAGATCAATTTCTTTCGCAACGGTTACTCCATCTTTTGTAATTTGAGGAGATCCGAATTTTTTTTCTATTACCACATTACGACCTTTTGGACCTAATGTAACTTTTACTGCATTTGCTAATGCATCAACACCCTTTTTCAATAAATCTCTTGATTCAATATCAAATTTGATTTCTTTTCCCATATTAATTGATTTTTAAGTTTTTAAATTTGTTTTGAGTATTAAAACTTTGTCAAAGTTTTTTAATTAAGTTCTTGAATTTAATTTTAACTTTTAACATCTTTTAAACTCAACTTTGACAAAGTTGAACAATCCTTGAATTAAATAACAGCCAAAATATCAGATTGACGCATAATAATGTAATCTTTTCTGTCGATATTAAGTTCTGTTCCTGCATACTTGCCATACAAAACAACGTCTCCAACTTTAACTTCCATTTTTTCATCTTTTGTCCCTGAACCAACTGCGATAACAATTCCTCGTTGTGGTTTTTCTTGTGCTGTATCAGGGATTATGATTCCGCTAGCGGTTACTTGTTCTGCTACTTGAGGCTCGATTAATACTCTATCAGCCAATGGTTTAATGTTTACGTTTGCCATAATTATTTAATATTTTAGTTTTTTTTTGATTATTTAAAATTGACGTGTGCGACTAGTCAATTACTTTGCCATGTTAATGTATTTTTTGTTTAGTGGACAAATTTTCATAAAATGGCGAAAATGACTATAATATATACCAAAAAGTGTCAGCATGATATGACATACTGACACTTTGTAAATTAGAAAATAATGGGTAATTATTTTGTTGTATCTTTTTGTTGTGCTGGTGCTTGTTGAGGATCAACTGTTGGGATAATCGGTGCAGCAGTTGGATCAACAGCTTCGTTGATTTGATTTTCAATTAATGATTTTTTCGCAGCATCTTCGCCTTCGCCACGGTTAATTGTTAAACTTGATAATAATGTCAACGAAATAATTATGATTGCTAAAGTCCACGTTGCTTTTTCAAGAAAATCGGCAGTTTTGCGAACGCCCATTGACTGCGTTGAACCTGCAAAATTAGCGGCTAGTCCTCCTCCTTTTGAGTTTTGAACCAATACGATTAATATCAATAATACACTTGCTATAAGGATGAGAGCTGAAATGAGGTAATACATAACTTAATTTATTTGTTTATTTATTAATTCTTTTATCTTTTCAATTTGAATTGCAAAATAAGCGTAATTTTCCGAATTTTTCAAACTTAATTTTTCATATATGCTTATTGCTTTTTCGTAATGTTCTTGTTTTATATATATTTTAGCAAGAGTTTCAGTTATAAGATTATCCTCTGGAATTGCTGATTTTACAGAAATATCCTCTTGTTTGAATGCTGTTTCAAATTTGGGTTTTATCCTCGGTTCTTCTTTAATAAATTTGTCGATTAATTGCATATTTTTCTCTTTAGGAGATATATCTTTTTCAATTTTTTTGTTCAAATTTATTTTTTCAGGGGCTTTTTTTGTAACAATGTTCAACCATTCGCTAAACGAGAATTCTTTTTCTTGTTCAGAAATTATTCCAGACGGTATTTTTGTTTCTATTTTATCTGAGTTATTTTCAATTGAGTTTTCATGAACAATCGCTTCCTCAATTTTAACAAAGTCTTTTTCTCCAATCAAGTTCGTATTTTCGAAATCGCTTGTGTTAACAGATGAAATTGAATCTTCTTCAATTGGTTTAATTTCTTGTTTTTCAGAAACGGTTTCAGTTTGAGGGAATATAAAATCGTTGAATTCTTGAGTCGTTGAATTTTCTTCTATCTTTTGTGCTTTTTGAATTTTCGATTCAGCCGATTTTCGCAATATAATATCAGCAATACTTTCTTTCTTTTCAATTTCGTTAGTACTTCGAATATTTTCGACTCGTTGAAGAATTTCGTCGGCAATGCTCATTTTAATAATATCAGCTTCTCTTACAAGAATTTCATTGTCTTCTATGGTCGGTCGTTCAATGATTATCTTTATTTTTTCTTCGAACTTAGGAATTTCAACTGATAAGTCAGAAATTTCGATTGTTTCTAGAATTTCGTCATTATGTTCAATTTTTTCTTCTGGTTGCGTGATTATAAAGGCATCTTCCTTTTCTTCAACTTTATCTAAAACAGGTATTTGCTCTACACAAATTTCTTCTGTATTATTGGTGTGAATATCAAGGTTTTCGTTAATAATTGTTTTTGGTAATGAGTTGATTAAAAAGTAGAGTTTCTCGCGATTATTTATATAGATTGATGCAACTTTTAACTGCTTGTCGTACTTAATGTCCTCGAGATTGTGAAGATTTTTAGTGTATAGCATTTGAGCTAGTTGAAAATAAGGATATTCGTCAACCAACGTTTGCAATTCTTGCAAACTTTCTTGATTGAGTTTATCGGGATTATCGATATAATTCAAAAATTGCTCTTTGTTCATTACCAATTTGCTAAAGCTTTGTTAAAAATATCTTCGTTTAATTGCTCAAGAATTTCTTTAATAAGTTCTTCTTCTACTGAATCCAAACTTTGTGAACTTTCGTAATCGGTATATCGCGAAAAACTTGAGTCAAAGTTCTGCTTCTCGTCTTTTGTGTTTGTAAAACGAATACGTACCGAAATCGTTAATCGGTTCAAGGCTGCCGTTTCGTTGCCCTGAATAGCCATTGGCTGAGTACTATAACCCGTAATTTCTCCTTCAACATTTAGGTCTCCGTAAGAATCTGTGAGTTGTAAGTTTGTCTGTGATAAAAATTTATCTTTAAGCGATTCGGTAAATGTTTGACTAAGAGTTGGTACTACAAGCGGAGCCTGATTTGAAATATCTTGTATCGAAATGGTTTTTACATCTGGAGAAACAGACGCTCCTGTAAAAGAATAACTGATTTTGCAACTTTCAAAACTTGTGAAAAAGAAGGAAAGAATCAAGACTAGTTCATAGAATTTTGTTTTATAACTAGATATCATACTCTTTAATTTTTCGATATAATGTTCTCTCCGAAATTCCTAATTCATTTGCTGCATATTTTCGTTTTCCATTGTGTTTCGACAAGGCTTTGTTTATCATTTCTCTTTCTTTATCAATCAGCGAAAGCGATTCTTCAACAAATTCTTCGGTATCTTGAATATCTTCAATATTTTTTTGAATTATTTCAACAGGGCTGTTTTGAGATGAAAAAATATCCTGGTTTTTTTTATTTTCATAAAATGTAGAATAATCGTGTCGAAGTTCGCTCATAATTTTTGCATTGGGATCTTCGTATTTTAACTTTCCATCAGGATTTTGCATTAAATCATGAACCAATTTTTTTAATTCATTCATGTCTCTTTTCATATCAAATAAAACATTATAAAGAATTTCTCTTTCCGATGCAAAAGTTTTTTCGTCAATGGCTTTAACTAGAGCAGGAACACGCGAAGTACTGTAATCGGGCAAATATGATTTTAGAATTTCGGCTGGAATATTTCTATTTTGTTCGATAATCGAAATTTGTTCGGTAATATTTTTCAGTTGTCTAATGTTTCCAGGCCATTCGTAAGTTTGAAGCACTTGAACAGCATCGTCGTTTAGTGTTATAAACGGCATTCGATACTTGTCGGCGAAATCAGTTGCAAATTTTCGAAAAAGTAAATGAATGTCTTCTTTTCGATTGCGAAGCGGAGGAATAGAAATTGGAACCGTATTTAATCGATAAAATAAATCTTCGCGAAAACGTCCTTGCTGAATAAGTTCGATTACGTTTACATTGGTAGCTGCAATAACTCGAACATTGGTTTTTTGCGGACTTGATGAGCCGACTCTAATAAATTCGCCTGTTTCCAACACACGAAGTAATCGAACTTGTGTAGAAAGAGGTAGCTCAGCAACTTCATCTAAAAAAATTGTTCCTTTATCGGCAACTTCAAAATAACCTTTTCTGCTACCTTGAGCTCCTGTAAAAGAGCCTTTTTCGTGACCGAAAAGTTCTGAATCAATTGTTCCTTCAGGAATTGCACCACAGTTTACGGCAATGTATTGTCCGTGTTTTCGTGAACTATTCTGATGAACAATTTGAGGAAATATTTCTTTTCCAACTCCGCTTTCTCCAGTAATCAATACTGATAAATCGGTTGTTGCAACTTGTAATGCTATATCAATTGCACGATTTAAACCATGTGAATTTCCAATGATTCCAAATCGTTGTTTTGTTTGTAGTACTGTGGACATATTTATTTTTTGAATAAAGCGTAAATATAATAAATTTTGGGTTTCCAAAATACCTAAATAGGAAATAATGTCATGTTTTAAGACTTTTTAACATGAAGAATAATTTCTATGAACTAAGATTTTTTGATTAGAACACGATTTTAAATGGTGAGTTGTTTATTCTAAAATCCAATTTATAGCAGACTCTTCGGAGCTAAAAGGTTTAACTCCTAAATCTGGATTTTGATTTCCAACCATAAGCGGAAAAACAACTTTTTGAGGAGGGTCAACCACAACGGCATATTTCAACCCTTTAAGCTTAGGATTTGATTTTATACGGTTGGCTATTTCGCGTAAATCGGCAAAACTGAATTCGATATTTGAGTTTATAAAGTCGGTAATCACTCCTGAAACTCCTTCGAGCAAGTTTTGTTCGATTATAAATTTGAAAGAAAAAATGATGTCGTCAAGTTTAACGGAACCAGAAAATCGTCGAACAAGAATTTTTTTTTCGTTGATCTTTATAACTTCGTATGAAACGTCTGAATTCATTATCAAGGGATTAATCGTCATTTTTATACTAAATTATCGAATAAATATAAATAAGTCAATATATTTTGACAAAGCAGTTATTTCGTGATGCAAACGACTGCATTTTTAATAGAAAAATATAAGAAAGAATAAATTGTTGTTGTTTTTAGCAAAATACAGTTAATGAGTTTTATATACATCGAAAAACTTACTATCAGCATTTATTTTGCTTAGTCGAGGGAATAAGGTATTCATATATGAATAATAATTTGAATTGTATTCTTTTGCAAATGAGCCGTAAGCAAGTTTTTTTGAGTCGAATTTATCAACAATAATGTAAAGTAGTCGATTGTTAAGTGCATTAATAATTTTTTCATTCAAATATTCCTCCGACCCAATATATTCATCTCTTTGGAGCCAGTCGCAAGGAAAAGGATTTCGGCTTTTCATGATAGGGTAAATAATTGCATTGTTGGGGATAACAACAAAGTTGTTGATTGGATTTTCAAGCGAATTAATTGTTCGTTTAAGGTCAGCATAATAATTAAATGTGTTTTCGCTCGTTCTGATACTTCCAAATTCTTTAAATATATTTCCGAGATTGTAGGTTAACTCATTTGCAGACTTATCTCTATAATTAATTTTTTGTTGATTGCGTATTTCAAAATAAAATAAAATTATCGAACAACTTAATATTGCTGTGAATATATAATTAGTCGAAATTTTTTCAAAAACTGTAGTTTTTATTGTCAGCAAAAATCGGTAAATGATAACAATAGAAATCGAAACAAGTAGTCCGATTGTAAAAATAGGTGCATTATCACCTAGCGAAATCGAACTTGTCCATGCAAGTAAAATAGACGAGATAATGATTAACTTTTGTGAAAAGTGAAATCGAAAAAAAACTAAAACATATAAACTTGCAATAAATGCAATCCAGAAAAACTCGAATGAAACATCAAACAGATGCCAAATATCTTGAAAAAAAGCATAAAAAGCATAAAAAATAATCGCAGCGAAATAAATCCCTAAAAATGAAAAAAAGAGTCTGTTTTGTGCTTTAATAATGGAAACGTAAAGCCGAAATTTATTTTTATATAAATGATAAAAAATTCCACTCAATGCAAATAAATGAATGAATATTAAAGGCGATTGAAAAAAGCGTTTCCCATAGGTTAAAATTCCTGTTTCAAATAATTCGGTTCGACCCGTTAGCTGTGTTATAAATAGCGAAAGAGAATCGGTTATAATCAATATTGTGAAATAAAAAATAAAAGGAATTCCGCCCAAAAGAGTTGAAAAAATTAGTTGTTTAATTTTTTTTGATTTCAATAAATTGTATGCATATAAAATCCAAATAATGGCAAAAGGAATTCCAAAAGTTTGTCGCGATAATACAGCTAAAGTCATAAAGAAAAATCCTATTCCAGCAAAAACTGTAAATGAAAATTTTTTTGATTTTTTATAAGATGTTACTAAAAAACTCAGCCCGATGATAAACCAAAACAAGGCATCGATGGTCGTCCACGGAAATAAGTTATAGAAGTTTATATTTAGCAAAAATGCTAGACTTCCAAGTATTGCAAAATATTTTTGACTCGGGTTGTTGACGAAATTCTTGAAAAGTAAATAAACCCAAACAAACGAATAAATAAAATATTGAAAAAATACAAACCACCTTGCACTTACTTCCAATGCCAAAGGACTATAAAAATGAATTGTGTGCAAAATTCCCGAAAAAACTGGACGAATGGATATGAAATCTTTGTGTGGAATTTCGCCATTTAAAATTCTGAACGATTGTGCTAAAATTACTCCATCGTCACTCGGATTAAAACCTTCGGTTGCAATAATGTTAAATAGAAAATACGCTAGGAAAACCACAAAAAAAACAATTGTAGAAGCTAGTATGAATTTGAATTTTTGAAATATTCTTAAAATCATGTTTTTTTATGTTTTCACTTTCAAGTTGTCATTTCGATTTCCCTGATTTGTCATTTCGAACTTCCTGCGAGAAATATGTTTTGTTTCACTTATCGAAGATAAAAAACAATTTAGATTTCTCGTCGTTTCACTTCCCTCGAAATGACAGCCAAACTCAGATTGTCATTTCGAACTTCCAGTGAGAAATCTATTTTAATTTTTTTGAGATTTCTCCCTGCGGTCGAAATGACAGCCAGTTTGTAATTATTTTTTTAATTATCACATTACCAAATTATCAAATCATCACATCATTTTTTTTCGTGATATTCTTCTTCGGAATTTACTTGCCAAATATTCTCTTTTTGTTTGTTTCCATTTATGATATTATCAACTGCAATCATAGCTGTAAGCATTGAGTGGTCTTGATTATTGTATTTGTGCATTCCGTTTCTACCAATCAAAATTAAGTTTTCAAATTGATTTACATAATTTTTAATTTGATGAAATTCCGCATACGTTCCAAAATATGCGGGATAAGTTTTGGGCATTTTAATAACCACTCCATCAACAACATCCGATTTTTCAATTATATCAATCGACGCTAATTCCTGAATTGCAAATTGTTTAAATTCCTCTTCGGTTTTTGACCAAAGTTCGTCGCCTTCGTAACAAAAATATTCTAAGCCAATCCACACTTTTTCAGCATCTTGAACCATAAATGGACTCCAATTATTGAAAATTTGAATTCGTCCCAATTTCACTTCTCGTTCTTGAACATAAATCCAATTATCTTGAATAAGTTTTTCAGAATTTTGAGGTTTTACTTTCAATTTATTCAACAAAAGTCCAACCGTAATAAAATCTCTGTATTGCAAACCAGATGCAATGTTTCGAATATTTTGCGAAACCGAATTCATTCCCGAAATCAAATCTTTAACGGGCATTGTTGAAAAGAAATAATCGCCCGAAATTGATTTTTCGTGGTTTGTATTTTTATCCAAATATTTAATCGCAACAACTTGATTATTCGATGTTTCAATTTGTTTTACATCGCAATTGAAATGAATTTCGCCTCCTTTTTGTTTCACAATTTCGGCAACTTCTTCCCACAACTGACCTGGACCAAATTTGGGATATAAAAATTGTTCAATCAACGTGGTTTCTACATTTTTTTGCGAAATTGATTTATCGGTTTTTACCAAATTTTTGGCAGCGTGAACAATTGCTTTTGTTATTGAAAGTCCTTTTATTCGTTGAGCTCCCCATTCGGCCGAAATTTCGTTGCACGGAACGCCCCAAACTTTTTCGGTATAATCTTTAAAAAATGTTTTATAAAGTTCTCGTCCAAACCTACTTATGAAAAAATCTTCGAGAGTTTTTATATTTTTAACAGGGAAATTTTGAACTTTTATGTACGAAAATCCAATTTTTGAAATTCGCCAAAAACCAAGTTTTTTGATGGTATCGAAACTCAAACTTATTGGATAATCGAAAAAATTGCGCAAAAAATAAATTCTCGAAAGTCGTTTTCGTAAAATCATTATTTTGCTCGTGGATAGAACTTTTTCGGCGTTTTCTTCCAACGGTAAAATGTTCAACCACCAATTCATTACTCTGTCCGATTTTGAAAAAAATCGATGACCGCCAATGTCCATACGGTTTCCTTTATAATTCACGGTGCGTGAAATTCCACCCAAATAATCGGTTGTTTCGAAAATAATTGGCTTAATATCAGTTCGAGTAACCAATTCGTAAGCGGCGGTTAATCCAGCTGGACCAGCACCAATAATGATTGCGGTTTTTGACATTTATCTTAGAAATCTTTTTACAAATATCGGAAAATAAATCGAAAAAGACAGATAGCGGCTCATAGACGAGATAGTATTGTAATAAATTAAAATAATTATTCCGATTTTTTAACAAATATTGTTTATAAGTGGGCAATATTAACATTATCAAGAAAATAGCAAAAATGAATTTGGATGTTTAAATCTTTGGGGAATATTTAAGTCGCAATAATTCAGTGATTTATGACTAGGCGTTAGAGGTGTGTTAATTCTCTGTTAAAAAGTAGATTCAAAATATATTTGTGATGTAAGTATCTTTGTAAAGAAAAAAGCCAGACAAAGATTAGACGTCTGGCTTTAAGAAAGAAATTAAAATTTCCTTGCTTGTGAGATTGCAAAGATATGTTTTTCTTTCTTTCCAAAAAAAATATTTTTGGAGTGTAGACTAATCTAGTTATTAGTATTAACAAAATATTGTTCTATGGAAAATTATAGAATTCGAAATGGACAACTGGAAAGGCAAATCTTTTGCAAGTATATTGTTGTAAAAGGGAAACGTATTTATCCAATAAAAGCTAAATTTTTTTGCTTTTGGGTTCCAGTTTCAAAAAATGCTGCTTGATGTAGCTTTTTATAAGGGGCTTTGCCCCTTTTTTATTTGTATATTATTTAATCGGAGTTATTTTATAGAATTTCTAAATTTTAACCCTACATTTGTATTTCAAAATTCAATACATAATGACAACATTTCAACATATATTCGCATCAAGCATAAAACCCGAACTTAAACTAATTGCCGAGAAAGTTCAAAATAATATCGAAATTTCTATCGAAGATGGAATTTTATTGTACAAAGAAGTTGAACTTTCGTTTTTGGCAGTTTTAGCCAATTTTATTAAAGAACAAAAACACGGAAACAATGTTTATTACAACAAAAATTTCCACATCGAACCTACAAATATTTGCATTCATGGATGTAAATTTTGCTCATATTCTCGCAAAGAAGGCGAAGACGGAGCGTGGGAACACACAATTGAAGATATTGTGAAAATTGTAGAATCGTACAAAGATAAATCGGTAACTGAATGTCATATTGTTGGCGGAGTTCACACAAATAAAGACATTCATTACTATTGCAAAATGTTGAGAGAAATTAAAAAAGTTGCTCCCGAATTACATTTAAAAGCATTTTCGGCCGTTGAAATTGACCACATGATTACAAAATCGAATCTTGCGATTGCTGATGGTTTAAAATTGTTGAAAAACGCAGGTTTAGATTCAATTCCTGGTGGTGGAGCTGAAATTTTTGATGAAGAAATTCGCAAAAAAATATGCCCAAATAAAACAAAATCACAAAAGTGGTTAGAAATTCACGAAACTTGTCACAAACTTGGATTAAAAACCAATGCAACAATGCTTTACGGACATATTGAAAAATATGAACATCGTATTAATCACTTGAACCGTTTGCGTGAATTGCAACATAAAACAAATGGATTTATGTCGTTTATTCCTTTAAAATTTAAACGTTACAACAACGAACTTTCAAGCGTTACCGAAACATCAACTTTAGAAGATTTAAGAAATTATTGCGTTTCGCGAATTTTCCTAACTAATTTTCAACACATAAAAGCTTATTGGCCAATGATTGGACGCGATGTTGCTCAAATTTCGTTAGATTTTGGTGTTGACGATTTAGATGGAACTGTTGACGACACAACAAAAATTTACACAATGGCTGGCGTTAAAGAAAATCCAGCAATGAATTCTGACGAAATTATTTCGCTAATTAAACGTGTTAAAAAAAATCCAGTTGAAAGAAATTCGACGTATTCTCGAATAGAACGAGACTAAGAATTAATTACAATAAATATTTGCTTTTATTTTGAAATTAAACAGACCATACCCAGTAGTTTTATCAAAATAGGCTTCGCGTTTTGTTGCTAAGGATTTCGCCTTAAATAATTTCCTATCTACGTCAGTAACAACACATTCTGAATTATTCACATAAACCGTATGTCCAATTTTTAGTTCCCTTAACGAATTCGGTTTTGTATTAAATCCATCGGATAAAATTGAATACTCTTCGTTAATTTTTTGCATGGTGGTTAAACATCCTCCTTTATCGGGATGATAAGAGAAAGCTAATTTTCTATATTTTGTTTTCAATTCTTCTTTCGATAAAATATCTGTTAAATATGTCATAGCTGTGTAATTTTCAATATGTTCCGCAAACTTATGAAATATTAATACTGCCAGTCAAGAGGATTTATAGTTTTTTTTGAACAAGAGGTTGTTTATTAAATTGGAAGATTATGAATTTTCTTGTTGCCCATAAAAGCAAATTATTAAACAAAAATCTCAAAAGAACGTTTTTTCGGAATTTTAAATTATCTCTTTGATAAAAGTTTAATATCAAATTTATACTCTGATATCATTCGCATAGCAATAAATATATCGTCGAAATTCGACTGTGCTGTTTTTACAAAAACGCCAAACTGATCGATTATACAAATAGAATAATCTCCTGCACTAAAAGCCCAACCTTTTAAAGGAGTCCAAGTCATCTCGGTAATTTCTTGTAATTTCTCGGCTTGTTTAGCAAATAATTTTGTGTTTCTGTAACACATTTTTGCAACATCAGCTGCTTTTTTTCTATCCATATCGCCTTTAAACATTAGCAATGAGCCATCAGTTGGAGAAAAAACTCCTGCGGCGATAACGCCTTTCATTTCGAAAAATTTGTCAAGCATAGTTTTAGTTTTTATTACAAATATAATTATACACATATTTAAATGCAAATATTTTTATTATCCTATTTCATTGTATATGAAAAATTTGATTCATCGGTGTTCGTTAGCTCCAAACAAAAAGGCACCAATTACAATTCAGTATAAACGAATTTTTCGATGCTTAATTTTTGTCATTGAATTTGATACCAATTCTATTTCCATATGACACATCTGTGATTTTTTAGATTCCCTTTTTCAAGGGAATGTACCTCAAAAATTACCACATACCCGCAAAAGCGGGTATCTTATTTTTAAATTGTGTCGGTCACATTGAATCGTAATCTATCTAACTCAAGCATAACCGACTGATAATTAATTGATTGCAATCTTGTATTTTAGGCTTATTTACTGCTAAACAAAGTTAGAGGCTTATTTCTAATCTTTATACTATTGGCAATTGGTATGAATCGGCAATACTGAGGTAAGAAAACGATGGAATTGCAAACAAGTAAAAAAAGATGCAAAAAAAGAGCCACTCCTCAAAAGGAGCAGCTCTTCTAATAAAAACTAACGAGTAATTATTTTTTAATTACTTTAAAGGTCTTAACTATTGAATCTTCAGTATATAAAGACACAAAATAAACGCCTTCGCCTAAGTTACTAAAATCAACTTCAAGGTTTGAATTTAACTTGCTGTAATTTTTAACAGTTTGTCCTAAAACATTCGAAACTGTAATTTTATTAAAATCAGCAACATTATCAATATGTAATGTACTATTAACTGGGTTTGGATAAACACTTACGTTTTCAATAGCAACTTCGTCAACTGCTAAATAAATAACTTCGCTGATGTTTCTAGGAAGAATGGCATATTCGCTATAGCTATAATAAACAACTCCTGAAATATCGTACCATGCACCTAAATCAATTGTAATGCTACTAAATGCTCCTGATGGTAATAATAAATCGTCAACATTCGTTGAATCAGTTGAATTTTTTGTTACTTTCCATTCTCCATAAGTATTAACAAGTACTGAACAAACAACATCTTCAACTTTAACAAATGTACTTTCGTATGCTTCTGAATTAACTTGGGCTAATGTAACCGTATTTGTATAAACAGTTTTGTCAGGTTGAGTTAATTTAGATGAAGTAACTGTGTTAATAATCGTAAAGTTATAATCTTCTGTTACTTTACCGGTAACATAAACGCTGTCGCCAATTGCAAATAAATTTGGAGATTCAACATAAATCCCTGTAAATTCGCCAGTTCCACTTTGTAAGAAATATCCCATATCTAATCCGCTTGAAGAGTTGTAATCTTTAACAGCACAAACTGTTCCAGTTGTAGTAACAACTTGATTGTTTAATGGTGAGTTTCCAGTAGAATTTTGAATTGCAAAAATAGTTGTAATAGTTTGTTTTGTAACAGTTACAGTCCAAATGGTAGTTGAGCCATCTTGAGCGGTAACGGTATAAGTTACAGGACTTGTAAAATCTCTTGCTGTTCCGCTTGCAGGATTAATAGTAGCACCAGCAGAAAGAGTGATTGTAGGAGTTAAATTAGTTAAATTAACATCGGCAAAAACGCCAACTGCAACTGTTGAGTCTGTCGCATTAACAACTTCGTCAGCAGCTTGAACGTCGATAGCAAAATCGAAAGATACAATATTGGCTTCCGAATTTTGAGTCGAAGATACGTTAACAGAAACTGTCCAAGTTTTTGTTGAGCCATCTTGAGCTGTTACAGTGTAAGTAACATCGTTTGTAAAATTTTGAGCAACGCCAGAATTTGGAATAATGTCAGCTCCAGCAGAGATTCCAATTGTTGGAACTAATGCTGTTACATCTGTTCCTGCAAAAACCTCAATAGAAACCGTTGCAGCACCCGAAGTTATGGTCGCATCAGAAACTTGTTCAGCCAATACAAAACTAACAATTTCTGCCTCAGTGTTTAGTGCAGCTACTGTAACATCGGCAACACTACGAGGTAATATTTTGAATAAACCATATCCAAAATGTCCAATACCTGTAACATCATATATAGAACCAACAGTAGGAGTAAATTCAAAAATATCATCATCTACGTTTAAGTCTCCTGTTCCATCGTTTACTGTAAAATCGTTGTAAGTAGTAGGAGCTGTTGTACATTCAGCAAATTGTGCTCTAATAAGAACTCCTTCGTAAGGTTCTTTTGCAAGATCTCCAGTAGAATGAACTGTTGCGGTTGGTAAAGTATTTCCAGATGAGTTAAGGGTATAATTTGTTACACCTGTTAATTCAGTTAAACCATTATATTCCGAAACGGTTGCAGTAAGAGTAACCTCATCTCCAACTGTTGGAGTATTTGCACTACTATATACATAAACACCATTCCATGCACCAACTGCATCTTGAATAAAATATCCTCTATATGTTCCACCAGCATAGTTATAATGTAATCCAGTTACAATACCTGTTACCGTAACAAGTTGACCGACTAGTGGAGAATCTCCAGCACTTGCAGTTGTATATTGAATATCATAAATTGTTGTTACAGGAATAACCTGATTAGATAAAGTAACATCTAATGAACCAGTTACACCTGAACCATCGTTAGCCGTTGCAACAACTGTTACAACACCATCAGTAGCAGCAGTTAATAATCCTGTCGAGCTAATTGTTGCTGTACCCGTTCCATTGGTAACCGACCATGTAAACGTAGCATCTGTTGCATCAACAGGCAATATTTCGGCACTCATTTGTAAAGTTCCGTGATACGTTGTAATAGTGTCAACTCCAGCAGCTCCTGTAACCGTAATACTTGATACTAAAACAGGAGGGTTTTGATTATTTAATGTGATTGTTTTTTCGCCATAAACTCCACTACCATCGTCAGCAGTAGCTCTAGCAGTAACCGTTCCGTTTAAAACAGCAGTTAATAAACCTGTTTCGCTAATGTTTGCAAAACCAGTTCCTTCAATAACAGTCCAAGTTACAGTTGAAATATCTGCGTTAACTGGAAGAACCGATGCTGACATTTGTAATGTTCCTCCTGCGGTTGAAATAGTGGTAGAATCGTTTGCACTTGTAACAGTAATGCTTGTTACAGGATTTGTAACACCAACTGGAGTTACATCTGCCCATGAAGTTCCAACTCTTAACTCGTCCATTTCAATAGATGGAGTTTCTGTTGAGCTATCTTGACGAATTAAAATTCGATTTACATTTGTTAAGTCTGTTCCTCCAGCATTTGTTGCTGTAATTGTAGCAGCAGGCTCGGATGCTCCAGGAGTAGGATTAACAAAAACCCTAACTACATCGTTTGCAGTACCCGTAACAAATTCGTAAGAAACGACAACCAATATGGTTGTATTTACTGCGTATGAGCTTGTTGACCAAGCAATATCTGTTGTTGCAGATGTTTTTGGACTAATTCCAATATCATAGCCAGCTCCATTTAATCTTGTCCAAACCGTAGCTCCAAAAGTTGTTGATGTTCCTTCGGTAAATGCTGTGAAATAACCTCCTGTAGCATTAAGAGAACCAAGTGCTGTTACATTCATTAAAAATGAATAATATACGGTTCCTGTTGTTTGTTGTGTGAACAATTTTGCTGCATCGATTCCCGCTCCATCAAAAGTAACTTTGTTTCCTGTTGATGTTGGTAAACCTGCATTCGAAAGATTTCCGCTAGCAATTAACAATGAATCGCCGGTATTTGAAACCGTCCAACCACTTTGCGAAGATAAAGACTGCCCAATTGTGTAATTAATTGGATCGTGATGTGGAAGTGTTGCTTGTCCCCAAGTACTAACATTCATCAGCATAAGTAGCATGAAAATGTTAAACCCGAGAAACATTTTTCTTGTTTGTGTAAAATTTCTCATAATGTAATTTTTAGTTAAGTATAATTTTTATAGTGGATAAACTCCCTAAATTAATAATTTTCAAATATAATTATTTTTTGTGGTTTTCAAACCAAAAGACGAAAGCTAAAATGTTATTTTTTTGTTAAATTCAGAATTTTTCGAATTGTTCAAAAGGAGTATTTTTTATAATTTCTACTTCAAAAATAAATGAATTTGTGCCATTTGGCATTCATTTTTCACCTTTCCAAAAGTTTTAAAACTTTTGGAAAGGTTTGGAAGAATGTCTGAGTTAGCTTATAATTTTTTTTTCAAGCAGAGTTTCAATTCCTTTGAACTCTGCGTTCAATTACGCAGTGTCCCTTGCAGGAGACACTGCTGGGAATGGAAAAATGTCCTTTATTACTTGAAAAAAGGAGTTTGATTTGTTGCTGTAATATTATAAGGTTCAAAATCTCCTTCATATACGTATGAACTTCCAATAAAATTTAAAAATTTTATTATCATGGAAACAAAAATCGAAAACGCAAAGAAAAACGGTTCTGCAAGTAAAGAAGATGTTAAAAACATTTCTGTAAACGAGATTAAAGTCGTTAAGCCGGAACACGTAAACAAAGAAACGGTTAGTTCTGCAACTACCGAAGTTAAAACCAAGCAGAAACAATTTCTTGTTTCTCCTGTTGCTGAAATTAAACCTCAATTGACTTTAGAGCAAAAAATTGAGAAAGTAGAAAACCTTAAAACGCTAATCGAAAAGCGAGAAAAACTCGAAGCAAGTCGCAAAAAATTAGCTTCGTTTGTGGTTGGGGCAAATCAATTTTCTGAAAACATTGTGTTGACTGATGAAAGCGGAAATACTTTTAAAACGTCAAATTCGGAAGTTTTTGCAAAAGTAGTTGAAGCAATTAACGGAGCATTGGTTTCAAAAATCAGCGAAATCGAAAATCAAATCGAGTTCTAATCATTAAAAGCGGGCTTGTCCCGCTTTTATTAATCTTTTGAATGTATGTTGTAACAAAAACTTGAAAAAACCGACTGTGCCTAAAAAGAATCGCATTTATACCAATTGCCAATAGTATAAAGATTAGAAATAAGCCTCTAACTTTGTTTAGCAGTAAATAAGCCTAAAATACAAGATTGCAATCAATTAATTATCAGTCGGTTATACTTGAGTTAGATAGATTATTTTTTCATGCTATATATTAGCTGAAAGTATTGCTGTATCTATATGTTTGTACTATGGTATTCAAATTTACATCAAACGGTATTCAATGTAACATCAAAAAACAGATTCAATCTCTACTCATTTACACGTAGATAAAAATTAGGCAATTACATAGATTCTATTTCTTGTTCAGGAGAGTAAATTTGAACAAAAGAAATTATTATGCAAATTACAAAGTCAGATATCAAATACTTGATATTATTCGTTTTGATAATATTATGCAAAAGCATTTTTTCGCAGGATAGTCATTTTAGCCAGCAATATATCTCGTTGATGAATGTTAATCCGGCTAACACAAGTAATTGTAATGCCGATTGGCAGATTACAAATATCTATCGCACACAGTGGAAAAACATAAGCGTTCCTTTTAAGACGTATTTTTTGCAAGGAGAAAAACAATTTTATGTTTTTAACAAAAACTTTGGAGGTGGTTTTTTTCTTCTTCACGAAAATTCGGGAGTGTTGAAGTTTTCTACTACCCAAATCGTTTTAAGCGGAGCATATCACGAAAAAATAAATTTTAACAGCTTCCATTTTGGCTTTCAAATCGGATATCTTTCAAAAGCATTATCATTTGATGCTGTAACTCTTCCTGATCAATATGATGTATATTCGGGATATTTTAATTCGCAATTAGAAAGTGGTGATTATTTTTCGAATGAAAACACTAACAATCTAGTATTAAATACCGGATTTATTTGGAAAAAAGAGTACGAAAATGTTAAACCATTGGTCGGTTTTGCGATTTATAATTTTAACAATCCGAGATATTCTTTGCTTGAAAGTAGCGATAATGTCGTTAATACAAGGAAAGTCATTCATACAGAAGTCGAAATAAACCTAACAAAATCGATTAGAACCATACCTATCATTATTTACAATAATCAAAGAAAAGCATCTGAAATTTTAATTGGGAACATGATAAAATTTAACTACAAACTTGGAGATGAATTAAAAGTAAATGATTTTTTTGCCGGACTATATTTTAGAACCGGCTTTGATAGAGTTTCCGATGCTATTATTCTTTCGGGTGGTTTCGAAATTCAAAACTTAACTCTTTCGTTAAGTTACGATTATACCGTTTCGTCAGTCAAGTATATCAATAGCAATGCAGGGGCAATCGAAATTATGCTTCGATACAGAGGCATCTATACAAATCTTGATAAAAGTAAACGTAAATGTGTCCGATTTTAAAGGAGGTAAATTATGAAAACGCTAGTATTAAGTTTGTTAATGTTGATTTCAACCTTGGGTTTTTCGCAAATTGAAATTGCTACATTGTCAACATCACAAGCAAAAAAATTTGCTCAAAGTGCGATTCGTGTTGGAAATATTGAATTTGCAATACAATGTTTAGAGCATTATTTAACACATAAACCAGAGGATTCAAGGTATGCTTATGTTTTAGCTGGATTATATCGAGAACTTCGCTTGTACACTGATGCAATGAAATGGTACAAATATTCTTACGAAATAAATCCTCGAAAAAATTTAAAGTCTTTATATTATTATGCTTTGATGCTTAAAATGGATGGAAATTATGACCTTGCCGAAGAGTTTTTTGAAAAATTTAAAAAAGAAGGAAAAAAGTCAGATTTTTATAAAAAAATAAGGAAACAATATCAAGCACAAATTCTCGGAATTGACTTAGCTTCAGATCAGACGCATACAACTGAAATAAGCCGATTTGGTGAAACGATAAATCAAAATTATTCGGAATATTCGCCCGTTTTTGTTAATGACACAACTATTTTATATTCAGCATTTAACGATGATGGTAACGATAGTTTGCAAACTGTTTTTTATGAAGCAACTTTAAATGAAAATATATGGACGAAAGAAAGAGCATTTAACGAAATTGCCAAGAGGGGCGATAATGTTGGAAATGGCTGTTTCTCGCCTGATAAAAAACGTTTTTATTTTACAAAATGTAGTGAAAATTGGCAAAATAAAATTATTTGTGAAATATATGTTTCGGTTAATAAAAATGGGATATGGAATGAGCCGGTTAAGCTCGGAAATAAAATTAACTTAGCAAATTTCACATCAACACACCCATGCGTGGGAAAAAATAGCAAAAATGCCGATATAATTTATTTTGTATCAGATAGACCAGATGGGCAGGGAGAAAAAGATATTTGGTATGCAGAGTATAACATTAAAACAAATTTATTTTACGAACCGGTAAATGCAGGGAGAAAAATAAATACCGAATACGATGAAATAACACCCTTTGTAGATACAGAAAATAATATTTTGTTTTTTAGTTCCGATGGACATCCAGGACTTGGCGGACTTGATGTATTTTCCTCGTGTGGCTCGAAACGAAAGTGGAGCGAACCTGAAAATTTGAAAGCTCCGATTAACTCTTCATCCGATGATTTATATTATTCGTACAACGATAATTCTATGTCAGGTTTGTTGGTTTCAAATCGAGAAGATCTTGCAACCGGTAAAATAGGAACTTGCTGTGATGATATATATTCTTTTAAAATTATTTCACCAACAACAATCGACTTAAGGGGTAATGTTTATTTTGCCGATGCAAATAATTATGCATCATATTTTAAAGAAAACTCGATGCTAAGTAAAATTAATGTTTCACTGTTTTACGTCGATGGAGAAGAACTTATTTATGTAAAAACGGATACAACTGATATTGAGGGATATTTTTCATTTCATGTTGATGTAAATAAAAAATATAAACTTGTTGTTGATGATTACCAGAGCGATGAATTTGAAGTGTTTTCTGCAACACAAGATACAACACTTACAGCATCAATCGGGCTTTATGGAACACCAGTAAGTCCTATGATTCTTGAGGACATTTTTTACGAATTCGATGATATCAATTTAACTGCGAATGCTCAGAATGCCATTAAAGATAAGCTTTTGCCATTTTTGCTAGAAAATCCCGAAGTACGAATCGAAATACTATCTCATACTGATAATCATGGAGCAGAGGAATATAATGAAATATTATCGCAAAAAAGAGCCGAGGCAGTTGTCGATTTTTTAGTTGATATGGGCATTTCATATAATCGATTAATTGCAATAGGTTACGGAGAATCAAATCCGATAGCATTTAACATAAATCCCGATGGTTCTGATAATGAAAATGGAAGAAAATTAAATCGACGCACAGAACTAAAAATTATAACTGACACTGATATGTCGTTCTTTGCTGAAAATGCAGAGAAATAAATTTCATACTTTTTGAATTTCATTCATTAAATCACATTTATTCCTGCGACTTTATGTGTTACATTACATTTATTCAAATGACTATTTGTTTTAAATAATTAATTTACATTTTGCAAGATCATTTTGTAAACATCAATTATAGGTAAAAACACGTAGAAATAATTTACGTTTTTACAAGTCTAATTCCTGCTCAAAAGAACTGTATTTTTATTAATAGTTTATAACCACCTGAAATGTACAAAGAACTTATATTTAAAATACTTGTTTTTACCTTTTTGGCAAACTCTTTAAATGCACAAGTAATTGCTAATTTCATGTCGAATAAAGTTAGCGGCTGTGTGCCTTTATTAGTTAATTTCAACAACCAATCGCTAAACCAAGATAGCTTATCATATCAATGGTTTTTTGGAAATGGAAACACTTCAACTTTAGTTAATCCGCAAGCCGCATACATTTTACCTGGAAAATATACCGTAACGCTAATCGCATTTAACGACTCACTTCGGGATACATTAACAATGGTAAATTATATAACAGTTTACCCTAAGCCAACTGTCGATTTTGCGACGATAGGAGCAAATCAAGGTTGTGTCCCATTAAGCATATCGTTTGACAACAAATCTACGTCATCGGTAGGAATAAACACTTCTATTTGGACATTAGGAGATGGAAACATGAGTTTTGAAAACGAACCCCAGCATTTGTATTCAGAATCCGGATTTTATCAAATATCGCTTAAGGTTTCGGATAATAACGGATGTGAAAACTCGACGTTTAAAAATAATTACATTAGTGTAGTTGAAAGACCGCACCTAAATTTTACAGTTACGGATACTTTTTTTTGCGATACTCCTGCAACGGTTTATTTTATAAATAATAGCATTTCACAATTCGAGACTTCGTATTTGTGGAATTTTGGAGATGGAAGTACATCTGGAGATATTTCCCCAAGTCATATCTACGAAAATACAGGTAACTACAATGTTAACTTGATAGGAACTAACCAATATTCTTGTTCCGACACACTCGTTCGAGAAGAAATTTTCAGCATCGCAAACATCGAATCACGATTCGAAATCGTGAAAGATACATTTTGTGTAAATGAAGAAATATTTTTTAATGATTTATCGATTAATGCCGGTACATACTTGTGGGATTTTGGAGATGGAAGCACTTCGGAACTTAACAATCCTTCACATTTTTACGAAACAGATGGTGATTATATAGTTACATTAACCGTAAGAAATACGAATAATTGCATCGACGAGTTTATCGACACGCTTAATATTGCCAAAATCAAAGCAAATTTCACAACGGATGTTAATTACGCTTGTACCGAATCGCTTGAAGTTCATTTTACTGATTTATCGGAAAATGCAAGTTTTTGGGAATGGCATTTGGGCAATCACAATAATTTGTTTGAGCAAAATCCTGTTTCTATTTATTCGTTGGAACTTGGAAATAGAATAGAATTTGACGATACGCTGATAGTTAAAAATATTTTTGGCTGCTCAGATACAATAGTTAAAGAAAAAAATATTATAATATCCGTTCCAAGAGCTTATTGCACACCCAATAATTCGATGTCATACAGTTCGCAAGTTGAAGGATGTTTTCCTGTAATCGTTAATTTTACAAACGAAAGCATATACGATTCTGAATTTGATTCAATTTCATCAATTTTTTGGGATTTTGGCGACAGTACGTATTCGTACTTGAATAATGTTTCTCATACATTTGGCGAAGTGGGAGAATATCATGCGTCTCTTTTAATTACCACTGAATTAGGTTGTTCGAATCAATATAATGTTGATGTTTCAGTTGGAAGCGAGCAAATTGCAAATTTCGAAGTTCAAGGAATTACAGAAATGTGTGCAAACTATGCCTTCAATTTTGTTAACACTTCATCCGATTTAGATTTAATAAACGAATACCACTGGATTTTTAGCGATGGCACATTTTCAACAGCTAAAGATGTAAATCATTTTTTTGTAAATTCTGTTGGGTCTTTCAGTACTTCGCTAGCAGTTGCATACAATGGTTGTTGGAGCGACACTTATTTAGAACAGGATATTGTTTATACCGAAGGTGCTTTATGTTCGTTTGAAGTTATTCAAAATTGTGAAAATTCATACTCCGTAACTTTTGAAGGAAACATAATTGACGCAACTCATTGGTATTGGCAATTTGGTGATAACGATGTCGATTATACAAATCAAGAAACCGTTACGCATACTTACGCTCAAAGTGGAGATTATACCGTTATTCTGACCGCAATAAACGAAAATAACGACTGTGCTTATGTGTACGAAAAACTTATTTATGTACGAAAGCCGCAAGCAATTTTTACGTTAAGCGAAACGATTGGCTGTCCTGGTTTGGAAGTTAGTTTCAACCCATTTAATTCAAAAGATGCAGCCTATAATTATTTTTCTAACAATCAGCCAAAAAAATATCAATGGTACTTTCCCGAAAATAATGAAACCATGTATTCAAATTTAGAAATTGAACACACTTTCAATCAAAAAGGGAAAACTGCGATTAGCTTAATTGTTTCCGATATTCACGGTTGTATTGACACCATGACTCGTTATGTCAAAATTTATAAACCTGAAGCAAGTTTTACGGCAGATACAAATTCCGGCTGTGTTCCGTTTACCGCTCATTTCATAAATCAAACGAATTCCGATACGATTTATCGAAGTGTTTGGAATTTTGAAGGAAATGGAAACTCGAACAATAATAATCCAGTCCATACTTTTACAGGAAGAAAAAAGTACGATGTTTCGTTGTCCGTAGTAGATACGCTTGGGTGTTCTGATTTACTGGTTATTGAAGATTTTATTGAGGCCAAAAAACCGAATCCTCAAATCTCAATTTATCCTCAAAATAGTTGCTTAGGTGATAGTATTCTATTTAAAGATTTAAACGATATCGGGCTTAATTATAATTGGAATTTTGGCGACAGTACACATTCAATTGAAAACGAAGTAAGCCATTTGTATCAAAACTCAGGAAATTACGATGTCAATCTGAAAGTTTCATACGACGGTGGTTGCGATACAACTATTTCGCTAAGCGATTATATTCGAATTCAGGACTATCCTGTTGCTGAATTCATTACTGATACAACATACTCCGACTGTTATCCGTTTTTGGTTAAATTTTCATCGCTAAGCATTGCTGGCTCGCCATTAACATACGAATGGAATTTTGGGGATAATACATTATCAACGATTGAATCGCCTACACATAGTTATATTACACCTGGAGATTTCAATTTATCGTTAAAAATTTCAACTGCGTTTGGATGTGCTGATTCTATTATCAAACCAGCATACATTCATGTTGGTGGACCATATGCCGAAATTTCGAAGCCTACCGTAATTTGCAAAGGAGTTGAAAATGAGTTCTCGTTAAAAAATGAAATGAATATTTACGATTTTAAATGGGATATGGGAGATGGAACCATCAAATATGGCGACACTATTTTTCACACTTACAACATGTTTGGAACAATTTATCCATCATTAATTCTCTACAGCGATTCGCTTAATACTTGTAATATAACATTGATAGATTCAATATATATTAATTTAATTGTTGCTGATTTTACGATTGAAACATCTGGTATTTGCGAAACATATCCAATCGAATTTACGAATATTTCGGTAGGAACTGACCAGTATTTTTGGACAATCAATAATCAAGAATTTACAGAGATTAGCCCTGTTTATTTTTTCGATAATTCTGGAATATATCCCATAAAACTTATTACCCTTGGTAGCGATGGATGTAAAGATTCGATTTCTAAAAATATAATCATTCATTCGCTCCCAACGATTATTGCTTCACACGATACGTTGATTTGTCGTGGTGATGAATTGCAATTGCAAGCAAGTGGAGGTGTCGAATATCTTTGGTTTTCAAGCATAGATACAATCACTGAAAACTATCCCATTGTTTCGCCCGATTCTACAATTACGTATTCTGTTAATGGAACCGATTCAAAAGGGTGCTCGAATATTGATTCTATAAAAGTATCAGTTCAACAAATTCCAGTCTTGCATGTTTCAAATGACACAACGCTTATTATTGGTGATTTAGCTCCACTTATTGCGAATTCCGATCAAGAAGGAACTTTTGTTTGGATACCCGAAACATATTTGTCATGCGTAAATTGCAATAATCCAACATCAAAGCCTATGGAATCAACTGTTTATACAGTTTCAATCGAAGATGTCAATAATTGTTTTGTTATAAGTAAAGAAATTGCAGTAGATGTTCGAAAAGAATATACCGTTGATTTACCAACAGTTTTTACTCCAAACAAAGATGGGGTTAATGAATTTATAACTCCTAGAGGTTGGGGCTTGAAAAATATTCTCGAATATAATATTTATAACAAATGGGGTGAACTGGTTTATAGCTACGATGAATTATTAGATAAAGGATGGAATGGAACATACAAAGGAAAAGAACAAGAAAGCGACACCTATGTTTATTTTATAAAAATAGAAACTTACGAAAATGAAATTTTAAGCAAAAAAGGAACATTTAATCTTATACGATAATGGAAAATATTATTGGAAAATATACTTGTTTATTTAACGAAATATCGGGAAATAGTTTTTCTGAAACCTTGCTTGACCTTATTCCAAGCGGTGTTTTTGTAGTCGATATAAATAAAAATGTTCAATTAATTAACAAACGAGCCTTAGAAATTATTGGTTATACTCAGGCAGAAATTATAGGAAATTCTTGTCTTATTTTTGCCAATTCGCCGTGTCGTGAAGAGTGTGGACTAATGAATCCTAATTTTAAGAAACCTATTTTTAACAAAATATGTACTATCATAAGCAAAAATGGAGAGGCAAAAACCATACGAAAAAATGTAAATTGTATATTAGATAAAGACGGAAAAATTGTAGGCGGAATCGAAAGTTTTGAAGATATTTCTGCTCAGCAAGAACTAGAAAATAAGTTTAATGAAAACGAAGAGATACTTAAAAATATTACTTCATCGGCTCACGATGCAATTATTGTAATCGATCGTTACGGAAAAATAATTTTATGGAACAACAAAGCCGAAAAATATTTTGGATATACTTTTCAAGAAGCTTTATCCCTACCAATTAACAAAATATTTTTGTTTAGCAGAGCTCACCTTTCAGCCTTCGCTGAATTTAAACGAAATGGAGAAAAATATACTGATGGATTAAACTATGAGTTAACAGCTTTAAGGAAAGATTCTAGCACTTTTCCAGTCGAAATATCAATGTCGTCGGTAAATATTAAAAATAAGTGGCATGTTGTTGCAATTATCAGAGATATTAGCGAGAGAATAGAGAGGCAAGACGAATTGAAAAAATTAACAAAAGCCCTCGAAAATGCATCTTCAAGCATTGTTGTAACTGATAAAGAAGGAAATATTGAATACGTTAATACATATTTTGAAAAACTCACAGGCTACACTAAGGAAGAAGCAAAAGGTAAGAATCCGAGAATCTTAAAAAGCGGGTATAGCAACGACGAATTTTATAAAAACTTATGGAATACTGTGATAAAAGGGGATGACTGGAAAGGTGAATTCAAGAATATTAAAAAAAATGGTGATATATATTGGGAAAATGCATCAATTACTTCGATAAAGAACGATAAAAACGAAATCACACATTTTATAGCCGTAAAAGAAGATATTACCGAACGTAAAAAGAACGAACAAATTTTATCTCAGTTACAAGAAGAATTGCAAGTTATAATTGATAATATTCCCGCACTAATCTATTACAAAGACACCGAAAATCGTTTTGTAAGAGCGAATAAAGCCTTTGCTGATATTATGCATGTTAAAAAAGAAGAGCTAGAAGGAAAATCTTCTTTCGAATTGTTTCCAAAAGAACAGGCTGAATTATATTGGAAAGACGATAAAGAAGTTATCGAAACAGGGGTCGGAAAAACAACAATTATTGAACAAATGAATAGTGCAATAGGAACTCGTTGGATGGAAACCGATAAAATTCCCTATCGAAATTCAAATGGCGAAATAGTTGGAGTTATCGGTTTTTCTGTCGATATAACCGACCGCAAATTAAACGACGAAGCCCTAAAAGATGCCGTTGAAAAAGCGAATGCAGCAAACAAATCGAAATCCGAATTTTTAGCGAACATGTCGCATGAAATTCGAACACCCATGAATGCGGTTATTGGTTTTGCTCAAATTTTGAAAAAAAGACTTCCCGAAAACACCAATGTTGATGACTACGTAAATGGAATTATTAATAGCGGAAACTCGCTACTTAGTTTGATTAACGACATTTTAGACTTGTCAAAAATTGAATCGAACAAAATGGAAATACACTACGAGCCAATAATGGTATATGATTTTATAAACAACATCGAACAAATATTTAAACTCCGATGCGAAAGCAAAGGAATAACTTTTATCATAAACATTCCCTCATCATTTCCTGAAAGCATTTTAATCGACGAAACACGCTTGCGTCAAGTATTGTTTAATTTAATCGGAAATGCTGTCAAATTTACACATACTGGAAGTATTCAGGTTGACATTAGTATTACTGAGAATAAACAAAGTAAATTCGACGCAATTTTCGAAGTTCGAGATACTGGAATTGGAATTTCATTAGATGATAGCGAACGAATTTTTCAAGCTTTTCAACAACAAAGCAATGCCATTACAAAACAATATGGAGGCACTGGACTAGGATTAGCTATTACCAAACGATTGGTTGAAATGATGAATGGCGAAATTATGCTGAAAAGCGTATTGGGTAAAGGAAGTTCATTCAAAGTAAAACTAAAAAATATTCAAGCCGTAAAGTCGGTTAATCAATCAAAAATCAACTTTCATGATTTCGTAATTCGATTCGAAAATCAGAAAATATTATTGGTCGAAGACTCTACTGTTAATAGAGAAGTTGTTAAGGGCTTGCTAGAAAACTACAATTTAAACATTATTGAAGCTGTAAATGGAATCGAAGCCGTAGAAAAAACTATTGCCGAAAACCCCGATTTAATATTGATGGATATCCATATGCCCGAAAAAGACGGAATAACTGCTTCAAAAGAAATTAAAATAAGTCATAAATTGAATCAAATTCCAATCATTGCTTTAACTGCATCATCATTTAAAAATGAAATCGATTCAATAAATGAAAACTGCGATGGTTTTTTGAAAAAACCAATCATGGAACAAGATCTCGTTACAGAACTTGCAAGATTCTTGAATCATAGTAAAAAAGATAAAATTCAAACAAAAGAAAAAACACATCAGCCATTACACGATAGCATCCCAAAAGAATTAGATGTTACAAGCTTATTAAAAACGGTAACAGAAATCAAGAGCCGACTTTCAATCAATAAAGTAAAACAATTCTCCGACGAAATTCTAAAATTAGGACATTTGCATAGTGTAAATTGCTTAATCGAACTTGGGACTCAACTATCACTTGCTTGTAATAGCATCAATATTTTACAAATAAAACAATTAGTAAGCGATTTCGAAAAAAAATTAAATCAAAAATTGAATGAGTAAAATTCCTGAAATATTAGTAGTTGACGACACAATGCAGAATCTTCAAGTTGTAGGTAATATTTTGATGCAAAACGAATATGATGTAATTTTTGCTACAAATGCAACTGAAGCTCTTGAGGCAATCAGCTCTTCGATTCCCGATTTAATTTTACTTGATATAAATATGCCTGACATGGACGGTTTTTCGCTATGCGAGAAAATTAAAAGCATGTCAACTTTTAACGATGTGCCAATTATTTTTTTATCGGCTCGAAATCAATACGAAGATATTATTAAAGGATTTAATGTTGGCGGTGTTGATTACATATCAAAACCATTCAACGAAAAAGAATTATTGCTAAGAGTAAAAACGCATTTAGATTTAAAATTAACCAAAGATAAACTTAACGAAGAAAGTATTTTTAAAAACCGATTAATCTCCATCATTGGACACGACTTAAGAGGCGTATTTGTAAATATTTCAGGGTTTGCCGATATGATATCGAAACAATTAGATTCATCAAACTCAAAGCTTAATTTAATGCTTGAACATATTTCCAAAAACAGTTTACAAGGTTCGCAATTGCTCGAAAATTTGGTTAATTGGGCTAAAATTCAAAGCAATCGCTTTCAATTCGATATAAAAACTCATAATTTAGCAGCAGCCTTAAGCTCTACCATTCAATTGGTTAAACTAAATGCCGATAAAAAAGACATAACGATTTTTAACAATATTCCCGAAAATCTAGAATTCGAGTTCGACGAAATAGCCTTAAATACTATTATTAGGAATCTGGTTTCTAATTCTATTAAATTTACTCAAACAGGCGGAAACATAAAAATCGAAGCATTTCGAACACCCGCAAATATTCAACTAAACATTGTCGATAATGGCGTAGGAATGTCAGATGAAGTTGCAGCCAAACTTTTCAATCCGAACACAAATCCAACAAATTTGGGAACAAATAAAGAAAAAGGCACCGGTTTAGGCTTAGTAATTTGCAACGAACTAGTTAAAAAACTTAGTGGCGAAATTAAGGTAAAAAGCCGATTAAATGAGGGCACTACTTTCAGTATATTGCTTAATGAATTAATTAAATAATTTACGAATGTGCTAATTTGATATTTTAAAAAACGAATGAACTAAAATGCTTAAACCCGAACTAACACATTAGCACATTAAAACATTAGCACATTAACACATTAATGTTATGAAACCAAAACTACAGCTTAAAACAAAAGTTAAAACAACTCAAAAACTAAAATTACGAAGAGTAATTTTATGGAGTTCCGTTGCTGGCGGACTAAGTGTTTTTACGGTTATTATCCTAATTTGGATGAACAATTTAGGCGTTGTGAAAAATATGTATAGTAACGAAAATTCTTTAATAGCTTCGTATAAGTGGAGAAAAGATATTACGATTCATTCTAATGAATTCATAAATAATGATTTAACGAATTTTACATTGTATGTCGAATTTCACGAAAACGATTTCAAACACAAAAGTTTTGGCGGAAAAATTGAATTAATCGATGCTACCGATATTTCGGTGTTAAATGCAAACCTATCCACCAAGTTTAACCATAAAATTAAAGAATATAATCCCGAAACCGGCGATTTAAAAATATGGATTTTAATTGATACATTATTTGCTGAAACTCCAACTCTCGTTACCTTGACTTTTGGAAACGAACTCGTTAATACAATCCATAACAACGATAGTGTTTGGACACAAAAATATTCTGGAGTTTGGGAATTTGACGGAACATTTTCCGACGCTTCAGCTTACAATAATAATGGAGGAAATAATCAAAATCCATCTCTTAGTAATGCAAAATTATTAAAGGGAATACATCCCGACGGAAGCACTAAACATGTGCATATAAATAGCGACAGTTCTCTCGACTTTCAACTCGAAGGAACAATCTCAACTTGGATTTATTTAGACGAGTACAAGCATTATGGCGGAATTGTTCACAAAGGAGACAAAAAAAATTGGTCAGACGAAGCATTCAGTTTACAATTGTGGAACAACGACAGAATTCTATTTGCAATTAACGATGAGAATACTCAGAGAAAAATATTTTCGGATAAAATTAACATAAATACTTGGTATCATGTTGTAGCCTCGTGGAGTCAAACAGGAATGAAAATATTTATCAACGGCGAACTTAGCACATCTTCAAACCAATCGCTAATTGTGCGAAATACAAACGGAGGAATAAATATTGGTGCACAACTCGAACAAAACTACAACAATGCTTTAAGAAATTTACCTTTCAATGGCATTATCGATGAACTTGCAATCATAAGCGAAGCTGCATCCGACGATTGGGTTAAGGCTAGTTACAATAACATTGACAATATGGACGCATTTTTATCAATCAGCACAACCAGTGAAATCGACTTCTCGCTTCCAGTTGATTTAATTAGCTTCACAGCCTTGCAGTTGGACAATAAAGTTGAAATTCGTTGGTCAACTTTTAGCGAAAAAAACAATAGCCATTTTGACTTGGAAAAAAGTTTTGATGGCTTTACGTACACCAAAATTGATAATATAACTGGTGCTGGAAATTCATTTGTTCGACTCGATTATTCAAGCAATGATTACAACTTAGACGATTATAATGTGGTATTTTATAGACTAAAACAAGTTGACTTCGATGGACGATACGAGTTTTTTGGACCGATTTCGATTAAAAGAGAAAAAACAAACCAAGCTGATATCATTGTAAACAACATTTATCCTAATCCGTTCGCAGAAATAATTAATGTTGACCTTACAAGTCCGATTGATGAAACAATTGAAATTGCTATTACCGACATGAGCGGGAGAATAATATTTACAATAACCGAAAACATAAACGAAGGTTTTAATCGTATTCATATCAGCAAAAATCTAGAAAATTTAAATCGAGGGAATTATTTAATTAAGATTGAATCTGCTGGAATTTTAATTAAATCTTCGAAAATATTTAAATTTTAAAACAGATGAATAATCACATTCAGATATTATTGGTTGACGACGACAGTTCTTTGTTGGAACTTCTTTCGATGAATCTGATGATGGAAGAAAAGTATGACGTAACTACATTTCTTTCAGGAAAAGATTTTTTAGAATTTGTAAAAACAAACGATGCAGATATAGTTGTGCTTGATTACAATTTGCAAGATGTTAGCGGGATTCAATTACTCGACGAAATCAAAAAAACAAAACCGCAGATTCCAATCATTTTCTTATCGGGTCAAAACGACGTTAATGTAGTTGTTGATGCTTATAACAAAGGTGCAAAAAATTACATTGTAAAAAGTCAAAACGCAATTGTAGAATTGGTCAATGCAATAAAAAATGTTGCCGAAACAGTTGTTCTTAAAAAACAGGTTGAATACTGGCAAGAACAAATCATTAATCGTAGCAATTACGAACATATTATTGGCGAAAGTCCAGCAATAATGAAAGTTTTAAAACTCATTCAAAAGGTCGAAAAAACCAATATTTTAACTTTAATTACGGGAGATAGCGGAACAGGAAAAGAATTGGTTGCCAAAGCAATACATTTCAATTCAGATCGTAGAAAAAAGCCATTCGTTGCAGTAAACATTGCTGCATTACCCGACGATTTAGTTGAAAGTGAACTTTTTGGTTATGAAAAAGGAGCATTCACAGGAGCCGATAGTCGCCGTACCGGAAAATTTGAAGAAGCAAACGATGGAACAATTTTTTTAGACGAAATTGGAGAACTTGACTTAAATATGCAAACAAAACTGCTTAGAGTTTTGCAAGATAATATAATTACACGTTTAGGGAGCAACAAAGAAATTCAATTAAACACGAGAATTGTTGCAGCAACCAACAAAAATTTAGCTCAATCGGTTAAAGAAGGCACATTTCGCGAAGATTTGTATTATCGATTACAGGTTTTTCTAATTCAACTTCCGCCTTTGCGTGAAAGAGGAAATGATGTGATTATTCTCTGTAAATACTTTGTAAACGAATTTTGTAAATCAAACAAAATGCAAAACAAGATTTTTACAGCTGAAGCATATCGTAAAATATTAGCACACAGTTGGCCTGGTAATATTCGCGAACTAAAATCATTTGTTGAACGCTCAATTCTCGTAAGCGATGGGCAAAATATTGATGTTGATGATTTAATTTTTTCACCATAAATAAGTTTGTAAAGTTGAAAGTATGTAAAGTTCGTAAAGTAGAATTTAAGCATGGCTGTCATTTCGAAATGAGCGGTAGCGATTGAGAAATCTATGGCAATTAAAGAATAGAGATTTCTCACATACGTTCGAAATGACAATCAGTCGCTTGGCTGTCATTTCGAGGGAAGTGAAACGACGAGAAATCTAAATTGTTTCTTGCTTTTGTAAGGTAGAGCAAAACAGATTTCTCACAGCAAGTTCGAAATGACAAAAAAAATGGAAGTTCGAAATGACAACAAAAAAGAAAAATATAACAATGGAAAAAAATGAATAAAGCGATAAACCAGTTGTCATTTCGAATTTATATGAGAAATCTCAGAAAAGAAAAAAGCTTTAAAACATTGATTGTTGATGGAAATAATTGTAATTTAATGAAACTTTTTACTTCATTTGCGTATATACGAATAATCAGAACTTAATATACTCATAAATGGAATATAATTGGACAAATAAAACAATTCTAGTTGCCGAAGATGACGACGGCAATTACTTTCTTCTTCAATGTTATCTGGAGGAAACCAACATAAATATAATCAGAGCCTTAAACGGTCAAGAAGCCATCGATATTTGTAAAACAAACGCAAATATCGATGTTATTTTAATGGATAACCGAATGCCCGAAAAAACAGGGCTAGAAGCTACCATCGAGATTCGAAAATTTAACAAAAATGTTCCGATAGTATCGGTTACTGCATTTGCTTATGACGAAAACGAAATTTTAGCTTTTGAAGTGGGTTGCAATCATTTTATGACAAAGCCATTAACTGAAGAAAATTTGTTTCCTGTTCTTGAGAAATATTTTAGTAAATAAATTATGATATACCGAACTAGCTGTCATTTCGACGAACCGACTGTCATTTCGAAATGAGCGATAGCGATTGAGAAATCTATAACAATTAAAGAATAGAGATTTCTCACAAGGAAGTTCGAAATGACAAGCGGAGTTTGGTTGTCATTTCGAGGGAAGTGAAACGACGAGAAATCTAAAAATTGAAATTGAAATGAGATTTCTCACATACGTTCGAAATGACAGAAAGGATTGGATTTCTCACAAGAAACACGAAATGACAAGTAAAGAAAAAAAGTAATAATGCATGGATAAGTTTGATATTAATGTTCTGTACGTTGAAGATGATGTTTTAACCCAAACATTTTTCTCAAATATTATAACTCCAATCGTTGCTAATTTTTATATGGCATCGAATGCTTTAGAAGGTCTCGAAATTTTCAATAAACACGATATCGATTTAGTAATTACCGACATTATAATGCCCGAATACGATGGGTTTTATTTGGTACAAGAAATTCGAAAAACGTCGAAATGCAAAGTAATTTTTGTTGCAGCCAATAATGATTCCGAAACCTTGATGCGAGCCATTGATTTGCAAGTCGAAGGATTTATTGCTAAACCTATTTCGTTTAAAAAAGTTTTTGAACTTTTAGAAAAATTTTCAACAGTAATACAAAACGAAAAACAAATCGAAGTATATAAAAATAATTTACTCAATTTGGTCGAAGATAGAACTAGCGAACTCACAGCACTAAATGAAGAATACCGTGCTTTGAACGAAGAATACATATCACAAAATGAAGAATTGAACGAATTTAACAGAAAACTCGAAGAATCAAAAGAAAAAATTCTTAAAAGTGAGCACAAGTATCGGAGTTTATTCGAAAATATGAACGAAGCTTTTGCGTTTCACAAAATTATTTTAGACAACAACCATCATCCTATTGATTATAAATTCATTGACGTTAATCCAGCATTTGAAAAAATGCTCAAAAAAAAGCGAATAGACGTAATTGATAAAACTGTTTGCGAAATATTTCCTGGAATTGAAAATGATCCAGCCAATTGGATTCAAAAATATGGTAATGTTGCCTTAACCGGTAACCCAATAGCTTTCGAAGATTTTTCGATTCCGCTTCAAAAGTGGTATTCAATTAAAGCGTACAGTCCTAAAAAGAACTTTTTCGCCGCTACATTTACCGATATCACAAACCGAAAACTATCAGAACAAAATTTAAAAGAAAGCGAAGCTCGGTTTAAAGCATTATCGGAATATTCGCACAATGCAATTTGTTTAGTTGACGAACATGCTAAAATTGTTTGGGCTAACCAATCATTAGCAAAAATGGGACAATTAACAGTCGAAGAATTATGCAATTCTGAATCGTTTGCACAATTTATAGCACCAGAAAGTATTGAATTTGTAGTTTCAAATTTTACAAAATTTGTAATGGGCGAAGAATATGAACATCATTATTCGTTCTATTTTATTAGAACTGATGGAGAAATGCGTTTGTGCGAAAAATATATGACGCATTATACCGATAAAAATGGAAGCCGTTTTTTGGTTATCAGCATGCTTGATGTTACCGAACAACGTAAAAATGAAGCTGAAAAATATGCTCAATTAGAAGAATTGCAACGCTGGCAAAAAGTTACGCTTGGTCGAGAAGATAGAAATATGGAACTAAAAAAAGAAGTGAATGAATTGCTCAAACGCCTGAACGAGCCAATTCGTTATAAAAGTCAAAATGAAAACTAAAAATAATGAGATTTCTCACAGCAAGTTCGAAATGACAAATTGAAATTGGGCTGTCATTTCGAGGGAAGTGAAACGACGAGAAATCTAAAAGTTGAAATTGAAATGAGATTTCTCACAAGGAAGTTCGAAATGACAATCGGAGTTTGGCTGTCATTTCGAAATGAGCGATAGCGATTGAGAAATCTGACTTGTTTCACAGAATAGGGATCTCTCGCAAGAAACTCGAAATGAAAAGTAAGTTTGAAATGACAAAGAAAGAGAATCAATAAAAATAAAATTATGGAAATAAGCATTCCAACACTAATACTTGTTATCGGAATTGTTCACTTAATTCAACTTTCGATATTTGTACATCAGTATTATGTAAATAAAATTTATAAAGGAATAGGCTGGTGGGTTCTTTGGTGTTTAGCCGAAATAATCGGATTTACAGCTATGTTTTTTCGTAATATTCCTAATATTTTTCCATTAGTAGTTATCGTGCAAAATTTCATGATTGTTGGTGGAGCTGCTTTCCTTTATATTGGTGTTAGAAAATTCTTTAATAAATCGGCAAACTTAAAGCTAATACTTCCCATTTTTTCCATTTTTGCATTAAGTTTAGTTTATTTTTTGATAATTGAAGACAATATTCGCATCAGGTCGTTCATTATTGCAGCGACAATTGCTCTATTCGCATTTATTTCAGCATACACTTGTATTGTTTCTCGAAATAAAAATTTGAGAACAATGGCAAATTTTAACGCTGTAGTATTTATCATACATGGTAGCGTATTTGTATTTAGACTCTATTTATTTTTTACAAAAAATTATACCGAAGATATTTTTGCCCAAAGCATATATAATTACTTGCCATTTCTTGATGCCTTTATTATTGGCATACTTTGGACTTTTGGTTTAATTGTTATGATTAATCAACGTTTAAATTCCGAGTTGAATGAATCTAAAGACGAACTCCGTTTAATTTTTAATACAAGTCCCGACGCTGCAATAATTACAACCGTATACGACGGAACAATCGTGGATATAAACGATAGTTTTACGTTAATATCAGGATTTACACGTCAAGAAGCAATTGGAAAACCAACTACCGAAATAAACCTATGGAAAACCAACGAAGATCGAATTAAAGTTGTGGAATTATTAGAAAAACAAGGCTATTGCGAAAATTTTGAAGCAACATTTCAACTAAAAAACGGATCTGAAATAATTGGTTTATTGTCGGCTAAAATAATTAATTTGCATGGTGTCCCTCATATTTTAAGCATTACACGTAATATTACCGAAATTAAATTGCTCGAAAATGATGTAATAAAATTACTCGAAGAATCTGAACATTCCAAAAACGCACTTTTAAGCATTCTCGAAGACCAAATGTTAATTCAAGAAAGATTGAAAGAAAGCGAAGAAAAATTTCGCAACCTATTCGAAAGTATGAATGTTGGAATTGGAATTGTTGATAAATTCGAAAATTTTATTTTTACAAACCCCGAAACCGAAAAAATATTTGGTGTAAAACAAGGTAATTTAGTTGGGAAAAATTTATCGGAATTTATTCCAATCGAAGATATGGAATTGATTTACAAAGAAACCGAAATTCGTAAACAAAAAATTTCAAGTGCTTATGAAGTCAACATAGTTCAACCTAATGGAAATAACAGATTAATTTTAATTTCAGCAGCTCCTCAATTTAATTTATCTGGAGAATTTACAGGATCACAGGCAATTATTCAAGATATTACCGAGCAAAAACAAATTCAAAATGAACTCAAAAAAAGCGAAGAACAATATCGATTTTTGTTTAACAACACAGGTGCAATATTCTGTATTATTGATGTTGATAAAACTATTTCGCTGATTAATCCAGAGTTTGAAAAAACACTTGGCTATACCAAAGACGAAGTTGAAAATAAACGTCCGTTTACAGATTTTATTCACCCCGAAGATTTGCCGAAAATGATTGAATATCATGTTCAGCGTCGAATTAATAAAAATTCAGTTCCCAACAAATACGAATTTAGAATTGTTGACAAAAAAGGAAACTTTAAAGCCATGTATTTGAATGTGGATATGTTGCCCGGAACCGATAAGTCGATTGCAACCTTAACCGATGTAACTGATTTAAAAAATGCACATTCGAAAATTATTGAAAATGAAAACCGATATCGTTTAATATCGGAAAAAATAACCGATGTAATTTGGTTAATGGATTTAAGCGGGAAAAGCAGCTATGTTTCGCCTTCAATTGAACGCTTTACCGGTTTTACTCCCGAAGAATATTTACAGCAAACTATTGAAACACGTTTTAAAAAGGATTCTGCTATACATGCAATACAAGTCTTTGGTAATGAATTAAAAAAATATCAAGAAAATCCTGAAAAATTAGAAGGCTATAGTATTAAAATGGAATTAGAATATCTGTGCAAAGATGAAAACACAAAATGGGGAGAATTAATTATTACTCCATATTATAACGAACAAAACAAACTTATTGGAATTCACGGAGTTACTCGTGATATTACCGAAAGAAAAGAAACAGAACAAACATTAAAAGATATTATTGAAAAAAATCCTATTTCAATTCAAATTGTTGATAAAGATGGATATACGCAACATGTTAATCCAGCATTTATAAAACTTTTTGGTGTGTTGCCGCCTAAAGATTTTTCAATTTTTTCAAACCTTCAACATTTAAATCAAGATGTATATATTTTAAAAGTTAAAAATGGCGAAATTGTTCGTTTGCCCGATTTGTATTACAACCCACATGATTTTGTAAAAGAAACTCCTGATAATCCTCAATGGATAAGTGCAATTATTTTCCCTTTAAAAGATAAAAATGGAGTGCCAGACAGGTTTGTTTTTATGCACGAAAATATTACCGAACGAAAAAACGCAAATGAAACTATTTTTCAATCCAAAAAGGATTGGGAAGATACTTTTGATTCAATTACCGACATGATTACCATTCACGATAAAAATTACAATATCGTTCGTGCAAATAAAGCAGGAGATATAATGCTTAATCTTCCAACATTTAAAAATTTGGCAGAATCGAAATGTTATTCGTTTTATCATGGAGCAAGTGCACCTCCTGATGGATGTCCTAGTTGCGATTGTTTAAAAAGTGGTTTGCCAGGAGTTTTTGAATTATTTGAACCACATCTTAGTCGTTTTCTCGAAATTCGTGCTATTCCTCGATTCGATAGTACAAATCAAGCCGTAGGAATGATTCATATTTCTAGAGATATTACCGAAAGAAAAAAGGCAGAACAAGAATTAATAAAAGCCAAAGAAAAAGCCGAAGAAAGTGAAATTAGAGTTTCAAACTATTTTAAATATGCACCCGATGGACTTTTTATCGCCGATGAAAATGGTAATTATGTTGAAGTGAATCCTGCTGCTAGCAAAATAACTGGATATTCGGCAGAAGAACTATGTAGCATGAATTTGCTAGACCTAATACCTGATAGAGAAAAACCCTACGCCATTCAACATTTTAAAAATGTTAAAATATCGGGACATTTCTCTGGCGAAAGTCATTTTCAACGAAAAGATAAAACATTCGGGTATTGGATTGTTAATGCAGTAAAACTCAACGAATCAAATTATTTAGGCTTTGTTAAAGAAATTACAGAAAGAAAAAAACACGAAACACTATTATTAATAGCTAAACATAAAGCCGAAAAGCAAAAACTCGTGATAGCATTACATAATGAACGATTAGAAAGTTTATTAAAAATTTCGCAATATCAAACTCAATCAATTCAAGAATTATTGGATTTTGCATTGGAAGAAGCAATAAAACTTACTGAAAGCAAAATAGGATATATTTTCTTTTACGACAACGAAAAGAGGCAATTTATACTTAATAGTTGGTCAAACGAAGCAATGAAAGAATGTGCAGTAACAAATCCACAAACTGTTTATGATTTAGATAAAACAGGTATTTGGGGTGAAGCGGTTCGTCAACAAAAACCGATTATAATTAACGATTATGAACTAGCAAATCCATATAAAAAAGGAATTCCCGAAGGACACGTTCGTTTGAGCAAATTTTTAACCATCCCCGTTTTTAGCGATAATAAAATTGTTGCTGTTGCAGGTGTTGCAAATAAAAAATGCAATTATAACGATTCGGATATCAAACAGTTAACTCTGCTGATGGATAGTGTTTGGCGAATGGCAGAACGAATTTCATTAATCGAAAATTTAAAAGCAGCCAAAGAAAAAGCCGAAGAGTCGGGTAAGTTAAAATCTGCATTTTTAGCAAATATTAGTCACGAAATTCGTACACCAATGAATTCAATAATAGGTTTTTCCGACTTGCTGAAAAAGAGAATAGAACCCAATTCACAAACCGATAAATTTATTGAGCTAATTAATTCAAATTCAAACCAATTACTTTCAATTGTCGATGATATTGTAAATATTTCGAAGTTAGAAATTAAACAATCAATTTTGAACATAAGTGAAATTCAATTAGACAAATTTTTAGACGATATTTATGTATCTTTTGAATTGGTCAAAATTAAAAAAACAACCGTAAATTTAATTTTGAAAAAACCGCAATCCCATGAAAATCTAAGCATTAAATGCGATAAAGTAAAGTTGAACCAAATTTTAAGTAATTTATTGAAAAATGCAATGAAATTCACGCAAGAAGGTTCAATCACATTCGGATATACCGTAGAGATGTTGGATACAATGGCTTTAAAATTCTTCGTTTCAGATACAGGAATTGGAATCCCTAAAGATAAGCAGCAACTTATATTTGATCGCTTTCGTCAAGCCGACGAAACAATTGCACGTAAATATGGAGGAAATGGTTTAGGTTTATCTATTTCGAAAGGCTTTGTTGAATTGATGGGAGGCAAAATTTGGGTAGAAAGTGAAGATAATAAAAAGGGAAGTACATTTTATTTTACAATTCCGATAGTTTAATGTGCTAATTTTTTAATGTGCTAATGTGCTAATTATTGGCTTGTCATTGCAAATTTCTTTTTTTTGTCATTTCGAGTTTCTTGCGAGAAATCTCTATTCTTTAATTGTCATAGATTTCTCAATCACTATCGCTCATTTTGAAATGACAGCCCACTTTTCAATTTGTCATTTCGAACTTGCTGTGAGAAATCCCAATTTAAAAATTTAGATTTCTCGTCGCTTCACTTTCCTCGAAATGACAGCCAAACTCGATTTGTCATTTCGAGCTTTTTTGTCATTTCGACCGCAGGGAGAAATCTCTTCCCTTTTCCGTCATTTCGAACTTCTTGTGAGAAATCTCATTGCTTTAAAACAAGTCAGATTTCTCAATCGCTATCGCTCATTTCGAAATGACAGCCGAAATATACATGCAAGAAAAATGCGATTTTGATAAAAACAAAATTAATGTTTACAATTCCTTTACAATATCAATTCTAAATCCACCATTGCTATGAATCAAAAATTTAGCATTGATTGATTTTAATCTGTTACAAATATTTTTCAAACCCATCCCATTGTTATTGGCACTTGAATCAATTCCTCGACCGTCGTCTTTGTACAAAATTTCAAGTTCGTGTTTCTGATTTTGCGAAATGCTCAATGTGATTTTATTGCATTTGGCATGCTTAATAGAATTGTTAATTAGTTCTGTAATTACTCTATAAAGTACTATTTTAATAGTGTTGTCAAGTTCTATTTCTAGATTTGATTCAAACTCAATTTTTATCAGACCTGTTTTATTTATAGTTTCACAAAATATATCGACAGAGTCGATTAGCCCAAAATCTTTTAATACATTAGGCATTAAATTGTTTGCAAGCGTACGTATGTTTTTGATGGCTAAATCAACTAATTCTTGAATCTGGATGGCAAAATCGTTTTTCTCTTTTTCGGTTTTTGTATTTGATAAAAGTAGGTTCGAATAAATTTTTATGCTCGATAGTATTGGTCCTAAGTCGTCGTGTAAATCTTCTGCAATCCTTGCTCTTTCTTGTTCTTGAGTTTCGATGGTTGCTTTTAATATAATTTCTTCCGATAGTTTTATTTTAGTAATATCGGTTAAAATAGTTAAAAAAGCACTCATGCCTTTATAAAAAATATTGTCTGACTTAATGTTAAAATAGGTTTTAAGCCCCTGATTATTAATCAAATTAATTTCATTAATTTCTGCATTGTCTTTCTTAATTTTCTGTAGATTATGCAATGTTTTAACTCCTAATGTATTTGAAAATAAACTTATTAAACTTGTGCCAATATAATTTTTACTTGGTAGATAATTGAATATTACTTCGTTTACAAATAATATTTTCCCATTGTGGTGAATTATAATAATGTCAGGAAGTTGTTTTACAAGCGATTTGTATAACTTTTCGCTTTCAATAATTTTATTATTGGCTTTTTCGAGCTCAATTCGCAAGCGTATCGAGTTTATTATTTTTTCGACAATTGTAGGTAAAACATCATTAAAATATTCATCTTTAACAATATAGTCAATTGCTCCCAGCTTCATTAATTCAACCGCAATACGTTCATCTCCATTGCCTGTAATTACTACAAAGTTGATTTTTTTATCGCTTGTTAAAAAATAACTGATTAGTTCGTGTGCATTGTAATCGGGAAGTTTATAGTCTAATAAAACAAGTGTATAATCATTCGCTTTTATAAGTTCTATTGCCGATTTACCATCAAAAGCCGATGTACAATCGTAACCTTCGTTGCTCAATTTCAAACTGAGTAATGCGTTTAGGCTTTTATCATCTTCAACAATCAGTATATTGTCTTGCATAATTATTTACATAATTTTAAATCACGTATTTAGAGTCGATGGAAGCGAAACTAAAAATGTAGTACCCTTATTAAGTTCCGATTGTACGCTAATTTGTCCATTTAGTTTATTTAAAATTCGTTTTACAATCGACAGCCCAAGTCCATAACCTTCGACTGTTTTATTAGCACGATAAAATAGTTCAAATATATTTTCCAAATCTTCAGATTTAATTCCAATGCCATTATCTTGAACGTGGTAGGTTGCATTTTTTTTCGATTTTGTTGCAAAAAATTTTATTTCTGCATTTTTGTCGGTCGACTTATATTTAATGGCATTATCGATTAAATTCGAAAAAAGTTGATTTATTAAATGTTCGTCTCCAATACAAGAAGGTAGTTCTTCAATTGTAATTTTTATGTCTGAGGCTTTAACTTTATATTCAAAAACTAACATTATAGAGGATATTATTTTATTCATATCCACTTCTATCATCTGAGCTTGTTTTCTGTCAATTCGCGACACGCTCAACAAACTTTCGATTAAATAGTTTATTTTCGAAACGCTTGGAAATATAAAATCCAGATAGGTATTAATTTGTTTACTGTTTTTTTCTATGGTTTTTTTAAGAGCATCAACATCATCAGAATTATCGACAATTGCGACTAATTTATCAATTGTTTTTTTGATTTCTTGTGAGAATCCACTAATGTTTACAAGCGGAGTACGTAAATCGTGCGATACAACGTTTACAATTTGCTCCAATTCTTTGTGTAGTCGAACAATGTTAAACTCTTGCACTCTTTTTTCAGTAATATCGATAATATTTGTATTAAAAAACAAAGGATTCCCAAAATCATCTCGCTGCAAAGAGGTGTGGATTTCAGCCCTAAGAATTTCACCATTTTTTTTCAAATACCGCTTTTCAAAACTAATTTTTTGTTCGTTTCCTGAAATCAGCTTTTTAAGCTGATTTTCAATTTCTATTATATCATCAGGATGTGAAATATTTTGCCATGTTTTTGAAACCAATTCTTCTTTTGAATATCCCAACATATCGCAAAATGCCTGATTAACTTCCATCGTTCCATCAATATTTGTAAACGATTTTCCTACAGCACTATTCTCAAACGAAAACTTGTATTTATCCATGTTTTAAGTATTAACTCACAATTAAAATAACATATCGGCAATATAGTAGAGGAATGTATATAATAGCACGAAATCATCATAAAGATATACAATAAATATATGAAAATCTATAGGTTTTTATACTTAATTTCGCATTTGAAATATAGTTAATTCCATGTTTTTTCCCTCCTTCTCGTTAATCTAAGCGTTAATGCGTATCATTTAAAATACATTTTTTGGGTTATGTATTGAGCTTTCGTTTGATATATTTTTGATGTAAAACTTAAGAGTATGTTGTCGATAATGCTTATAATGTTTCTCCAAGGTCATCAACTATCTTCTTGCACGATAGTTCCCGACACAAGTGTATGTTGTCGTGAAGCTATAATTATTGATGGAAGTGCCTTTAATGTGAAAGATGTGGATGTTGTTACATCGGATATTTATTACAACAAGAAAATAAACAACTATTTTTTGTACAAAGAATGTTCAATTGTAGTCGATAGTATTAATAATGTAAATAAACTCGCAGAGCATATCGAGAGAGTTCATCTGCCGAGAATAAAACAAGAAAATAAATTAGTAACCGAAAAAAAATAAACAAAATGAAAACACTAACTTTTTTATGTCTGTTACTAATGTGGATAAACACATCGGACGCAAAATGTACCTATTTTTTCATTATCGATAGCGTTGAAATAAACAAAGCTATTGCGGTTAACGAAATAACCGCAGCATTGACTTCGAACACAAAATATGTTCCTGTAAATGGGATTGACCATAATTTTGTTAAAGAGTTGATTTTTTACAATATGGTAAGAGTTGTTGTAAAAAGAGTAGAAGATGATGTTGAACTCGAAAAACAAAAAGAATACATCATAATCGATGCTCCGCTCAATAAAAATAAAACTAACAATACTTTTGACGATTTTCCAATAATATAGAAAAAAATGAAATGTCATAATTTACATAGAGTTAAACTTGCCTTAATCGAAGATGACGATATTTATATATCGATAATCTTAAATCGCTTAAATAATATTGGCATAGAAAATATTAATATTTTCAAGTCGGGGGAAGCATTTTTTGAATCAGATAAAAAAAATCCCGATATAATTATTTTGGATTATAATCTTGAAAAGAAAATGAACGGTTTAGATGTACTGAAGAAAATAAAAGAATGTCAAATAAAAACAAAAGTAATCTTGTTTACCAACGAACATGATGATGCTATTTATAAAACATGTCTTGCTAATGGTGCAATTGATTTTATTGAAAAAGGTCTTTATTCATTCGGAAAATTAGAAGTAGTGGTTTCACACATCGCAAATCAAATTTTGGAATCTAGAAAGCTAGAAAAAAGGTCTGTTCTTCAATACATTATTTCATTATTTTGGTAATTATAATATTAAATCTGACGATCAAAAAACTACGTGAAAAAGCGTAGAAAAAAAATAAAAAAATAACGTACAAAAGCCGATGAATCTAGCATCCATAAATTACTAATTTTAAAGAAAAAAGTCATGAACAAAATAATTAATATAATAAGTCTGCTTGCCTTAGTAATTGTAGCCACATTTACGTATGCACAAAATTCGCCAAACGAAAGTATTTTGTATAAATTCGAAGACGAAGTACCTACTGACATAAAAAACGTGAAAAGTTTTACCTATACGGTAATTGATAAAAAAATATTCTTTAAATTAGTGGTGAATAAATTAAACGAAGATTGTGTATTTGTCATTGAGCGATCAGAATCGAATAACGATTTTTCGCCAATTGCTATGAAAATGGGAAAAGCTGACACAAATAACATAAATTTGCTGTATTGTTTTAGCGATACATTAAATTTTGAAAGCGAAAAAGCGTATTATCGTTTAAAGCAAGTTTTCGAAACATCGGGTGTATATCTTAGCGACATTCACGTGGTTGAAAATGAGCCTTATTACTACTTAGCTGACTATAAAAAATAAAAAAATGATTAAAGTACTAATTGTTGATGACCACAAAATTCTCCGAGATGGAATAAAAGCGATTCTTCACGGTAGTAAGAATATTAGTATTGCCGGCGAGTGTAGCGATGGTTTTGATGTAATGGATTTTCTTGCAAAAAAAATGGTTGATGTAATCCTCATGGATATAAAAATGCCAAAACAAAATGGAATCGAAACCACTAAAATTGTGTTAGAAAAGTATCCTAATATAAAAATTTTAGCCTTAAGCATGCATAACGAGGAAACTTATATTGTAAATATGCTCAAAGCAGGAGCTTCAGGCTATATCCTTAAAAATACAGGCGAGGCCGAATTGCTCGAAGCAATTAATAAAGTTCACAGTGGCGAAATATATTACAGCCTTGAGGTTGCAAATGTAATGATGTCAAAGTATATGAACAACACGACCAAATCAAAATCTACAAACTTCGAAATTACTGTAAACGACCTCACAAAAAGAGAAAAAGAAATTCTTGTCGATATTGCTAATGAACTTACTAATCAGGAAATTGCCGAGAAATTATTCATTAGTCCACGAACGGTTGATACACATCGACGAAACCTACTTCAAAAACTTGCTGTGAAAAATACAGCTGGATTAGTCAAATTTGCCGTTTCAAACAATATGCTTTAATAATGAATTTTTAAATGTAATTGTTTCAATTTTATCTTTTTTGTAATTTGTTCTCATCCAAATGATTAATCATTATATACGTATTTCAACGTTCTTCAAAATGGTTGATAAATAAATTTTGAAACAACAATGGTTAATGCCGGTATTAAAGCAAAACAAGCATACAAAACGAAGTGAAAGTATGCGACATTTTGATGTTTAATCGGTATAAAACAAATGGTAAAACAAATGGTAAAACAAATTTGTCTTTTTATGACCATTTATGATTACTTCTGATTTAATTATTAATCGCTAAATATCCAATACAATAGTTCGGTTAATTTTCGTATGTCTCTGATTTTAAGACCTTTGCCAAAACTTGCATTAAATTAATATATTGCTGATTATCATCACGTTATACTTTGGTTAAAATCAACTTTGGCAAAGCCCCTATAAAAACGATTTAAAATGATAATATCATATAACTTTGTAAATCGCAAGCAAAAG
>MEOF01000044.1 GCA_001769505.1 Bacteroidetes bacterium GWF2_33_38
AGCTTTTTTAAATATGGATTAATATTTATTTCACATGCTTTATTTAACAGAATAACAGTAGATTATAAAAAATGCCTCAATCTTTTGTCATGTACTTAGTAAAAATAGTTATAATAAATTTGATGCAAATCGTCCAATTGTTGATACAATATACGATAATAATTATGTGAGTGAGAGAAAATGGGAGCATTATAAAGGAGATATAAGAATATTTTTACATAATTTATCTAATGTGTGGATTGGGAAAACAACAAAATATGGTTCAAAAAATGATTCTGTTTATAAGAAAATAACAGGGGCATACTGTTTCTTATTTAAAGAATTAGATAATCTAGAGATAAGTTTATCATATAATAAAGATACAAACATCACTTCATTAAGTATTTGTATTTATGATTCTATAAGACAGGCTTTTACTTTTAAAGAATTGTTTTTTCAGAGTTTTTATAAAAATGGGACTAAATTTGAAGAAGGAGAAGGAATAAATGTTTTTAAATGTGGAGCATTAGGAACATTAGAGCTTATTTTTTCATCAAAGAATCTTCTTTATCAAGTATATTTTTACCCTCAAGATGCTAGTCAATCAGCAACTTATTATGAATTTTATGATACATTTTTCTGCAAAGAATATGGGCTTTATTTATGGAGATTACCTGTTGGTAAACAATTTGAGTATCATGAAAATGGAAACATAAAAAGCATAGGGGTGTATGAAATATATGAGAAAAATTCAGTTAGGAATTCTCGTAAGATAGGCTTATGGCAATATTTCGATATGGAAGGAACCCAAATAAAGACTAAAAATTGGGAAAAGGGTATTATTGTTGAATGAGAATCCCCGGCTCGTGTGGGTTTGCAACCCCTATCTCTCGCAAGCATCCGCTTGTGAGCCTTGCACATTCCCCAACACTTTCCGCCATTGTTGGAATTCTTTCCAACAATTAAAAGAATACCGTATTTATAAACTAACTCGGCAGGAATATCCGAGCCACAAAGCATCAAACAAGCAAAGCTTTTTCAAAAAGCTTTGCTTTTCTCAACCATCAATTCAGTCTAAATATCAACTGCAACTCCACTTCCTTTTTGTTCTTTTTGAAAATCTTAAAAAATCACGTAAGTTTGCTTTGTAATTATTACTTATATGAAAAAACTTATTGTAACTTTTATTTTAAGCTTGTTTGTAATTAGAATTTTTGCACAAGGTTTTTCGTTTGGTCCAGACTTAGGAATTAGTTCGACGGTTTTAAATAAAACGGATATTGAACTTAGTAGCAATAAATTATCTTTTTACGGAGGCGGATTTTTTGATTATAAACTTAACAATTGGTTATCGATTCGTATGGGGGCTAACTATGTTGAGGGAAGCAAATCGTGGTACGAAACCGATACAACTTCATTGGAGGCTTTTTTAGAGATGGTTGATATGGGATTAGATTCATCGATGTCGAATATTTTGAATAATTATGTTGATTTGAACGCTATAAAAATGGTAAGTGGAAATACCAATTTTTCATATCTCAGAGTTCCGCTTTCTGCTGTTTTTTCGCCAAGCGAAAATTTTCAATTTTCAATTGGCGGTTACTACAGTTTTTTATTGCGAGCACACACTCGAAAACAAACAAGCATGGATATTCCGGTAATGGACGTTTTTGGAAATATAATAGAATCGGAACCCATTATTGAATTTACATTTAAACAATTGTTTCCCGAATATTACGAACAAGAATTTGAAGAATCGACTAAGCCAACCGGATTTGCTTTGAACGATTATGGATTGCTTTTATCGGCGACTTATCAAATGGAAAATCGATTTTTTATAAAGTTGCAATATGCTAAAGGGTTCGTAGATTTCAGAACAAAAGATTCAGAGAAAATTCCAGTAAAATCAACAACTAATTCGCTCACAACTATCTCGGTGGGATATTCGTTTGGAAAATTATTAACATCAAAAGCAAAACGCAGATACGATTTAGATACAAATACAAAAATATAAATTAAAAAAAAAATTATATAATGTTTTCAGGAATAGTTGAAGAAGCAGCAAAAGTTGTTGCACTTGATAAAGATAAAGACAATTTACATCTTACACTTGAATGTTCGTTTGTAAAAGAATTAAAAATCGACCAAAGTGTTGCTCACAATGGGGTTTGTTTAACAGTTGTAAAAACTACCGACAAAACATATACTGTTACAGCGATACACGAAACGCTAATTCGTTCGAATTTAGGATTGTTAAAAATTGGAGATAAAGTAAATTTGGAACGCAGCATGAAAATGGAGGCCCTACTTGATGGGCATATCGTTCAAGGACATGTTGACCAAACTGCGGAATGTGTTGAAGTTAAAGAAATGGACGGAAGTTGGTATTTTTATTTCAAATACGATGCAAGCCTCGGAAACATCACGGTTGAAAAAGGTTCTATTTCGGTTAATGGTGTAAGCTTGACTGTTGTTGATTCAAAAGACGATATGTTTTCAGTTGCCATTATTCCTTTCACTTACGATTTAACAAATTTTCATCAAATCAAAAAAGGCACAATTGTAAACATCGAGTTTGATATTTTAGGAAAATATATTCAAAAAATATTGAGGCAGCAAATGGCTAAATAACGCGATTCATTCCAAAATATTTATAAACATAAAATAAACAAAGCTATTCCAAGTCGGAAAATCTCTTATTTTTGTAGAGAAAAAATTTATTGAAATGTTTCTTGAAAACAGACTAAAAGGAGAAAAAAGAACTGGATGGATTGAGGTTGTTGCTGGCTCGATGTTCTCGGGAAAAACCGAAGAGTTGATTCGTCGATTAAAACGAGCAAAATTTGCAAAACAAAAGGTCGAGATTTTTAAACCAGCGATTGATACTCGTTATTCCGATGAAGAAGTTGTTTCGCACGACTCAAACGCAATTCACTCAACTCCGGTGCCCAACGCAGCGAGTATTTTGCTGTTGGCTGACGATGTTGAGGTTGTCGGTATTGACGAAGCTCAGTTCTTTGATAATGGATTAATAGAAGTCTGTAATTCACTTGCAAATAATGGAATACGAGTAATTGTTGCCGGATTGGATATGGATTTTCGAGGGAAACCATTTGGTCCAATTCCTGGGCTTATGGCAACCGCAGAATATGTAACAAAAGTTCATGCAATTTGCGTAAAATGTGGAAATCTTGCTCAGAATTCACACCGATTATCGGCATCAGTTAACATTGTTGAATTGGGCGAAAAAGATATATACGAACCGTTGTGCCGTTCTTGCTTTCACGAAGCGACTCAGGAGTAAATAGCAATAAATATAGTCAATATTTTTCCCAAACCTCATCAAAAAACAATCGAATTGTATTAATTTTCATCTCGTTTATATATCTTTGTCGGCAAATACAATCGAAACATGATAGAGCTGTTAATTGGCATCGACGACACCGATAATAAAGACACAAGAGGAACAGGATTTCGTTCTCGTCAGATGGCTGAGATTTTTATAAATGAGGGCTACGATGTTCTTGATGTTATTCGTCATCAACTATATGTTCATAAAGATATTCCATATACATCGCATAATAGTTCGGCGTGCTTGCATATTTTTGCCGACAATGTCCAGAAAGTCATAAAATTATCTCGCGATTTTTTAAATGAAATAGCTGCCGATGGTTCTGATGTTGGTTTATGCGTTGCTACTATAGATAAAGTAAATCACGAAATTGAAGAGTGGGGAAAAAATGCTAAAAAGATTATTTTAACACAAAAAGATGCTAGAGAGTTAGCTGCAAAAAACAATATTTTTCTCGAAGGATTAACCGGTACACATGGGGGGATTATAGGTGCATTGGCGGCAATTGGACTTCGAAAATGGGGGAGCGATGGTCGTTGTATTTGGCTAAAAGGAAAAGAAATTAGAGATATCAAGGGCGTTTTGCAAATTAAAGAGCTAAAGAAAATCGTAAAGCTCGACGAAATTCAAACATTGTCGGGAAAAGCCGTAAACGACCAAGACTTTATTAACGTAAACGAATGGTTTAGACCAATTATAAGAAACGATAAAATTATTACCTTTGTTGAATCAAATAAGAATAAAAAAAATGAATGGGAAATCGTATCAAAAGACTACATTAAATCTGTCTCTAACTAATTATCAGACAAAAGCCCTCGAAATTTTGTTGCTTTTATTAGTTGGTGTTTTGATTGCTACATTAAGAGCTCATTTACGAATTCCAATGAACATTCCCGGACGTCATGGAATCGAAGTTATGGCAATATTGATTTCGGCTCGAATGATTTCACAACAAAGTTTCGCAAGTAGTATTACGATGTTGGCAACTTCAGCAATGATGTTTCTTCCATTTATGGGATTTAAAGATCCGACAGCTCCATTTATGTACATGGGAGTCGGATTATTGCTCGATTATTTTTGGAATAAGTTTAGCCTAAATTCAAAAAACATGTTTATGCTTGCTCTTTTCGGAGGTCTTGTATATATGTTGATTCCGATTTTACGAATAGGCTTTCATTTTTCATCAATTTATGTGATTACATCATTTGTTAAACACGGGATTATTCTTCCTATTTTCACTCATTTTATATTTGGTTTCGTAGGAACTCTTCTAGGATTAGGAATAATCAAATCAATCAAACGCAAGTAATTTTAACGAAATGGAAATCTCTTAATTTTTTTATATAATGCGAATTGCAACATTATACATATCCGCAATGGTTTTTTTGTTTTCGTGCAAAGAAGAAATTCCCGAATACAATTCTCCAAAACTTGAATTAATTCAAGACTCTGGATATTTATACGCCGATTCTAGCCTTTATGCTGGAGACACCGTTTTAGTAAAAATAAAAGCAAGTTCACAATCAGATTATGCATTAACCCAGATTCACATCGAACGAATAACCGAAAATGATACGATAACTATTGATACTGGAATTTATAACCACACCATTACATTCGTTAAAAAGATTGTTAAAAGCAATTCGGATTTTGAAACGTGGACTTTTACAGCTAGTGATAGAAATAGAGTGAAGTCGGAATCAATTACAATTAATATTAGCAAAAAGGAATTTTCGACTTACAACGATATTATTCACATTCCATCGGTATTATTTGGCTTTCAAAATAATAATGAAATAGGTAGTTTTTACTCATTATCAAGTCAAGAAATATTCGATACCGAGAATGCTTACAATTTTCAAGACAATATTCATTTGGTTGCCTATTACGATTATTCGGGAGATGAGCACGTAATTGCTTCGCCTGGTGCAAATATTTCGGAAGGCACATTTGCAGGTAGCTATGATATTGTAAATTGGACAACACTCAACACAACTCGCTTTTTACTTTCTGATATTTCGACTGATGAATTTGACAATTGCAGTAACGACAGTTTAATTTACGAAACGAGTTTTACGTTTGAAGTTGGTAAACGGAAAGCTAAAAATCTGAGTCAAGGCGATGTATATGCTTTTGTTTCTGATAAAGGATATTTTGGTCTAATTAAAGTGAAATCCCTTACCGGAACCAACGAAGGAAATATTGAGATTGAAATTAAAATGAAATAGCAAAATGAAACTTTATACAACTATTATTATCATTTTAATAACAATTCTTGGTGCGTTCGCTCAAATTGACCAAGATACCTTAAAAATTAAAGAAGTGGTAATTTCTGCAATGCGTTCTGAAAAAAACAAAAACGAAATACCTGTAAAAGTTGACCTTATTTCAGCAAAAAATATCGAAAACTTGGCAGTTGTTAATGTTGATGATATTTTTAATTCGATTAGTAATGTATATGTAAATAGGAGCTGGGGCCCATTTTCGAAAAATTCAAGTGTTACTATGAGAGGACTTAGCTCAAGTGCTCGTGTTTTGGTTCTTCTTGATGGCATGCCTTTGAATATGGCTGCAGGAGGTTCAATTAATTGGCACATGATTGATGCCGACAATGTTTCACAAATTGAAATAACCAAAGGACCAAACTCGGCATTATATGGCAATAATGCTATGGGAGGCGTAATAAGCATTATTTCAAAAAGACCGAAGTCGCCGATTACAGTTCATTTGAATTCGTATGGAGGTTCATACAAAACTTTTGGACAACACATAACGATTACTGGTAATCGAGTTAATGATGAAAAGGGATTATATTGGGGAATTAAAGGATTCGCCCGTCAAGGCGATGGATATTATTTTGAATCGGAGGCATCGCGAGATTACAGCGACACTACAACTTATATTTGGGAATATAATACCGGAGGATACTTAGGATATCAATTTAACAAAGATAATAAGATTGAAGTTTCAGGCGATTTCTACGACGATTTGAGAAACGAAGGAATTCAAGTTTACGAAAAAGATGGTAGTTACTATAAATTTACAACAAAAACCATTCAAGCCAACTATGTTGGGAAGTTTAAGGGATTTGAAATAAATGCAATTGGATATCGAAAACAACAAGATTATTTTAATCAAAAAGAAAGGCTCAATAATTTTGCTGAGTATAAGTTAATGGAATCGTCATCTACTGACATTGATGAAGGCGTTTGGATTGGCGTGAATAGAAAAATTGGAGAAAAGCATTTTTTTACCTTTGGTTCCGATATTAAACATGGCGAAACCAATTACGCCGATATTTATTTTACTTCTTACGATGAAGTTTATTATACCGGAGCCTTTAACTTTTATGCTTTATTTTTGCAAGACGAATACAATTTAAACAAAAAAATCAAAATTGTTGGTGGTCTTAGGTTTGATAAAGCCAATTTTTACGATGGAAGTTTTAGTGTAAATAATCCTACAAGTGAAACTGGTTACGAAAACAGTATGCATAGTGAATATACTCCAGAAACATGGAATGCGATAAGCTATAAATTTGCGACTAATTATTCTTTCTCTGAAAAAGTCAGAAATTATTTTTCTGTTGCAACAGGATTTACGCCACCCAAATTAGATGATTTATGTCGTTCAGGAAAAATTAGCAAAGGAATAAAAATTGCAAATCCTGAACTTCAACCAGAGAAAATTTTCAACATTGAAACGGGGACATTTATAACTCTTCATAAACTAGAAATAGAACCTTCGATTTATTATTCAAGAGGTAAAGATTTTCATTATCTCGTTGGACTTGGAGACACTGTTGATATTGGTGGTGAGCAACGTGCACTTCTTCAAAAACAAAATGTATCGGATGTGGAAATTTTGGGTGCAGAAATTAATGTAAAATTTCAAATTAATCAAAATCTTAACTTAATTACAAATTATAGCTTTAATCATTCAACGATTAAAGATTATAAAACGAGTGTTGGGACTGAATTAACAGGAAAATATCTAGCCGAAGTTCCGCCACACCTATTTTATATAGGTTTATATTTTAATCACAAAAGACTAGCGTCGTCAATAGCTTTTCGTTTTATTGATGAACAATGGATTGATGATGAAAATACACTGTTGGTTGAAAAATATTCAATTGTTGATTTCAAAATCTCATATCAGATAAATAAATATTTTGCAAGTTATATCGATATCCAAAATTTGCTTGATGTTGAGTTTGTTGACAGAAAAGGACTTTCGTCTCCAGGCAGATTTATTCTTGTGGGAATAAAAACAGATGTAAAACAAATTTCTAAAAAAAAATAAATATATGAAAAGAATCTTTACAATTTTATCAGTTTTAGTGCTAAGTATATCAGCACTTTTTGCACAAACCGACACGTTGGCAATGTGGACATTTCCGACTACAAGTTTCTCTGATACTTTACCTGATTTTCATAACGAAATGAATGTAAATAGCTATGTTTTTGCAGAGGGAACGAGTGCAATTCTTATGAAAAACGGAGCAACAACACAAGCAGTACAAGCAACTGATTGGCAAGATGGAGCAAATACAAAATCGTGGCAATTGAAAGCAAGTACAACAGCTTACGGAGATTTAGCATTAAGCGTAAAACTTACTGCAGGTGGCTCAAATCCTGGTCCACGCGATTTTAAAACTCAGTACAAAATCGGAACAAGCGGAACTTGGACTGACGTTGCTGGTGGTTCGCTTACCGTAATGAACGATTGGACAACCGGAGTTCTGTCAAATCTTGATCTACCTATAGAATGCGAAAATGTATCGGAATTATTTGTTCGATTTGTAATGACTTCAGATACAGCCCAAAACGGTTCGATTGTTGTTTCAAGCGGAACATCAAAAATTGATGATGTTTTGATTACTGGAACAGTTTTATCAAGTGTTAATAAAGTTAAAAATGATTATTCACTTGTCGTTTTTCCAAATCCTACAAAAGGAATATTTTATGTTGAGTCGAACGAGAATATTGAATCGATTAAAATATATTCATTGACTGGACAACTCGTTTTTTCAAAAAATGCATCGACAAATAAAGAACAAATAAATTCAAATTTGACTAAGGGATTATATTTTGTTCAAACACAAGATATCAATAAGATAGTAAAAATTACTAAACTTATTGTACAATAGTAAACCCGCTTTAACGAGCATTTTCGGTTTGCATTTAACCCAATCCAAACCATCAAGATGTACATCTTGATGGTTTTTTTCAGAGATATACTGAATTAGGGAAAAAACGAATTATGTTTCATTTCTAAAACATAATTTTCGTGCAAACAAAATTCGTTTCTTAGAAATGAAATTCATACTTTTACATAAACATTTTTAAAATGGTTTGGATTTTAAAGTTTCTAATCTGTATAAATAGAACAGGGCTCTACTCTTAGACATTTCTTTATTTCTCTTTTTTTAAAGAGATTCTTAATCATTTTTTTCTTATTTTTTAATCATAAATTGATAATTATATAAATTTATAATATGGAAACATTAGTTATTAAAGGAGCAGGATTAACAATCGAAGACGTTGTTAATGTTGGAAGACATGGTCAAAAAGTTGAGTTACACCCTGATGCTGTAAAAAGAATCAATGCATGCAGAGAAATGCTCGAAAGAAAAATCGTTGCTGGTGAAATTATGTACGGAGTAAATACCGGTATTGGCGAATTTTCTGAAGTTGTATTAAACGACGACCAAGTAAAAGATTTTCAAAAATATTTAATCTATAATCATGCTGCCGGTATTGGCGATCCAGCTCCAATTGAATATGTTCGTGGAGCAATGTTAGGACGTATCAATGTTCATGCTCACGGAAATTCAGGAAGTCGATTAGAAATTACACAAACTTTAGTCGATTTATTAAACAAAGGCGTTACTCCTTTTGTTTGTCAAAAAGGTTCGGTTGGAGCAAGTGGCGACTTAGCCCCAATGTCTCAAATAGCTCTTCTTATGATGGGCGAGGGCAAAGCATATTACAAAGGCGAATTAATGGATTCAAAAATTGCTATGGAAAAAGCAGGAATTCCAGTTCCTGGCTTAAAAGCTCGAGATGGTTTAGCAACCATAAACGGCTCGAATTTTTTGACTGCAATGAGTGCAATTTTTTTGGTGGACGCAAATAATTGGTTAAAACAAGCCGAAATAGCAACTGCAATGTCCTTAGAAGCATTAAAAGCGAACATGAAACCATACTCAAGATTATTACACGAAGTTCGTGGTTTCAAAGGAGCTGTTCGAAGTGCTGAATCTATCAATAAATTGGTAACCGGAGGCGATTTAAAAGAAGGACGCGTAAAATGCAAAGTTCAAGATGCTTATTCAATGCGTTCTACACCGCAGGTTATTGGTTCGGCTCACGATGCAATGGCTTATGCTCGCTCGCAAGTTGAAATTGAATTAAACGGAGTTGGAGACAATCCTATTTTCTTTCCTGATAAAAATTTACAACTTTCAGGAGCAAACTTCCAAGGTTCTCCTGTAGCTGTTCCAATGGATATGGCTGGATATTGCATCACTATGGTAAGTGTTCTTTCTGAAAGACGAATGAACAGATTAAATAATCCTGCATTGAGCGTTGGACTTCCTGCGTTCTTAACAAAAGGTGCTGGTATGTTTTCGGGTTTAATGTTGAGTCAATACACTGCTGATATGCAAATAGTTGAACAACGAATTTTGTCAGCTCCAGCTTGTATTCAATCAATTCCTGCAGCTGCCGATCAAGAAGATTTTGTTTCGATGGGAATGAACACAGCTATCAAAAATTTCCAAATACTTGACAATGCTTATGGCATATTGGGAATTGAATTTATGGCTGCTGCACAGGCTCTTGATTTTAGAAAAGAAGAATATAGTTTTGGACATGGAGTTCAAAAAGCAAAAGACGTAGTTCGTAAATATGTTGATTTCTTAGAAATTGACCGTCCGTTGTATCCTGACCATACTGTAATGAAAGAATTAGTAAAATCTTGTGAAATCCTTACCGAAGTTGAAAAAGTTGTTGGAAGTTTAGAAAAGTACTAATCGCAGTTTGTAAATGAATTTGCTTTGTGATTTCATTCTGAATAAAGGGAGAAGAATTTTGAATAGATGATTTCTCTCGGAGAAATTTGGAATGACCAAAAGTAGATAAGATGTAAAGGGTAAAAAGTTTTACCCTTTATTTTTTTGCAATTTTTTCAAAACGTTAATACAAAAATTAATATCCGATTTTGTGTTTAATTTGCTAAATGAGAAGCGAATAACTTGATTTTCTGCGGGAATTTTCAACTCTTTTATTACGTGAGAACCTTTTAATGCTCCCGAAGTGCATGCACTCCCGCTAGAAGCAGAAACGCCTTCAATATCTAAATTCATCAAAAGCATATCGTCGAACATTGCTTTTGGGAAGTTCACACTTAGTACCGTGTAAAGTCCTGTATTGGCACTTTCGCCAATAAAACTCACATTATCGAAATTTTCAATAATTTGTTGAATCATATATTGCTTCAAGTCGGCAATGTAAGTCATGTCTTCATCCATTTTTTCGTGAGCAATTTCAAATGCTTTTGCTAAACCAGCGATTCCATATATGTTTTCAGTTCCGCCTCGCATGTTTCGCTCTTGACCACCTCCATGAATCAATGCATCAATTTTTACTTTTTTGCTGTTGATGTAAATAAAACCGATTCCTTTCGGAGCGTGAAATTTATGACCCGACGAACTGGCAAAGTCGATATCAATATTTTGTAAATCAATATGATAATGCCCTATTGATTGTACCATATCGGAATGAAATAAGGCATCGTATTTTCGACAAAGTTTGCTTACTTTCCGAATAGGTAAGCGATTCGAAATTTCGTTGTTGGCATACATTAATGTTACCAACGCATTTGGAAAATCGATTAAGTGTTTTTCGAGCGAGTCGAGATTAATTTGTCCTTTTTCATTTAATTCAACAAAATGAATTTTGATTAGCCCTTTTTGTTCAAAATGTTCGAGCGTGTGCAAAATTGCATGATGTTCGATTTTTGATGTAATAACATTTTGAACGCCCAAATCGTAAATACAACCGTATATAGCCATATTATTTGCTTCAGTTCCTCCTGATGTAAAAATTATTTCTGATGGAACGCAATTCAGATTTGAAGCAATGGTTTTTCGAGCATTTTCAATCACAACTTTTGACATTCTTCCATGGTAATGCACCGACGATGGGTTTGCATAAAGATTTTCCATTGCATTTTTCATTGCATCAATCACTTCGGGTAGCAATGGAGTTGAGGCTGTATTGTCGAGATAAACTTTCATTTGTTGCTTTATTTTAATGCGTTTTAAGAATTGCTATTTATTTTTCTTCTCAATTTCAAAATGGCAAGAAATTGGAAAATGGTCAGAATAATTACATTCAATAATTTCGAATCCTGAAGTTGAAATTTGAGGACTATGCAAAATAAAGTCAATACGCAAAAATGGAATTTTACTGTTGTGTGTTGAGCCTATTCCATTTCCCGATTCGGCAAAAGCATCAATTAATCCTTCCGACATTTTTTTGTAAGTATATGAAATAGGAGTGTCGTTAAAATCGCCACAAACAAAGACCGGATAGGGCGACATCTTTATGTGATTCGAAATTGCTTCTACTTGCTCAGCTCTAATTGCAGAGGCATCTTTAATTTTATTGAAAATATTCTTTACTTGGGCGACATCTTTTTTTCCTATTTGCTCAATGCTGTCAATAATGCTGTAATCTTCTTTTTTAAAGTGAATCGATTGCAAATGATTATTGTAAACACGAATGGTATCATCATTTATTTTTATGTCGGTGAAAATACAGATGTTATTAGTGTTTTCAAATCGGATTTTCCCCTTATTTACGATAGGGTAAGTTGAAACGGTTGCAATTCCAAAATAATAGGTATCATGCATATCAAAGGTATATTCGTCGTGGTAGAATTTAGTATCGGATATTGTTAAAATAGAATCAAGTGTGATAAATTCATCTGAAATATCGTTGTAAAATTCTTGAAAACAAATAATATTTGGAGCTTCCTTTTTTAGCAGTTTGAAAATGCTATTTTTCGACTCCATCTTATCTGACCAGCTATACAAATCGAATAATCGAACATTGTATGACATTATTTTTGCTGATTGCGGTTTAGTGTCAGAACTTAAATTTATTTGTACAAAATCGTTCAAATAAACCGAGCCCGAAATAAGAACAATCAAGGATAAAAAATAAAATTTTCGTTTTCGAATAATCCAATAAATCAGAAAAAATAAATTGCCCAGAGCGAAATATGGAAATCCCAATCCAAAAAATGGAAGAAACCAAAATTTTTCAGGAGAAATGTAACTCGAAAGGTACGACAGCACTATGGCTACAACCAGCAATATATTTGTTAATATTAATATAATATGTAAAAGCTTTTTAATCATATTAATTTTTTTTGCTCATGTTGAACAATTTAGCTTTTTCTTCTTTTGTTAAACTATCGTAACCCGATTTTGAAATCTTGTCTAAAATATGGTCTATGTTTTCTCGTTCGTTAACTTTTTGTGCATTATAATCCCAGTCAGTCTTCGTTTTTTTGTAGCTGACTTTTATTTTTTCTTTAGGTCGAAATAATATTCCAATCGAATAAATAAAATTTGCGAAACCCGATGAAATGTTTTTGTTTTTTTTATAACGAACAATAAATAAATAGCCGAAAATAGCTCCACCTAAATGAGCCAAATGTCCGCCGGCATTAGTCGAAGCAATGCTTATAATGTCGATCAATATTGATGCAAAAGCAATGTATTTTAGCTTTACTTTTCCGATGAACATTAAGCTTAATTCGTAGTTCGGAATTAAAAATGAAATGGCAACAACCACCGCAACAACAGAAGCCGAAGCTCCTAAGGCAAAAGAAAAGGGTATAATTTCTCGAAAAGCAGGAAAAACATTGAACGATAGAATATAAAATAAGCCTCCGCTAATTCCTCCTAGAATATATACTGAAAGCAATTTCTTCTCATCAATAAATTGCAAAAATATTTTTCCAAACCAGTAGAGCCAAAGCATATTGAATAAAATATGCAAGAAACTCTCGTGTAGAAACATATAACTGATAATCGTCCATGGGCGAACCAGTAAAGTATTCACATTGGCAGGAAGCGAAAACCATTCGAATATTAAAAAATCGCTTTTGGGAGCGAACAAAAAGAAAACAACTTTGACTAAATTAAATAAAACAAATATGCCAAGATTAACATAAATAAGTTTTGTTAAAATACTTCCTTCTTTGAACGATTCTTTAATTTCTTCTTTAATACCCATATTTTAAGTTAAAAATTTATCAAGTTCGTAAAGTCCATAAAGTTTGTAAAGTTGAAAGGCAATTAGTAACTAACAATCTTGTCCTATCTAACCTTCTGTATTCTAATCTCCTATTCTTCTAACATTCCAATCTTCTAATCTTCTAATATTCTAACCTTCTCTAAACTGATTGTTTTTCCAATATCTAATTAAAAAGAAGCCAAAAAGCATTCCCCCGAGATGTGCAAAATGAGCAACATTATCGCTCGGATTGTTCGAAATACCCATGAATAACTCAATAGCTCCATATATCATCACAAAGTATTTCGCTTTTATAGGTATGGCAAAGTAAATATATAAAACTGAGTTTGGAAATAACATCCCGAAGGCAAGCAAAACGCCAAAAACAGCACCGGAGGCTCCAACTGTGGGCACATTGAGTCTGACATCGGTAATTCGCTGAGCTAAGTCGGTAGCTTGACTTATAAATGCTGAATCTTGTGGTGCTAACGACCATTCGTTTATGAAATCAAAAAGTTGAGGGTTCGGATTTGAAAGGTGCGAGTCGATAAATGCAGCAAATAATTCAGGCGAAGGAGTATTTCTGAAAATTTCTAAATCGGTCATCATTCCCGAAATCGACCACCAACTTACAAGAGTGTGAATTGCCGCAGCTCCAAGTCCGGTTACAAAATAGTAAATCAAAAAACGTTTTGGACCCCATACATTTTCTAATATTTTTCCAAACATCCAAAGAGCAAACATGTTGAAAAAGATATGAGAAAAACCAGCATGCATAAACATGTAGGTTAAGTATTGATATATTTTAAATTTTTCAGATTCGAAGTAGTACAGTCCCAACATTTCTGACAAATCCATGTTAAACGCACTCGAAACGGCATATGTAGCAAAGAAAAAAAGTATATTTATTATCAGTAGGTTTTTAACTACCGGCGGTAACATACTAAATCCACTTGGACGGTATTGATTCATGTTGTTTATTTTAATTTTTTATCAAGTTCATCGTCGTTTAAAATCGTAATAATGGCTTTTCCATCGGGAGTGTAATTGGAATTTTGACACGAAAAAAGATTATTTATAAATTGCTCAACTTCTATCGACGACATTTTTTTATTTTCTCGCATTGCTGCATATTTAGCAAGCGATTCGGCCAAGTTTCTAAATACTTCACTTTTGATATCTGCTTTATTTTTTTGATGATTTGCAATTATGGTTTGGAGTACATCTTGCGGATTACAATTATCAATCACAGCAGGTGTGCCATTTACCGCAAATGTATTGTTTCCGATACACGAAATATCAAAACCTATTTCCTCGAGTTCTTCGCTGAGATTGGTTAAAATCATCGATTCAATTTCGGTCAATACGATTTGCTCAGGAAATAAATTCTTTTGTGAAATTCCAACGTGATTTTCATATCCTTTCATGATTTGTTCAAACAAAATTCGTTCGTTTGCTCTTCGTTGGTCGATAATCATAAGTCCCGATTTTACGGCACTGAAAATATATTTTGATTTGTATTGATACAAATTCGATTGATGATTTTGATTCTCAAGTTCAATTTTTTGCTGTATGTTTTCTTGTTCAACGGCTTGATATTTATTTTCAAAACCCGAATATAATTTATCCCAATTATCATACGTCGATTTATTTTGATTTTTGTCGGTTTTAAAAGGATTATATTCTTGATTTACCGATATATGCGGCTTTTTTATTTCGCTTTCTTTGTTTAAGTAAGGAATGTCGATATATGCTTCTTGATCGAAATCAAGCGAAGGAACGATATTATGTTTGCCTAAGGCTTCTTTAATCGATGCAAAAATCATTTGCCAAACTGCTTTGGCATTTTCAAATTTTATTTCGGTTTTGGTTGGGTGAATATTAACATCAATTGTGCTTGGGTCAACATCTAGAAAAATAAAATACGAAGGGATCGTTCCATAGGGAAGAATCTTATCGTAGGCATCTAACACGGCTTTGTGAAAAGCTGAACTTTTCATGAATCGCCCATTGATAAAGAAAAATTGTTCGCCTATGGTTTTCTTAGCAAATTCTGGTTTTCCCACAAATCCTGAAATTTTTACAATACTTGTTTCGGTGTCTAATGGGATCAAATTTTGACTTATTTGTTTTCCAAAAACATTTACAATACGCTGTTTTATATTGCTTTGCGGAATAACGTATATTTCGGTGTCGTTGCTGTATAGCGACATTGCAACCGATGAATTGCATAGTGCAATTTTTTGAAATTCGGTAACGATGTGCTTTAATTCAGTTGAGTTTGCCTTCAAAAACTTGCGTCGCACCGGAACATTATAAAATATATTTCGAATGGTAAAATTACTTCCAACTGAACAATTACAAGATTCTTGCAACTCAACTGTTGAACCTGAAATTTGAATTTTGGTGCCCAAATCTTGACCGTTTTGTTTGGTTCTCAACTCAACCTGAGCAATAGCAGCAATGCTTGCCAATGCTTCGCCCCGAAATCCCATGGTTGTGAGCGAATAAATGTCGTCAACCGAACTTATTTTTGAAGTTGCATGCCGTTCAAAAGCCATACGAGCATCAGTTTCTGACATTCCTTTTCCGTTGTCGATTATTTGAACTAATGTTCGTCCCGAATCTTTAACATTAACCTGAATATTGGTGGCTCCGGCATCAAGCGAATTTTCGACCATTTCTTTAATTATCGATGCCGGTCGTTGAATAACCTCTCCTGCTGCAATCTGATTGGCAACCGAATCGGGAAGTAAATTAATTATATCAGGCATGTAACGAATTTATTTATAAAAAAGATAGTATCCGATAAAAATTAGAATGATAATAAAAACGATTAATCGGGTGCTCGACGTTCGAGGTGCTGGACGAGACGACTTTTCGTAATGACTCCTGATTTTACCTTTTAAGTTTGGACGATATTCCGAAGAACCATTTTCGGTAATTTCGACATTGTATTTTTGTTTAATTTGTTCAAGCTCTTCTTTTCGTTTATCGTAGTACAAGGGTTTGTAATCAAACTGTTTATGTTTTTGTACTTTAAAAAAACTTGATATTCCCATTCTTATTTTTCTTATTATTTGTGTTGGTTCGAAGCATTAGAGCAACGGTTTTCAGAATTCAAAAATACAAATTCGAAAGCAGATTAAAAATAGCTTTTAGATAAATTAACATTTGTGTTTTAGTTAGATATAAACAAGATCTTTTAATGTATTAATTATGAGTTTGTTGATAACCTGAGTCAACATTCCGAAAGTTTTAAACTCTCGGAATGTTCGTATTATAAGCTTTGACAAAGTTCCAAAACTCATATATAACTCCCCTGTTTCAATATGAGCATAAAATACCCCATCCCTTATTTTAGGGCAAATTATGCGGCAAGAAATATTTATGTGCA